>JAGRMG010000126.1 GCA_020441385.1 Paracoccaceae bacterium
CCGAAGATGTAGGGATCGCCCCCCTTGAGGCGCAGCACCCGGTTGCCCTCGCGCGCCAGCCGCACCATCAGCGCCGATATGTCCTCCTGCGCCATGGTGTGTTCGCGGGGCAGCTTGCCGACATAGATGCGCCGCGCGTCGCGGCGCACCAGCGCCATGATGTCGTCGCCGACCAGCCGGTCGAACAGCACCACGTCGGCGCGCTGCATCAGCCTGAGCGCACGGAAGGTCAGCAGATCGGGGTCGCCCGGCCCGGCGCCGACCAGATAGACCTCGCCGACCGGCGCCGGCCCGCCGGCGGCCCCGGCCGCCAGGTCGTCCATGACCTGCGCCCTTGCGCGCGCTTCCGCGCCCGAAAGAAAGAAATCGCCCGCCGGCCCGTCGATCATGCGTTCCCAGAAATGCCGCCGGGCGCGGCCGCTCGCGATGCTCCGGGCGATGACGGTGCGAAAGCCGCTGGCGAATTCGGCGAGCCGGCCGAAGGCGGCGGGCAGCGTCGCCTCGATCCGGGCGCGCAGGATTCGCGCGATCACCGGCGCGGTTCCCCCCGTCGAGACCGCCACCACCACGGGCGAACGGTCAACCACCGAGGGGGTGATGAAATCGCACTGCTCGGGTATGTCGGCGACGTTGCACAGGACATCGGCGGTACGGCACCAGCCCGAAAGCCGCGCGTCGCGCTCTGCGTCGCCTGATGCCCCCCAGGCCACGGCGCAACCGTCCAGATCGCCCGCCTCCGCCGGCCGGGGGCAAAGCGTCAGCGCCGCGTGGCCGGCCAGGGCCGAGAGGTCCGGCCCCGGGGCGGGGTCGCAGACAGTGACCAGCGCGCCGCAGTCCAGCGCTCGTTCGGCGCGCCGCGCTGCCGCGGTGCCGCCGCCGTCGACCAGGACCTTGCGGCCCCTGATATCCAGGAAGATCGGCAGATGATCCATGCGGGTCTGTCCTATTCCCGGGGCTCGGCGGCGGCGGCCAGCACGCCGGCCAGTTGCCGTGCCGCGCTTTCGTCCATGTCCACCTGGGTGATGCGGGTGCCTTCGCGCAGTACCAGACGTATCATGCGCAGCCCGCTTTCATGGGTCACTTCGCGCACCTTCGCGCGGCGTCCGAAGGGCAGGTCGAGTTCGGCGATGTCACGCAGGGTCTCATCCGCCATAGGTGGTTCCGCGGGTAAAGGCCGCCTCGAGCGCCCATTCCCATTTGCGCGGCGTGTCGCGGTAATCGGGCTTGAGGTCGAATTCAAGGAACATCTCGCCGGATTCGCCGGCATGTTCGACCAGCCTTTCCAGTTCCGTGAAGCTCCTGACCTCGGGATTGGAGATGATCAGTTCGCTCAGCTTGGCCATCGTTCGCTCCTTGCGATGCGGTTGTGGAACCGGACGCGGTATAGCAGGCGGGCATCGCCCCTGTCCGTCCCGAATCCCGTCCGGTCATGCAGCACGTTGTTGTTCAGGATACCTTGTCCTGCGTCGAGGCGGACCGTGCAACCCAGCGGGTCGCCCGCATCGAGCCTGTCGCGCAGCCATTGCGCGGCCTCGCCTGTGGCCGCATCGTCCCGCCAGGAGATCGAGCGGGTGCGCGCGGTATAGCGCATCTGCAACCGCCCGGTCATTGGGTCGGGATAGAACACCGGCCCGACCGATTCGGCGCGCAGCGCGCCGTCGGGTTCACTGTTCGCCGGGATCGACATGGCCGCGGGATGAAGCAGCGCCGCCAGAAGGTCGGGGCGGGCGTCGCGCAGGCGGATATAGAGTATCTCGGGGTCGAGAATGCGGTTTTCGCCCCCCCGGTCGGCGGCGCGGACGCAATGCAGGACAAAGGCGGATATGCGTTCCCCGGGGCCATTGTAGTAGCCATCGGTGTGCCAGTTCAGCGCCCGGGTCGAATAGGGGATATAGCCGCGCCTGGCCGGATCGTCCGAGGGTTGAAGCGCGACGATTCCGGCATCGCCGGCGGATCGGTGCGCTTCGGCGATCTTCAGGCCGAACCGGTCCGAGAATCGGCGCAGCCCCTCGCGTACCGGGCGAGAATCGGCAGTCCCGGCGCAGGCGTAGCGCGCGAAGTTCACCACCTCGCAGCGCCGGGCGATCTCGGATGCTTCGGCGTCGCTCGGCGCGGCCAGAGACGACAATTCGACGGGATCGAGGCGCAGAACCCTTTCGGCGGCCGCTAGTTTGATGGCCCGCCACCGCCGGTACCCGTCCGTGCCCTTCAGGTCGATCCAATTGAAACCATGCAGTATTTCCGTATCCAGCGGCATCGTCGCAATCCGTTCCGAGTTCGTTTCTTGCCGCCGGGTGGCATTTTTCTGCACATCGTGACCGGCGCGGTGTCGGTTTTGGTTGATTATTACATTCGATTATTACAATGTATAGATGCTAGCGATTGGGAGGTCGCAGGCAGTTCGGCGGACAGGCGCAAGCGCGCCATGCCAAAGCGCCAAGCGGATGCCTGCAAATTCCACGAAATGACGACCGCCAACGGCAAGGGCACGCACAAGCTGGGGAGAACGCGATGAAGGACGGCGATCCAAGGGATGAAAAACCGGTGACCGGCGAGGGCAAGCATCCGACCCCGCACCTCGATCAGCTGGAAGACGGCCCCTGGCCCAGCTTCGTCACGGGGCTGAAGCGCCTGCGCGACGAGGGCGCGCCGAACAATCAGAAGATGATGAACGACCTTCTGGGCCAGTTGAACCATTCCTACGAGAACAAGCTGGGCTACTGGAAGGGCGGCACGCTTTCGGTGTTCGGCTATGGCGGCGGCATCATTCCGCGCTTTTCCGAGGTGGCCGACAAGTTTCCCGAGTCCAAGGAATTCCATACGCTTCGCGTGATGCCGCCGGCGGGCTTTCACTATTCCACCGACCTGCTGCGGCAGATGTGCGACATCTGGGAAAAGTACGGCTCGGGTCTCATCGCCTTTCACGGCCAGTCCGGCGACATCATGTTCCAGGGCTGCACCTCGGAGAACGTGCAGCCGGCGTTCGACGAACTGAACAAGATCGGCTTTGACCTTGGCGGTGCCGGCCCGGCGCTGCGCACCGCGATGAGCTGCGTCGGCCATGCCCGCTGCGAACAATCCTGTTTCGACGAGGTGCGCGCGCACCGTACGATCATCAACACGCTTCTGGACGAGATGCACCGCCCGGCGCTGCCCTACAAGTTCAAGTTCAAGTTCTCGGGCTGCGCCAACGATTGCGTCAACGCCATCCACCGCGCCGACTTCGCGGTGATCGGCACCTGGCGCGACGACATCAAGATCGACCAGCAGAAGGTGAAGGAACACATCGCCGAGAAAGGCCGAAAGTACACCATCGACACGGTGGTGAACATGTGCCCGACCCGTGCCATCAGCCTCAATGACGACGACACGCTGGAAATCGACAACCCCTCGTGTGTGCGCTGCATGCACTGCATCAACGTCATGACCAAGGCGCTCAGTCCGGGCGACGACAAGGGCGTTTCGATCATGATCGGCGGCAAGCGGGCGCTCAAGATCGGCGATCTGATGGGCATCATGGTGGTGCCGTTCATGAAACTGGAAACCGACGAGGATTTCGAGAAGCTGACCGAGTTCGGTGAGCAGGTGGTCGAGTTCTTCGCCGACAACGCGCTGGAACACGAACGCATCGGCGAAACCATCGACCGTATCGGGTTGCCCGCCTTCCTCGAGGCGCTGGATATTCCGCCCGATCCCAACATGGTCAATCATCCGCGTACATCCTGTTTCGTGCGCACCGACGATTTCGACGACGAGGCGGCCAAGTGGTTCGAGCGCAAGGCGCGCGAGGCCGGGTTGCAGATCAGCGCCGAATAGCGGCACGCGAGGAGAAGAGACAATGAACCAGCAGGCTGAAAAACCCCGTATGCCGGACGAAGTCGGCGTGCCCGATCCGTTCCAGTACATGCATCCGGTGATGAAGAAGAACTACGGCAACTGGGCCTGGCACGACCGGCCCCGCGCCGGGGTGCTGCGCCACGTTTCGAAATCGGGCGACGAGATCTTCACCGTGCGCGCCGGAACGCAGAGGCAGATGGATCTGTTCACCATCCGCAAGCTGGCGGAAATCGGCGACCGGTTCGCCGATGGTCACATCCGCTTTACCACGCGTTCGAACATCGAATTCATGGTCGCGGACGAGGCCAAGGTGGCGCCGCTGGTGGCGGCGCTGCAGGAGGCGGGCTTTCCGGTCGGCGGCACCGGCGCATCCGTCTCGATGATCTCGCACACCCAGGGCTGGCTGCATTGCGACATTCCCGGCACCGACGCCTCCGGCGTGGTCAAGGGGCTGATGGACATGCTGCACAAGGAATTCGTGCAGGAAAAGATGCCCAACCGGCTGCGCATCACCACGTCGTGCTGCCAGATCAACTGCGGCGGGCAGGGCGACATCGCCATCAACGTGCAATACACCAAGCCGCCCAAGATCAATCACGACCTGGTCGCCAATGTCTGCGAACGCCCCGCCGTGGTGGCGCGCTGCCCGGTGGCGGCGATCCGCCCCGCGATGGTCGACGGCAAGCCGAGCCTCGAGGTCGACGAAAAGAAATGCGTCTGCTGCGGGGCCTGCTATCCGCCGTGCCCGCCGATGCAGATCAACGGCGAGGACAGCACCAAGATCGCGATCTGGGTGGGCGGCAAGCATTCCAACGCGCGCTCCAAGCCGACGTTCCACAAGCTCGCGGTGGCCAACCTGCCCAACAACGCGCCGCACTGGCCCGAGGTCAAGGAAGCCGTCGGCAAGATCGTCGCCGCCTACAAGCAGGATGCCAAGCACTGGGAACGCATGGGCGAGTGGATCGAACGCATCGGCTGGAAGCGGTTCTTCGACATGACCGGCCTGGCCTTCACCAAGCACCACCTCGATACCTGGACCGGCGCGCGCAAGACCATGAACATGTCGGCGCATGTGCATTTCTGAGGTGCGGGCAAGGTGAAGTTCGGAGTCGTCATAAGCGAGGGGCCGTATACGCATCAGGCGGCGGATACGGCCTATCATTTCGTGCGCGCGGCGCTGGCGAAGGGCCACGAGGTGCCGCGCGTGTTCTTCTATCACGACGGTGTCAACGTCTCGACCCGGCTAAGCGTGCCGCCCCAGGACGAACGCCACATCCAGAAGAACTGGACCGCCCTGGCGAAGGAACACGGCATCGACCTGGTGGTCTGCATCGCGGCGGCGCAGCGGCGCGGGCTGCTGGACGAGAACGAGGCCGGCCGCCAAGGCAAGGATGCCGACAACATCGCCGAGGGGTTCCGCATCTCGGGCCTGGGGCAGCTGATTGAAATGGGCATCCAGACCGACCGTCTGGTGACGTTCGGGGATTAGGGGGCGGTCATGTCGGAGATCAAGAAATTCCTCTACGTCAACCGCAAGGCGCCCTACGGGACGATCTATGCGCTTGAAAGCCTGGAGGTCGTGCTGATCGGCGCCGCCTTCGATCAGGATGTCAGTCTGGCGTTCCTCGACGACGGGGTGTTCCAGCTGACGCGCGGCCAGGACACCGGCGCGCTCGGGGTCAAGAACTTTTCGCCCACCTTCCGGGCGCTGGGCGATTACGACGTGACCAAGCTGTTCGTCGAGCGGGAATCGCTTGACGAACGCGGCCTGAGCGAGGCCGATTTGCAGGAAATCATGTACGAGGACGAGGATGACGGCTGGGCCGAGAAGCCTTCGATCCGCATCGTCAGCCGGGCCGAGATGGCCGATCTTATGGCCGATCAGGACGTGGTCCTGAGCTTCTGAAGAGGAAAGCATGTCAACCCTGCATACCGTCAACAAGTCGCCCTTCACCAACACCGGCCTGCAAAGCTGTCTGGACCACTGCAAGGACGGCGATGCCGTCCTGATGATCGAGGACGGGGTATATGGCGCCCTCGCGGAAACCGTCATGGCCGAACGGGTGGCCGGGCGGATCGGCGCGGTGTCGCTTTATGTGCTCTTGCCCGATGCCGCGGCGCGCGGCCTGGCGGAAAAGCGGATGCTGAACGGAATTGCCGGCGTGGATTACGAGGGTTTCGTCGATCTGGTCGCGGACCACGACCGCACGCTGGCCTGGCTTTAGGAAAAGGCCCCGACCGGGGCGCAAAGAGAGGAACACGACATGTCGTATCAAGTGAACGGACACACCGTTGAACATGACGAGGAAGGTTACATCACCAACCTTGCGGACTGGAACAAGGAACTCGCGCTCGAGATCGCCCGGACCGAGAATATCGAGATGGACGACGAACGCTGGGAAGTGGTGAACTTCCTGCGCGACTATTACGAGGAGTACCAGATCGCGCCGGCGGTCCGCGTGCTGATCAAGGCCATCAAGAAGTCGATGGGCCCCGAGAAGGGCAACAACAAGTACATGTACGAACTGTTTCCCTACGGACCGGCCAAACAGGCCTGCAAGATCGCCGGCCTGCCCAAGCCCACGGGCTGCGTCTGAACCGGCAACCATCGGGAAATGAACGGATTCATTTCCGTTGAGGGGAGGAGTCTGCGTGCTGTCCGCGAGTTTCGCCATCCTGTTCTACGCCGCGACCGCGATTCTGGTCGTGGGCGTGGCGATGAAGGTCGTCCGCTATGCGCGCGTTCCCGCGCCCCTGAAGATCCCGACCACGCCGGCGCCGGTCACGCGCGCCGGCGTGATCCTGCGGATGTTCCGCGAGGTGGTGTTCTTCGAAAGCCTGTACAGGTCGAACAAGTGGATCTGGCTGTTCGGCTGGACCTTCCACATGGGCCTGTGGCTGGTGCTGATCCGGCACATCCGCTATTTCACCTATGACGTCTGGTGGTGGGTGGCGCTGGCGCAGCCCTGGGGCACCTATGCCGGGTTCGCCATGCTGGCCGGGCTGCTGGGTCTCTGGGCGCGGCGGTTCCTGGTCGAACGCATCCGCTATATCTCAAACCCTTCCGACCACCTGATGCTGGCGCTGCTGGTCGCCATCGCCGGGTCGGGGCTGATGATGCGCTTCGTGGCGCGCCCCGACATCATGTCGGTCAAGGCCTTCATGCTGGGGCTCTTGCGGTTTCGCATCGAGGATCTGCCGGCCCAGCCCATCCTGCTGGTGCATCTGGGGCTGGTGGCGGTGCTGATGATCGTGTTCCCGATCTCGAAACTGCTGCATGCGCCCGGCGTGTTCTTCTCGCCCAGCCGCAACCAGATCGACAACCCGCGCGAGCGGCGCCACCTCGCCCCCTGGGCGGCCAGGCTGGAGGGTTAGGCGATGGCCGACGGCGACGACCTTCCCAGGATGGACTTCCCTCTCGACATTCCCTGCCTGAAGGCGGGCGCGATGGAAGGGCTGCACCCATTCCTTGCCGCGCCCGAACACCAGGCCAAGCTGGGCTTTCCCGGCGAACTGCTGCCCGACTGGAAGGAACGGGCGCTGGAAAAGATGGCCGAACTGGCCGAGAGGAACCGCGCCTTTCAGGTCTATCTGGATGCTTGCGTCAAATGCGGCGCCTGCACCGACAAGTGCCATTATTTCCTTGGCACCGGCGACCCCAAGAACATGCCGGTGGCGCGCCAGGACCTGCTGCGCAGTGTCTATCGGCGCTATTTCACCTTCGCCGGCAAGTATTTTCCGAAACTGGTGGGCGCGCGCGACCTGACCGAGGATGTGCTGCACGAATGGTATTCCTACTACCACCAGTGCAGTGAATGCCGCCGCTGTTCGGTGTTCTGCCCCTACGGCATCGACACCGCCGAGATCACCATGGCCGCGCGCGAGATCATGGACAGCGTCGGCATGGGCCAGAAATATTCCAACGAGATCATCGGCAAGGTCAAGGATATCGGCAACAACCTTGGCCTCAACCCCAAGGCGCTGCGCGCCACGCTTGAGGATCTGGAAGAGGATCTGGAGGACGAGACCGGCATCAGCGTGCGCCTGCCGCTGGACGAGAAGGGCGCCGATATCATGCTGATCACGCCCTCGGCGGATTTCTTCGCCGAACCGCATATCGACGGTCTGCTGGGCTATGCCAAGGTGTTCCACGAGGCCGGGGTCAGTTGGACACTGTCGTCCTATGCCTCCGAGGCGGCCAATTTCGGGCTGTTCATCGGCTCATACGAAAACATGCGCGAAATCGCGCTGCGCATCCGCAAGGCGGCGCAGGATCTGGGGGTGAAACGGATCGTCTTCGGCGAATGCGGCCATGCCTGGCGGGTGGCCTATTCCTTTCTCAACACGCTGGCCGGCCCGTTCGATTTTCTCGACCAGAAATACCCGATTCCCCAGCATATCCTCGAATTCACCTGGGGCGAGATCCAGAAAGGCACGCTGCGGTTCGACAAGTCGAAGAACGACCACATCCGCCTGACCTTCCACGACAGTTGCAACGTCGCGCGCGCCTCGCGCATGGGCGACGAGCCGGGCGGGCAGTTCGAGATTCCGCGCAACGTGATCCGCGCCGTGTGCAACAACTATTTCGACATGGACCGTGACACCACGCATGAAAGTACGCTGTGCTGCGGCGGCGGCGGCGGGCTTCTGACCGACGATCTGATGGAGTTGCGCAAGAAGGGCGCCAGCCCGCGCATGGCCGCGTTGCAGCAGGTCAGCGAGGATCACGGCGTCACCCACATGGCGGCGATCTGCGCCATCTGCAAGACGCAGTTTTCCAAGGTCATGCCGGCCTTCGGCTATGAAATGGATTCGGTCCTGTCGGTGCATCAGCTGGTGTCCAGCGCGATCGTGCTGACCGGGCAGGAGACCGGCGACGATGAGGAAGGGGCGGACCCCCGGGGAGAGACAGCATGAAAGACATCGAAAGCACGGATCTGACATTCCGCCGGTTCGAGGAGGGCGAAACCGCCGCCGACTGGGATCTCGAGGAAAAGATATTCCAGGCCGACAAGTCCTACAAATGCCCGACCTATATCCACAAGACCCCGCCCTGCCAGGGATCGTGCCCCTCGGGTCACGATATCCGCGGCTGGCTGGCGATCGCGCGCGGCATGGACAAGCCGCCCGCCGAAGACATGGCCTGGCAGGAATACGCCTTTCAGCGGATGGCCGCGGCCAACCCGTTCCCGGCCACCATGGGGCGGGTCTGCCCGGCCCCCTGCGAGGCCGGGTGCAGCCGCAACGAGGTGGACGATTACGTCGGCATCAACGCGGTGGAACAGTATGTCGGCGACTGGGCCAACCAGAACGGCGTGAGCCTGCCCGCCGCCGGGGCCGATACCGGCCGCAAGGTGGCGGTGATCGGGGGCGGCCCCGCCGGCCTGTCGGCGGCCTATTTCCTGCGGCTCGACGGGCACGCGGTGTCGATCTTCGAGGCGCATGAGGAACTTGGCGGCATGATGCGCTATGGCATCCCCGGCTACCGCACGCCGCGCGCCATGCTGGATGCCGAGATCGGGCGCATCGTGGCGCTTGGCGTGGATGTGCATCTGAACACCCGCGTCGGCACCGATGTCAGCGTCGAGGAACTGGAAGGCGCCTTCGATGCGATCTACTGGGCGATGGGGGCGCAGACGGGCCGCCCGCTGCCCGTTCCGGGCTGGGAGGGTACCGAAAACTGCATCAACGGCATCGAATTCCTCGACGCCTTCAACCAGGGCTATGTGCTGGGCACGGCGCAGAAGGTCGTCGTCGTCGGCGGTGGCGATACCTCGATCGACGTCGCATCGGTCGCCCGACGGCTGGGCCGGATCACCGCGGTCAAGCCCAGCGAGCATCCCGACGGTACGCTGATCGACTTTACCGGGCACGACGTGGCCTCGTCGCTGACCCGCGAGGGGATGCAGGCGACGCTCACCTCGCTGTTTCCGGTCGAGAAGATGACCGCGGCGGAACGCGAACGCGCCGACGCGCTGCGCGAAGGCATCGACATTCGCGGCGGTGTCATGCCTCTCGAGGTGATCCGCAACGACAAGGGCCATGCCGTCGCGCTGAAGATGTGCGAATGCGACATGGACGGCATGAAGCCGGTGCCGCGCGAGGGCACCGAGTTCGAGATCGAATGCGACATCATCATCTCGGCCATCGGCCAGATGGGCGATTTCGCGGGGCTGGAGGAAATGGACGGCGGGCGCGGTTTCATCGACGCCTCGCCGACCTATCAGGTCAAGGGCCGCGAAAAGCACTTTGCCGGCGGCGACATCCTGCGCCCGCACCTGCTGACCACCGCCATAGGCCACGGCCGGATCGGGGCGCAGGTGATCGGCGATTTCCTCGACGACGGGGCGGTGGCGAAACGGCCCCGGGTGGACGTGCATCATTTCAACCTGCTGGAGGAACTGCACCGGCGCGGCAAGGATCCGGCGGCCTACGATCACACCCAGGGCCGTGGCACCGATGCCGCCCCCTTCGCGGTACACAATTACGACGACCGTTCGGCCGGGCAGATCATCCCGCATACCGAATTGTTCAAGGGGCATTTCAAGTATGTGCCGCGCGAACAGCGCGAAGAGGTTCACATCGAGGGCGACGCGGTGCTGGGCAATTTCGAGGAACGCATCATCGGCTTCAGCGAGGAACAGGCAAAGAAGGAAGGCGAACGCTGCATGTCCTGCGGCCTGTGTTTCGAATGCGACAATTGCGTGATCTTCTGCCCGCAGGACGCGGTGTTCCGCATCAAGAAATCCGAACGCACGGTGGGCCGCTATGTCGATACCGACTATACCCGCTGCATCGGCTGCCATATCTGCGCCGATGTCTGCCCCACCGGCTATATCAAGATGGGGCTGGGGGAATAGTCATGCGGTGGCTGGTTCTCATCGTCGGGCTGTCGCTGGCCTGGGCCGGCGCGCTCGCCGCCGGGGACCGCTCGCCGCTGTGGCCGGACATTCCCGCCGCCACCGGCGCGCCCCATCCCGAGGGCAATGCCTACTGGCGCGCCAACCACATGGATCTGATGCGCCACGACCGGAACCTGACCGTGCACGAGGGCGACCGGAAGATCGCGGCCAGCCTCAAGCAATGCTTCGACTGCCACACAGCCCGCGATGACCGGGGCCAGGTCGTCACATATGCCGACAAGGGCCATTTCTGCCGGTCGTGCCATGATTACGCCGCCGTCCGGGTCGATTGCTTTTCCTGCCACCGCTCCACCCCCGAAGGCGTGGACGAAACCGCCGCCCAGGCCAATGCCCTTCCGCCCGTGCGGCTTGGCGGGGGCGAGGCGGGCAGCATCCTCGCCTGGCTGAAGCGGGCCGGCCCGGCGCCGCGGCCGGAGGGCGGGCAATGAGTTGCGGCAAATCCAGGCTGCGCGGAAAGGGCGCCGATATCAGCCGCCGCGATTTCCTGCGCAGCGGCGCGGCGGTCGCCTCGGCCACGCTGGCCCCCGGCGTGACGCTGATCGCCTTCGGCGGATCGCCAGCCGAGGCCCGCGCGTCGGCCGGCAACCGCTGGGGCCTTCTGATCGACGCCAACAGGTGCGATGCCGGCTGTTCGGCCTGCGTGACCGCCTGTGCGGACGAAAACGGCTGGGCCGGAAACGGCGATCCCGCCACCGACGCGCAATGGATCCGCAAGGTCACGCTGCGAAACACGACAACCGGGCACGAGACCTCGATGCCGGTGATGTGCCAGCATTGCGCGGAACCGCCCTGCGTCGATGTCTGCCCCACCGGCGCCAGTTTCAAACGCGCCGACGGCATCGTGCTGGTGGACAAGCATATCTGCATCGGCTGCCGTTATTGCATGATGGCCTGCCCGTTCAAGGCGCGCTCTTTCGTGCATGAACCGGTCGTGAACCAGAAGACCCACGCGCCGCGCGGCCAGGGCACGGTGGAAAGCTGCACGCTTTGCGTTCACCGGGTCGATGCCGGCGGCACGCCCGCCTGTGTCGAGGCCTGCGCCGCCACCGGCCATGGCGCCATCATCTTCGGCGACCTGAAAGACCCCGAAAGCGAGATTTCGAGACGGCTGGCCGAATATCCGTCGGCGGCGCTGCGGCCCGATCTCGATCTGAATCCGGGTGTCCGATATTCGAATCTGTGAGAGGGCCGGGCATGGACCGCACGATCTACCGCGAAATCAAGGCCACGCCGCAGGTCTGGCAGGTCGCGTTCCTGCTGGGGGCGATGATCGTGGCGGCGCTGGCGACGGTGGTCTATGTCGAACATCACGGCCACATCGTCACCGGCATGACCAACCAGATCGTCTGGGGCCTGCCGCATGTCTTCGCGATCTTCCTGATCGTGGCCGCGTCGGGCGCGCTCAACGTGGCGTCCATGGCATCGGTTTTCGGCAAGGACCACGCCAAGCCGCTGGCCCGCCTGTCGGGCGTTCTGGCCATCGCGCTGCTGGCCGGAGGGCTGGCGGTCCTGGTGCTCGATCTGGGCCGGCCCGACCGGCTTCTGGTGGCGATGACCACCTACAATTTCAGTTCGATCTTTGCCTGGAACGTCATCCTCTATACCGGCTTCATGGCCATTGTCGCGGTCTATCTGTTCACCCAGATGGCGCGGGGCGCGCCGGCGCTCTTCGTCGGGCCGATGGGCATGCTGGCCTTCCTGTGGCGGCTGGCATTGACCACCGGGACCGGGTCGATCTTCGGCTGGCTGGTGGCGCGGCCTGGCTATGACGCGGCGATCATGGCGCCCCTGTTCATCGCCATGTCGTTCTCGCTTGGCCTGGCGGTGTTCATCCTGGTGCTGAGCGCGCTGTGCCGCCTCGGCGATCGGCCGCTGGGGGGGCTCTTGATGCAGAAATTCGCCCGCCTGCTGGCGATCTTTGCCGCCGTGGTGCTGTATTTCACCGCCATCCAGCATCTCACCAGCCTCTACGCCGCCGAACATGCGGGGTTCGAGCGGTTCATCCTGGCAACGGGGGGCATCTATACCTGGCTGTTCTGGGTCGGGCAGGTGGGTCTGGGCGGAGCGCTGCCGATGCTGCTGATCTGGCATCCCTCGACCGCAAGAGCACCCTCGACCCCGATCCTGGCCTCGCTTCTGGTGGTGCTGGGCGGGCTGGCGCAACTCTATGTCATCGTGATCGGCGGGCAGGCCTACCCGATGCCGCTGTTTCCCGGCCACGTCGTTTTCAGCGGGTTCGGCGACGGAACCGTGGCCGCCTATGCGCCGCGATGGCCGGAACTGGCGCTGGGCCTCGGCGGGGTGGCCGTCGCGCTCCTGGCGACCGGGCTTGGCGCCAAGGTGCTGCGCATCCTGCCGACCAACCTTTCGGATGCCAACCTCGGATCGCGGGGCTGAGGCGGGACATGCCCGCCTGTCCAAGGTTCATGATCTCGGCGGCGCACAAGTCGTCGGGCAAGACCGTGGTCTCCACCGGTCTGGCCGCCGCCTTCCGCGCGGCCGGAGACGATATCCGCACCTTCAAGAAGGGCCCCGACTACATCGACCCGATGTGGCTGGCCGCGGCCTCGGGGCGGCCCTGCTACAACCTCGATTTCAACACCATGACGCGCCAGAGCATCGCGCCCTTCCTCGCGGCCCGCGCCGGGACAGGGCCCGGCACGCTGTCGCTGGTGGAGGCCAACAAGGGCCTTCATGACGGCGTCTGCGCCGACGGATCGGACAGCAATGCCGAACTGGCCAAGCTTCTCGGTCTGCCGGTGGTGCTGGTGATCGACACGCTGGGCATGACGCGGGGCATCGCCCCGCTGCTGACCGGTTACACCGCCTTCGATCACGACGTGAACATCGCCGGGGTGATCCTCAACCGGGTCGGCGGGGCGCGCCACGAGGGCAAGCTGCGCCGGGCGGTCGAAACCTATTCGGACATTCCCGTGATCGGCAGCGTCTGGCGCGCCGCGCGGCTCGATATCGGAGAGCGGCACCTTGGCCTGACCACACCCGCGGAATCGCAAGGGATCGCGAAGATGATCGCCGGGTTCGCCGACATCCTCGCGCAATCGGTGGATCTCGGCCGGTTGCGCCGCATCGCCGCGACGGCGCCGGCGCTGGATGCCCCCGCCGCGCAGCCCCCCCGCCCGCCGAGATGGCCGGGCCTCAAGATCGGCATCCTTCGCGACGCCGCTTTCGGGTTCTATTACCCCGACGATCTCGAGGCGATGGAGGCCGAAGGTGCGCAGCTGATCCCGATCGACGCGACGCGCGACAGCGCATTGCCGCGCCTCGACGGGTTGTTCATCGGCGGCGGCTTTCCGGAAATGCGGATGCGGCAATTGTCGGACAACGCCGCCCTGCGCGCCGCGATCGGCGATGCGCTGAGGGCCGGCCTTCCATGCCATGCCGAATGCGGCGGGCTGATGTATCTGTGCGAAAGCCTGTCATGGAACGGCACGACCCTGCCCATGGTCGGGCTGATCCCGGGCCGGGCGAGGATGCACGACCGCCCGCAGGGGCGGGGATACGTGGAATTCACCAGCACGGCGGATTGCCCGTGGCAGGTCGGGCATGGTCCCGTGAAGGCGCACGAGTTCCATTATGCCAGTATCGAGGGATTGCCCGAGGACACGGTATTCGCACGCGACATGCGGCGTGGCAGCGGCATCGACGGGCGCCGCGACGGCATCGTCAGCCACAACACCGTGGCCGGGTTCTGCCACCTGCGCAATACCGCCGGCACACCCTGGGTTCCGGCCTTCCTCGACTTCGTCGCACGGGCCGGCACCGGCCATGCGCAGCGCCGCCGGCAAAACCTCTGACGAGGTTTTGTCCACGGAATTTCGCGAAATTCCGGTCACCGGCAGGCGGGGTGACGGACGGGGCCGGACTCAGCTGCGCCTGATCGCGAAGGTGAAGACGCCATTGTCGGTGCCCGAACTCAGCAGTTCGTTGCCGGTCTGGGAGCAGAAGGCGGCGAAGTCGGCGACCGAACCGGGATCGGTGGCGCGAATGTTCAGCACGTCGCCGGCGGCCATGCCTTTCAGCGCCTTCTTCGCCTTGATGATCGGCAGGGGGCAGTTCAGACCCTCGGCATTCAGGGTTTCTTCGGCCATTCGCGTTCTTCCTTTTTTCGTTGGGTTCCGGGCTGGGGTTCAGATGAACAGGTTGATGTCGGATTTCAGCGCGCTTTCCATGTAGGTCGCGGCACCGCCCAGTTCGATCCCGTCGATCATGTCGTCGAGCGAGTATTCGAACAGATCCATCGTCATCTGGCAGGCGATCAGGCGCACCTCGAGTTCGACCGCCGCGTCGCGCAGGTCTTCGAGCGAGGCAACGCCCTTCCTGGCCATCAGGTTCTTCATCATCTTGCCGGCCATCGACCCGACGCCGGGCAGCATCGAGACCATGTTGGGCATGGCCACATGCCCGCCCATCATCGGCATTTCCATTGCCGCGTTGCCCAGCGGGGTGAATTTCGGGTTCATGTCCTTCTTCAGCAGCGGCAAACCGTAGAAGGTGAAGAACAGCGTGACATCCACATCCATCGCCGCCGCGGTGGTGGCCAGGATGAAGGGGGGATAGGCCCAGTCGAGCGATCCCTTGGTGACGATGATCGACATGCTCTTGGCATTCTCGAGATTGGCATTGTCCAGCATGAGTTCCCTCCCAAGGCGCAAGGCGCCGAAACTTCATATTAGCATAATTGAATATAGTTCCGTCGGTCAAGAGAGCATTGCCGAAAGCATCGCGGGGCAGCGCCGGGGCTTGGCATTGATTTCCCCGGGACGGTGGGAAGCGGAAGATTTCGCAAGACGCGATACGCACATATGTTAATACTTGATTGTGAGGCCCCGGGCCGGGACCGGGAACACAGAGTAACGGGGGGCGCCGGCGTGATCGAAACCTGGAAAGAGGCCGCGATCGAGAACGCGGCCGCCTGGATTCTCTGGGGCGGGCTGCTGATCGGTGCCGTGTTCGGGTTCATCGTCCAGCGCACCAATTTCTGCACCATGGGGTCGCTCTCGGACATCGTCTCGTTCGGGGACTGGCGCCGCTTCCGGTCCTGGGTGCTGGCTGCTGGCGTCGCCATCCTCGGGGTGTACTGGCTGGAGCGCGCCGGCATCGCGGACATGACCGGCAGCATGTATGTCTCGCCCAGCCTGGCCTGGGGCGGGCATGTCATCGGCGGCACGATTTTCGGTATCGGAATGGTGTTTTCGGGCGGCTGCGTGTCGCGCAACCTGGTGCGCGCGGGCAGCGGCGATCTGCGCTCGCTGGTCGTGTTGTGGCTGATCGGCGGGGTGGCCTACATGACCATCGGCGGATTGTTCGGCCCCGCCCGGGTGGCGATGGTCGGCGCGATGACGGCGGATCTTTCGGCCGCGGGCGTTTCCGATCAGAGGCTCGGTTCGATCATTTCCGCCCTGACCGGCGTGCCGTTCGAGACGGCGCAGCTCGCGGCGGTCGTCGCGATCGCCGGGGCCATCTTGATCTGGTGTTTCAAGGACGCTGCGTTCCGCCGGTCGCCGGCGCATCTGGCGGCGGGCGTCGGGATCGGTCTCTGCGTCGTCGCGGGCTGGATGCTGACCGCGCTGACGTTCGACGAATTCGCGGCCAACCCCAGCATCGGTTCGCTGAGCTTCGTGCGCCCGGCCGGCGATTCCATCGACTATGTGATGCGCTTCACCGCCTATGCGGCCCCCGGTTTTCCCGTCGTCACCACGCTGGGGGCGCTGCTGGGCGCCTTTGTCGGCGCCGTCAGCCAGCGGCGGTTCAGGCTGGCCACGTTCAGCGACCCGGCGGACACGTTGCGAAACCTCGGGGGCGCCATGCTGATGGGGGTCGGCGGGGTGGTTGCGCTGGGCTGCACCATCGGGCAGGCGGTCACGGGCACCTCGACGCTGGCGGCGGGGTCGCTGATCACCTTCGCCTGCATCGTGATCGGCGGCCTCATCGGCATGAAGGCGATGGAAGCGATGGTGTAGGTCCGTTCCGCCGCCCGCGCGCGCGAGCGATGCAAAGGCGGGGATGGCCCCCGGGGCCAATCAATCCTCGTCGGCCTCCGGAAACAGCCTTGCCGCGATGTTCAGCGCGATCCTGACATAGGCCGAGGCATGCACTCCGTCCGGGTCGGAAACCACCACCGGCCTGCCCGCGTCCGAGGTCTCGCGGATCGCCATGTGCAGCGGAACCGCGCCAAGAAACGGCACGCCCAGGCGGCGCGCGTCCGCTTCGGCGCCGCCATGGCCGAAGATGTGCGATTCACCGCCGCAATGGGGACATACGAAGGACGACATGTTCTCGATGATGCCCAGGATCGGGACATCGACGCTCTTGAACATCTTCAGCCCCTTGCGGGCGTCGATCAGGGCCAGATCCTGCGGCGTGGATACGATCACCGCGCCCGCCAGCGGCACCTGCTGGGCCATCGTCAACTGCGCGTCGCCGGTGCCCGGGGGCATGTCCAGAACCAGCACGTCCAGTTCGCCCCAGTCCACTTCGCGGGTCATCTGCATCAGCGCCGACACCACCATCGGGCCGCGCCAGATCACCGGGTTGTCCTCTTCCATGAGAAAGCCCATCGACATGGTCTTCAGCCCGTATTTCGTGATCGGAACGACCCGGTCGTCCTCGATCTCGGGGCGGGCCTGAATGTCCAGCAGGCGCGGCAGGGAGGGGCCGTAGATATCGGCATCCAGCAACCCGGCCTTCAGCCCCAGCGAACGCAGCGCCAGCGCCAGGTTGACCGCGGTGGTCGACTTGCCGACCCCGCCCTTGCCCGAGGCCACCGCGACGATGGCGCGGATGCCCGGAATGGCGGCGGAATGCGGGCGCATGTCCCGGCCCGGTGCCTCGGTCGGGCGCTTCTTCAGTTTCGGCGGTTCGGGCGCGGGCGGGGCCTCGCGCGGGGCGGTCATCACCACCAGCAGGGTTTCGATTTCGTCAAGCGCCCCGAGCTTGTCCTCGATCAGCGACCTGACCTGGCCCAGGTCGGCGGGAAAGCCCTCGGGGACGTTCACCGACACGACGACCTTGCCGCCGTCGATGGAGATGTCGCGGTCGCTTATCATGCCCGATGTCACCATGTCGGTGTGCAGCCCCGCGACGGGGATGGTCGAAAGTCGGGCGAGAATGACTTTTTTCATGCGGGCGTCCTGCTGATCCGTTTCACCTATTCCAATATTCTAATATGATCCGGGTTCCAAGCCCGTTACATCGCCTTGCGGGGCAGGGCTGCCGGCGAGTTCGGGCATTGCGGGTGGCGGTGACGCCTTTAATGTGGAAACTGTTCGCAATCGTGCGATCGGGCGCGCCGGATCGGCGGTAGTCGGGTCGCATGAGCTGACACGCGCGAAAGAACGGAGGCGGCGATGGCACCACTGGACCGTGACAAGGGGGTCTGGAAGTCCGGCAAGGGCAAGGGGCGCCATACGCCCAAGGGCCGCCAGTATGACGACGCGGCGCTGGCCGAGGTGCAGGCGCTGCTGGGCGAGAGGCCACGCAGGCGCGATCTGCTGATCGAGCATCTGCACCTGATCCAGGACGCGCACGGCCATCTGTCGGCCGCGCATCTGTGCGCCCTGGCCTTCGAGATGAAGCTGGCCCAGGCCGAGGTCTTCGAGGTCGCCACCTTCTACGCCCATTTCGATGTGCTGAACGCGGGCGAAACGCCGCCGCCCGCGTTCACGATCCGGGTCTGCGATTCGCTGTCTTGCGAACTGGCGGGCGCGCGGGAGTTGCGGGCCGCGCTTGAACGCGGGCTGGATCCGGGCCAGGTGCGGGTGCTGCGCGCGCCCTGCATGGGGCGCTGCGATACCGCGCCGGTGCTGGAACTCGGGCACAACCACATCGACCACGCCACCCCGGAAACGGCGCGCGCGGCTATTGCGGCCGGGGCGGTGCATCCGGCGATCCCGGACTATCAGGGGCTGGAGTCCTGCCGCGCCGGCGGCGGCTATGCCACGCTGGCCGCCCTGCGCGAGGGCGGCGACTGGAAAGAGGTGCAGGCGAAGATTCTCGAAAGCGGGCTGCGCGGCCTGGGCGGGGCGGGCTTCCCTTCGGGCAAGAAATGGGAATTCGTGCGCACCGCAAGCGCCCCGCGCTATCTGGCCGTGAACGGCGACGAGGGCGAGCCGGGCACCTTCAAGGACCGCTACTATCTCGAGCGCGAACCGCATCTGTTTCTCGAGGGCATGCTGATCGCGGCCTGGGCGGTCGAGGCCGAGACCTGCTTCATCTACATGCGCGACGAATATCCCGCCGTTCTGGAAATCCTGCGCCGCGAGATCGCGGCACTTGAGGCGGCGGGCATCGTGGCGCCGGGATATGTAGATCTGCGCCGGGGCGCGGGCGCCTATATCTGCGGCGAGGAAAGCGCGATGATCGAGAGCATCGAGGGCAAGCGCGGATTGCCCCGCCACCGCCCGCCCTATGTGGCGCAGGTGGGTGTCTTCGGCCGCCCGACACTGGTGCACAATGTCGAGACGCTGCACTGGGTCGCGCGGGTCTGCCGCGAGGGGCCGCAGGTTCTGAACGGCGTCGAACGGAACGGGCGCAAGGGGCTGCGCAGCTATTCCGTCTCCGGCCGGGTCGGGGCTCCGGGGGTTTATCTGCTGCCGGCGGGCTCTACCATTCTGGACGTGATCCAGGCGGCGGGCGGCATGGCACCGGGGCATGTATTCAAGGCCTATCAGCCCGGCGGCCCGTCCTCT
Organism: Paracoccaceae bacterium; assembly: GCA_020441385.1. Classification (GTDB taxonomy): domain Bacteria; phylum Pseudomonadota; class Alphaproteobacteria; order Rhodobacterales; family Rhodobacteraceae; genus JAGRMG01. Next base: position 19,469 of record JAGRMG010000126.1, read on the forward strand.
GGGCTGCTGCCGGCATCGGTGGACGATGTGCCGCTCGATTTCGACACGTTGCAGCCGCTCGGCTCGTTCATCGGTTCGGCCGCCGTCGTGGTGCTGTCGGACCGCGACAGCGCGCGCGACGCGGCGCTGAACATGCTGCGGTTCTTCGAGGATGAAAGCTGCGGCCAATGCACCCCCTGCCGGGTCGGCTGTGCCAAGGCGGTGCAGTTGATGCAGGCGGATCGCTGGGATCGGGGGCTGCTGGAAGAGCTGGGCCAGGTGATGGGCGATGCCTCGATCTGCGGGCTGGGGCAGGCGGCGCCCAACCCGATCCGGCTGGTGATGAAGCATTTCGGCGACGAAATCTGAAGAGGCGAAACTCATGCCTGAAAGCAACCCCGCGAAAACCGTCACCTTCACCCTGAACGGCGCCGAGACCAGCGTTCCCGAAGGCACGACCATCTGGGAGGCCGCCCACGGACGCGGCCTGATCATCCCGCATCTGTGCCACAAGCCCGCCCCCGGCTATCGCGCCGACGGCAATTGCCGCGCCTGCATGGTCGAGATCGAGGGCGAGCGCACGCTGGCCGCCTCCTGCATCCGCCCGGCGGCGGACGGCATGGTGGTCAGCACCGACAGCGACCGGGCGCAAAGGACCCGCGCCATGGTGGTCGAACTGCTGGCCGCCGATCAGCCCGGGGTTGCCCATGACGCATCCTCGCATTTCGCCGACATGGCGGCGCTGACCGGGGTGGGCCACAGCCGCTTTCCGCCCCGCGCGCGCGAAACCGTGCCGCTGCCGGATGACAGCCACGTTGCCATGCGGGTCAATCTCGATGCCTGCATCCATTGCAACCTGTGTGTGCGCGCCTGCCGCGAGGTCCAGGTCAACGACGTGATCGGCATGTCGTGGCGCGGGTTCGATGCCCGCATCACCTTCGATCAGGGCGACCCGATGGGCGCCTCGACCTGCGTGGGCTGCGGCGAATGCGTGCAGGCCTGCCCCACCGGCGCGCTGATGCCGGCCACCGTGCTGGACGACGCCCGGGCCGGCGACAGTGCCGATTACGACAGCGAGGTACAAAGCGTCTGCCCCTTCTGCGGCGTCGGCTGCCAGTTGACCTACAAGGTCAAGGACGGGCGGATAAGATATGTCGAAGGCGCCGATGGCCCGGCCAATGAAAACCGCCTCTGCATCAAGGGCCGCTTCGGCTTCGATTATGTCGATCATCCCCATCGCCTGAAAAAACCGCTGATCCGGCGCGAGGACGCCCCCGCCAAGGGGCTGAACGTCGATCCCGCCAACCCCTGGACGCATTTCCGCGAGGCAAGCTGGGACGAGGCGCTCGATGCCGCCGCGACCGGCCTGGCGCGCCTGCGCGAGCGGAAGGGCAGCTATGTCGCCGGCTTCGGCAGCGCCAAATGCTCCAACGAAGAGGCGTACCTGTTCCAGAAACTGATCCGCCAGGGATTCGGGCACAACAACGTGGATCACTGCACCCGGCTGTGTCATGCCTCCTCGGTCTCGGCGCTGCTGGAGAATGTCGGCTCGGGCGCGGTCACGGCCACCTTCAACGAAATCGCAAACGCCGATGTTGCCATCGTGATCGGCTGCAACCCGATCGAGAACCACCCCGTCGCCGCCACCTACTTCAAGCAGTTCGCCGAGCGCGGCGGCAAGCTGATCGTGATGGATCCGCGCGGCGTGGGCCTGGGCCGGTTCGCCACCCACCGGATCCAGTTCAAGCCGGGTTCGGATGTCTCGATGCTGAATGCGATCATGCATGTGATCGTCGCCGAACAGCTCTACGACGCCGACTATATCGCCGCCTTCACCGAGAACTGGGAGGCGATGAAGGCGCATCTGGCCTCCTTCACGCCCGAACGCATGGCCCCGGTCTGCGGTATCGACGCCGAGACCCTGCGCGAGGTGGCGCGCACCTTCGCCGCGGGCAAGGCGGGGATGATCTTCTGGGGCATGGGCGTCAGCCAGCATGTCCACGGCACCGACAACGCCCGCTGCCTGATCAGCCTGGCCCTGATGACCGGCAATGTCGGCCGCCCCGGGACCGGGCTGCATCCGCTGCGCGGCCAGAACAACGTGCAGGGTGCCTCCGATGCCGGGCTGATCCCGATGTTCCTGCCCGATTATCAGACCGTGACCGACGCGGCGGTGCGCGCCCGCTTCGTGCGCGCATGGGGCGGAACCACCTGGAGCGGCAGCGATTTCAGCGCCGAAAAGGGCCTCACGGTGGTCGAGATCGTCGATGCGATCCATGAAGGCGAGATCCGGGGCATGTATGTCCTGGGCGAGAATCCCGCCATGTCCGACCCGGATCTGGATCATGCCCGCCAGGCACTGGCCCGGCTCGAACACCTGGTGGTGCAGGACATCTTCCTGACCGAGACCGCGAATTACGCCGACGTGATCCTGCCCGCCAGCGCCTGGGCGGAAAAGACCGGCACCGTCACCAATACCAACCGCCAGGTGCAGATGGGCCGCCCCGCCATGGCGCCGCCTGGCGAGGCGCGCGAAGACTGGTGGATCGAAACCGAACTTGCGAGGCGTCTGGGGCTCGGCTGGGCCTACACCCACCCCCGCGAGATCTTCGCCGAGATGAAACTCAACATGGAATCGCTGGACAACATCACCTGGGAGCGTCTGGAACGGACCGCCATCACCTACCCGTCGCTGTCGCCGGACGATCCGGGCCAGGCCATCGTGTTCAGCGACGGCTTCCCGCGCCCGGGCAAACGCGCCCGCTTCGCCCCCGCCAGCATCGTGCCGCCCGACGAACTGCCCGATGCCGACTATCCCCTCGTGCTGATCACCGGCCGGCAACTGGAACACTGGCATACAGGCTCGATGACGCGCCGCGCGCATGTGCTGGACGCCGTCGAACCCGAGGCCAACTGCTCGATGCACCCCGCCACGCTGCGGCGGATGGGGATTGCGCCGGGCGATGCGGTGCGCCTGACCACGCGTCGCGGCAGCGTCACCGCGATGGCGCGCGCCGACCGCGCCGTCGCCGAGGACAACGTGTTCCTGCCCTTCGCCTTCGTCGAGGCGGCGGCGAACATCCTGACCAACCCGGCGCTGGACCCGTTCGGGCGGATCCCCGAGTTCAAGTTCGCCGCGGTGCGGGTGGAAAAGGCCGGGGCGGTCGCGGCGCAATAGACCGCTCCCGGCAGCGGGCGCAGGTCCGGCGCCCGGGCAGGGCTCCGGGGCGGATTCGGGCTTCTTTCTGGTATCAAATACTCGGCTTTGCCGCGCTTGCGCCGCCACCGTGCGGCCTGCCATGTGGCGCCGCGGTCCGCATGCGCTTGACAGGTGCTGCGATTCCCGGGGACGCTGGCGGCAGGCCCTGGCCGCGAGGCGGCCGCCACACCCGGAGAGGAACCCATGAAACAATTGCTCAAGTCCGGCCTTCTGGCTGCGGTTGTCACCCTCGGCGGCACCGTGGCGCCGCCGCTTGCGGCCGAAACCCTGAATGTCACCCTGGTGGCCGGCCATCCGCCGGTGTTCCGCTGGGTCAAGCACGCCAGCCAGACCTTCATTCCGGCGGTGAACGCGGCGCTGGAAGGTAGCGGCTACGACATCCGATGGTCCGAGCAATACGGCGGATCGCTGGCCAGGGTCGGCGACGAACTGGAAGCCGTCGAGGAGGGCCTGGCCGAGATCGGCCTGGTTTCCTCCCTGTTCGACCCGGCCAAGCTGGCACCCCAGAACGTCACCTATTTCACGCCGTTCGTGAATTCCGACGCAAGGTTCGTGGGCGACATGATGGACCGGCTGCAGATGAGCGATCCGACCATGAAGGCGGCCTGGGAAGCCAACGGGCTGGAATACCTGGGCGGCGCCATCGGCATCGACGACTACCTTCTGATGACCAACTTCCCGGTTGCCTCGATCGCGGATCTTCAGGGCAAGAAGATCGGCGCACCGGGACCGGCGGTGAACTGGCTGGAAGGCACCGGCGCGGTCGGTGTGTGGGGCAATCTGACCACCTACTACAACGAGATCAAGACGGGGGTATATGACGGGGTGATCGTGTTCGCCTCGGCGGCGCTTCCGGGCAAGCTGCATGAGGTCGCACCCTATATCACGAGGGTCGGGTTCGGCGCGCAATATGCCGGTGGCATCGCCGCCAACAAGGACTGGTTCGACGGTCTCGACCCGGTGGTGCAGAAGGCTCTGAAGGAAGCCGCCGCGCTGGACCGCGAGGCCTATCACGAAGATCTCGACGCTTCGGTGGTCAAGTTCCTCGGCCTCATGGAATCGCAGGGCGCCACGATTAGCGCGGTCGATCAGGCGTTCCGCAAGGAATGGGCGGAGGGCATGGACAATGTGGCGCGGACCTGGGCCGAACGGCTGGATGCCGACGGCATCGACGGAACCGGCGTTCTGAAGACCTACATGGATGAGATGCGCGAGGCCGGCGCGACGCCAGTGCGCGACTGGGACAGGGAATGAAGTCACCGGCCCGCGGCCCGCGGCTTGCCGCGTCAAACTCTCGCGAGAGTTTGACCCAGAATTTCGGGAAATTCTGGTCGCCTGACGACCGGAGGTCGCGGGAGCGGGCTAAGGGGTCCGGCTGACATGACCGTGCACGCGAACGATGGTTGCGACGAAATCGCCATGCCCGGCTGGTTCGTGGCCCTGCGCCGGGGCGCCGATGCGATCACTGCGGCGCTGAACCTGGCCGGTACCCTGCTGATCGTTCTGGTCATGCTGGTGGTAAATGCCGACGTGCTCGGCCGCGGCCTGCTGGGCGCGCCGGTTTCGGGCGTGCCCGAAATCGTGTCGATGTCTGTGGTGGCCATCGTGTTCCTCCAGGTCGCGCAGGCGTTCCGCAGGGGCCGCCTGACCCGCAGCGAGGCCGTGCTGGGCAAACTGGGGCTTCACGCGCCACGCTTGCGGCATCTCGTCGAGTGCCTGTTCGCCCTGGCGGCGGCGGCGCTGGTCTGGACGATCCTGGCGGCGTCCTGGCCGCTGTTTCTCAAATCCTGGTCGCGCGGCACCTATGAGGGCACGGTGGGCGACTTCACCGCGCCGATCTGGCCGGTCAAGCTGATCATCCTGATCGGCTGCGCGGCGTTGCTCGTGCAATTGCTGATCGGCGCGGGGGCCGCCTTGCTGCGCCTGTGGGCACAACGGGGCCGCGCATGAGTCCGTTCGAGATCGGGCTTGCCTCGTTCGGCGCGATGGTGGCGCTGATCTATCTCGGCTTCTGGGTGCCCTTCGCGCTGATGCTGGCTTCCTATGTCGGGGTCTGGGCGATCAAGGGCTCGCCGGTGCTGGCCGGAAAACTGCTGGCACTCGCGGCGAGCGAGACCATTTCAAGCTATTTCTTCGGGGTCGTGCCGCTGTTCGTGCTGATGGACTATGTGGTGTCTGTCTCTGGCCTGGGACGGGATGCGTTCGATGTCGCCAATCACCTGTTCCGGCGGCTCTCGGGCGGTCTCGGGATCGGCACGGTCGGCGCCAATGCGATCTTTGCCGCCATCACCGGCATATCCATCGCCTCGGCGGCCGTCTTCACCCGCATCGCGGTGCCCGAGATGATCCGCCACGGCTATTCCCGGCGCTTTTCGGTTGGGGTGGTGGCGGGAAGTTCGGTTCTGGGCATGCTGATTCCGCCCTCGCTGCTGCTTATCCTCTACGGGCTTCTGACCGAGCAATCCATCGGCGATCTGTTCATTGCCGGGGTGATTCCGGGGCTGTTGCTGGCGGCGCTGTTCGGGTTGGGCATATGGCTTGTTGCGCGCATCCGGCCGCGGATGCTGGGAGAGGCGCATGATGCGGGCGACATCGCGCCCCTGACGCGCCGCGAACTGGCGCGCAAGGGTCTGCCCATCGCGATGCTGATCGGGCTGGTTCTGGGGGGGATTTATGGCGGTTTCTTCACCCCGATCGAGGCCGGCGCGGTCGGCTGTGCCGGCGCCATCGTGATCGGGTTGGCGCGCCGGTCGCTGTCCTGGCGCGATTTCCGCGAGGTTCTGAACGACACCGGGCTTGTCACCGCCTCGATCTGTTTCCTGATCATCGCCGCGCAGATGTATTCGCGCATGCTGGCGCTGTCGGGCGTGCCGGCGGGGTTCGGCGGCTTCGTGGCCGGCGCCGAGATCGGCTATTGGGGGGTCATCCTGGCCTATGTCGCACTGGTGATCGTGATGGGCACGGTGCTGGATTCGTCCTCGATCATGCTGATCCTGGTGCCGCTGATGCTGCCGGTGCTGGTGCCGATGCAGGTCGATCTGGTCTGGTTCGGGATCGTCACCGTGATCGCCGTCGAAATCGGGCTGCTGACGCCGCCCTTCGGCATCTCGGTCTTCGTCATCAAGTCCGCGCTGGACGATCCGGCCATCACGCTGGGCGACATCTTTGCCGGTGCCGCGCCCTTCGCGTTCACGATGCTGGTGCTGCTGGTGCTGGTGCTGGCCTTTCCCGTGCTTGCAACCGCACTTGTCTGAATCCTCGAGAAAGGAGTTTTCCCATGTCCCGCCGCTATGTCGATCTTTCGGTGCCGCTGGAAACCGGCATCGTCTCGGACCCGCCGATCATGCTGCCGCAGATCGAATACATGACCCACGATCAGACCGCCGAACAGGTCATGGCCTTCTTTCCCGGCCTGAAGAAGGCCGACCTGCCCGGCGGCGAGGGCTGGGCCGTCGAACGGCTGAGCATCGCCACCCACAACGGCACGCATCTCGATGCGCCCTATCACCACCATTCGACGATGTCGGGGGGGCAGCGCGCCATCACCATCGACGAGGTGCCGCTGGAATGGTGTTTCAATCCCGGTGTCAAACTGGATTTCCGCCATTTCGACGATGGCTATGTGGCCACCGCGGCCGATGTCCGGGCCGAACTGGACCGTATCGGTCATGACCTGCAACCTCTGGACATCGTCGTCGTCAATACCTCGGCCGGCGACCGCTATGGCCAGCCCGACTATCTGATGCGCGGCTGCGGCATGGGGCGCGAGGCGACGCTTTTCCTGCTCGAGCGCGGCGTGCGCGTCACCGGCACCGACGCCTGGAGCTGGGATGCGCCGTTCGCGCTGACGGCGCAGGAATACGCCAGGGCCCACGACGCCTCGATCATCTGGGAAGGCCATCGCGCCAGCATGGAGATCGGATACTGCCACATGGAAAAGCTGACGGCGCTCGAGACCCTGCCGCCCAGCGGATTCGAGATTTCCTGTTTCCCCTACAAGATCAAGGGCGCCAGCGCCGGGTTCACGCGCGCCGTCGCGATATTTCAGGAGTAGGCCCATGCGCCTTGCCACCATCCGTCACGAGGGCAGGCAATTCGTCGCTGCCGCGCTGGACGACGAAACCCTGCTGGATCTCGACCGCGCCGCGCATTTCGCCCGCTACGAGACGAACAGCTTTCGCGACATGCTCGCGGTCATCGAGGAGGGCGACTACGGCCTCGAACAGGCCGGCCACCTCATCCGCCGCGCCGACAGGCGCGCCATGCTGAAGGTGGCCGAGGCGGCGTTTCTGCCGCCCCTGATGCCGGTGCAGTACCGCGACTGCCTCGTGTTCGAGGAGCATTTGAAGAACAGCTTCGCGGCGGCTGCGGCGATGACCGGGCGCAGCTTCGACATACCTTCGGTCTGGTACGATCAGCCGATCTATTACAAGGGCAACCGGATGTCGTTCATTGGCCACGGGGCGGACGTGATCTGGCCGCCCTATGCCGAGTTCCTGGATATCGAGCTGGAACTGGCGGTGGTCGTCGGCACGAAGGGCAAGGACATATCGCGCGACGACGCTCCGGGCCACATCTTCGGCTATACCATTCTCAACGATGTCTCGGCGCGCGATGCCCAGATGAAGGAGATGCCCGGTCAGCTTGGCCCCGCCAAGGGCAAGGATTTCGACACCGGCAACATTCTGGGCCCCTATATCCTGACCGCCGACGAGGTCGAACACCCGGTGGCGCTGGACATGGAGGCGCGGGTGAACGGCGAGCGCTGGGGCGGGGGCAACAGCCGCGACATGCACCACGATTTCGCGGCGATCCTGGCGCATGTGTCGGCCGGCGAGACGCTCTATCCCGGCGAGGTGATCGGCTCGGGCACGGTGGGAACCGGCTGCGGGCTGGAGACCGGGCGCAGGCTGCACCCCGGCGACCGGTTCGAACTGGAGATCGAAGGAATTGGCGTTCTTGCCAACCGGATCGTGCGGGCGTGAACCGGCCGGGGCTTGCGCGCACTCCGCGCCGTCCGGAACCGCCGCCCGGGCGGCTCGCGTCCGATCCGGCGCGGCGATCGCCGCCGCCTGCCGCGTCCGGAAGCGGATTTCGATGCAACGTGGTTCAGATGGACGGCAAACCGCGCTAGATCCGCGCCATGACCGAATCGCGCAGACCGCACCGCAATTTCTATGGCCGCATCAGGGGCAAGACCCTCAAGCCCAGCCAGAAGACCTATCTTGACGAAGACCTGGCCGCGTTGTCGCCGGGTCCGGTGGGCTGGGACGTCAACCCCGATCGCAGGCCGCTCGATCTGCACGCCCTGTTCGCCGGCCGCCCGGTCTGGCTGGAAATCGGCTTTGGCGGTGGCGAACACATGGTGCATCAGGCGATGGCCAATCCCGGCATCGGCATCATCGGGGCCGAGCCCTATATCAACGGCGTCGCCATGCTTCTGGGCAAGATCCGGCGGGCCGGGGTGTCCAACCTGGCCGTGCATCCCGGCGATGCGCGCGATCTGATGGATGTCCTGCCGCCGGCCTCGGTCGAGCGCGCGTTTCTGCTTTACCCCGATCCCTGGCCCAAGACACGCCACCACCGCCGCCGCTTCGTGACGCCCGAACACCTGCACCCGCTGGCCCGTGCGTTGCGGCCGGGTGCGCAATTGCGCGTTGCCACCGACATTGCGGATTATGTGCGCCAGACGCTCGAGGAGGTGCCACGGGCCGGTTTCGAATGGCTTGCCGAAGGTCCGCAGGACTGGCGCGAGCCCTGGGCCGGCTGGATCCCGACGCGATACGAGAAAAAGGCGCTGCGCGAGGGGCGGGTGCCGCACTACCTGACATTCCGCCGCATTTGAGCTTTACTGGTGCGCAGCAGCGTTTCGCGCCCGGGAGGTTCGATGCCCGATATCCGGATCGTCAACTGCCATGTCCATCTGTTCACCGACCGGCATGTGCCGGTCAACTATCCCTATCGCTGGTTGCGCCCGTTCAGGAAGCTTCCGGGCCTGATCCGGTGGATGGCGATGCTGGCCCGGCTGATCGGCCAGCACCCGATCGCGGAAAAGCTGACACGGCTCGGCAAGTTCCACAACGAGGCCCGCACGCCCCATCAGCGCGAGATCCTCGAACATGTGCGCCGGCACTATCCCGACAACACCCGCCTTGTCGTTCTGCCGATGGACATGTCGGCGGCAGGATACGGACCTTCGCCCACGCCGTTGCGCCGCCAGCACGACGAACTGGGCGAACTGGCGCGCGATCCCGAACTGGGCCGCGGCGTGATCCCATTCGCCACCATCGACCCGCGCGCCGACCCCCAGGCGGGCGAACTGTGGCGGGCGATTGACCGGCACGGGTTTCGCGGCGTCAAGATCTATCCGCGTCTCGGGTTCGCCCCCGACGATCCGCGCCTGATGCGGCATGTCTATCCGCAGATGGAGCGGCGCGGCCTGCCGCTGATGACCCATTGTTCGCGCGGTGGCGTGCAGGGCCGGCATCTTCCAGACCTCATCGCGGACCGCTACACCGACCCGATGGCCTATGTGCCGGTGATGCTCGCGCATCCCGATCTGCGCATCTGCCTGGCGCATTTCGGCGGCCAGCGCGACTGGGCCGCCTATGTGAACCCCGACCGCACGCGGCCCCTGGCCGAGGAATACGAACGCAACTGGCAGGTGATGATCCGGCGCATGATCGGCGGCGGGCAGTGGCCCGGGCTGTGGACGGACATTTCCTATACCCTGTTTCACTTCGAGGACTACGTTCCCTTCCTGCGCCTGTTCCTCACGGGCGAGGAGCCCGAGGACGCGAGGCTGCGCAGCCGGGTTCTGTTCGGGTCCGATTTCTACATGACCCGGCAGGAGGAACTTTCGGAAAAGGCGGTCTGCTTCCGGCTGCGCAACGCGCTGGGCGAGGAGGTGTTCCGACAGATCGCGCAGGAGAACCCGGCAATCTGGCTGGGCGAGGCCGAAGAGTAGCGTCTGCCCGGTCCGGGCCGGTGGCGGCACACGGGCGGGCCTGGGTATCTGTTGACGACACGAACGGCAGGGCCACGGGCGCGGCATTGCGGCTGGACCGGGCCGGGGCGATTGGGTAAGCCGTCCCGGACAGGACGCAAGAGGAACCACGATGTCCGGACATGGCACGCCAATCCCGATGATGTCTTCGCCCTGCGGGCCTCTGAGCGGCGTTGCCGAAGTGCCCGGCGACAAGTCGATCAGCCACCGGGCGCTGATCCTGGGTGCGCTGACGGTGGGCGAAACCCGCATCACCGGCCTGCTCGAGGGCGAGGACGTGCTGGACACGGCCCGTGCCATGCGCGCCTTCGGCGCCGAGGTGACGGATCACGGCGGCGGCGCGTGGTCGGTGCACGGCGTCGGCGTCGGCGGTTTCCGCGAACCCGGTCAGGTGATCGACTGCGGCAATTCGGGAACCGGCGTGCGCCTCATCATGGGGGCGATGGCGACCTCGCCGATCGTGGCCACCTTCACCGGCGACGCCAGCCTGAATGCGCGCCCCATGGCGCGCGTGACCGATCCGCTGGCGCTGTTCGGGGCACGGGCGGTCGGCCGGTCGGGCGGGCGGCTGCCGATGACGGTGACGGGTGCGGCCGATCCTCTGCCGGTGCGCTATGCCGTGCCGGTCCCGTCGGCACAGGTGAAATCCGCGGTGCTGCTGGCCGGGCTGAACGCGCCCGGGCAGACCGTGGTGATCGAGCGCGAGGCGACCCGCGATCATACCGAACGGATGCTGGCGGGGTTCGGCGCGCAGGTCACGACCGAGGAGACCGACGAGGGCCGCGTCATCACCCTGACCGGGCAGCCCGAACTTGCGCCGCAAACCATCGCGGTGCCGCGCGACCCGTCCAGCGCCGCCTTTGCGGTCTGTGCCGCCCTGATCGTGCCGGGTTCGGAGGTTCTGGTGCCCGCGATCGGGCTGAACCCGACCCGCGCGGGGCTGTTCACCACCCTGCGCGAGATGGGCGCCGACCTGACGTTCGAGAACGAACATGTCGAGGGCGGCGAACCTGTGGCGGATCTGCGGGCGCGCTATTCGCCCGGCATGAAGGGCATCGAGGTGCCGCCGCACCGCGCCGCCAGCATGATCGACGAATACCCGATCCTGTCGGTCGTGGCGGCCAATGCCGACGGCGTGACCCTGATGCGCGGGGTGGGCGAATTGCGCATCAAGGAAAGCGACCGGATCGAGGCGATGTCCGAGGGCTTGCGCGCCTGCGGGGTTGGTATCGAGGCGGGCGAGGACTGGTGGGCGGTGACTGGCTGCGGTGCCGGTGCCGTGCCGGGCGGCGCGCTTTGCGCCAGCCGGCTGGATCATCGCATCGCCATGTCGCTGCTGGTTCTGGGCATGGCGGCGAGGGCGGAGGTTTCGATCGACGATGGCGGCCCGGTCGCCACGTCCTTCCCGCTGTTCGAGCCGCTCATGGCGGGCCTGGGCGCGCGGATCGAACGGACCGACGCATGAGTTCTGCACATCAAACAATGGCACTGGAGTTTCCGGCCGCAACGCATTGTGCGGCGCCGATCCGCATCCGCCGGAGCGCGCGGCGATGAGATTCACCGTGGCGATAGACGGTCCCGCGGCGGCCGGCAAGGGCACCATTTCCAGGGAAGTGGCGGCGCATTTCGGCTTTGCCCATCTCGATACCGGGCTATTGTACCGTGCGGTGGGCCTGAGGGCGCTGAGCGGCGTCGATCCGCTGGCGGCGGCGCGCGCATTGCAGCCCCGGGATCTGGAGGCGGGCGATCTGCGAAGCGCCGATGTGGCCCAGGCCGCCAGCCGGGTGGCCGCGATTCCCGAGGTGCGCGAGGCGCTGGTCGATTTCCAACGCGATTTCGCCCGCCGCGAGGGCGGGGCGGTGTTGGACGGGCGCGATATCGGCACCGTGATCTGCCCTGCCGCCGAAGCCAAGCTGTTCGTCACCGCCAGCCCGCAGGTGCGCGCCGAACGGCGATGGCGCGAACTGACGGGCACCGGCGCGCAAACCACGCTGGCCGAGGTGCTCGAGGACGTGATCGCCCGTGACAGGCGCGACAGCGGCCGCGCGGCGGCGCCGATGCGCGCGGCGGAAGACGCGGTGATGCTCGACACGTCCGGAATGAGCATCGCGCAGGCCGTGGCGGCGGCCATCGCCGCCGTGGCCCGGCGCCTGCCCGCAAGCTGAGGAGCCAGGACCATGCAATACAGACGGCTGGGCCGCGACGGGCCGCAAATCTCGCCCATCGGCATCGGGGCGATGTCGTTCTCCGATTTCTACGGCCCCACGACCGAGGCGGAAAGCCATGCCATTCTGGCGGCGGCGCTGGATCTGGGGCTGAACCATGTCGACACCGCCAATGTCTATGGCGGCGGCGGGTCCGAAGCGGCGATCGGCAGCTTTCTCGCGGCAAATCCGGGCACCCGCGACCGCCTTGTCATCGCCACCAAGGCCGGGATCGCCCGCGATGGCGACGGCAACCGGTATTTCGACAACTCGGCCGAGCATCTGGAATCGGAACTGGACAAGTCGCTGGCGCGGATGGGGCTCGACCATGTCGACCTGTTCTATGTGCACCGCCGCGATGCGGGCGTTCCGATAGAGGAGGCAACCGAAAACCTTGCCCGGCTGGTCGCGTCGGGCAAGACCCGGCATATCGGCTTTTCCGAGATCGCGCCCGCCAGCCTGCGCCGGGCCAACGCGGTGCATCCGATCGCCGCGGTGCAATCGGAATATTCGCTTTCGACCCGGGCACCCGAACTGGGGCTGGTGCAGACCTGCGCCGATCTGGGTACGGCGCTGGTGGCGTTTTCGCCTGTCGGCCGGTCGCTGTTGACCGATCATCCGTTGCAGGCCCGGGCAATTCCGGGGCTGCCCTTCCTGGCCGCGAATCCGCGATTTCAGGAACCCGACCTGTCGGCCAACCTGGCCATCACCGACAGGTTCCGGGCGCTGGCCGCCGACATGGGCGTGACCGCCGCGAGCTTGGCCATCGCCTGGCTGCTGCACCGCGGCGAACACGTCATCCCGATCCCGGGCACACGCTCGGTCGGGCATCTGCGGGAACTGGCGGCGGGGATGGACCTGGCGCTTTCGCCCGAGGATGTCGGCCGGATCGAGACCGCGCTGCCGGCGGGCTGGGCGCATGGCGACCGTTACAGCACCGCCCAGTGGGTCGGGCCCGAACGGTATTGCTGACCGGCCCCCGGCCCGGACAGCCGATGCGATCGTTTTGCGATCGGCGCGCCGGCCCGCCTTGCCGCCGTCCTTGCGCCGTCTTGCCCTTGTCAGGCTCGTGCAAAGCGCATATAGAGCCCCCGTCGATAAGGCGTAAACGCCGCGAAATACCGGGACGAGCATGACCGGGACGAGCAGGGTCGGAGCCTCCGGCCCTCTTTGTTTTTCGCATCGCCTCCGACCGAATGAAATCCGAAAGACCGGCGGAGACAACCGCGCGGCCTGAATAATCTGCGAAAAGGAACCCGAGACCAATATGGCTCAGAACGCATCCATGGAGGAATTCGAAGCCCTCCTGAACGAAAGCTTCGAGATGGACACGCCCGAAGAGGGCTCTGTCGTCAAGGGCAGGGTGATCGCCGTCGAGGCGGGCCAGGCCATCATCGACGTCGGCTACAAGATGGAAGGCCGCGTCGACCTCAAGGAATTCGCGAACCCCGGCGAACAGCCCGACATCAGCGTCGGTGACGAGGTCGAGGTTTACCTCCGTTCCGCCGAGAACGCCCGCGGCGAGGCCGTCATCTCCCGCGAGATGGCGCGGCGCGAGGAAGCCTGGGACCGTCTGGAAAAGGCATACGCCGATGACGCCCGCGTCGAAGGCGCGATCTTCGGCCGCGTCAAGGGCGGCTTTACCGTCGATCTGGGCGGTGCCGTGGCGTTCCTGCCGGGCAGCCAGGTGGATGTGCGCCCGGTGCGCGACGCCGGCCCGCTGATGGGGCTGAAACAGCCCTTCCAGATCCTCAAGATGGACCGCCGCCGCGGCAACATCGTGGTCAGCCGCCGCGCCATCCTCGAAGAAAGCCGCGCCGAACAGCGCGCCGAGGTCATCGCCAACCTGACCGAAGGCCAGGCCGTCGACGGCGTGGTCAAGAACATCACCGAATACGGCGCCTTCGTCGATCTGGGCGGTGTCGACGGGCTTTTGCATGTCACGGACATGGCATGGCGCCGGGTCAACCACCCGTCGGAAATCCTGTCGATCGGCGAAACCGTCAAGGTGCAGGTCATCAAGATCAACAAGGAAACCCACCGTATCAGCCTGGGCATGAAGCAGCTTCAGGAAGATCCCTGGGATCTGGTCGGCGCGAAATATCCGCTGGGCACGGTTCACAAGGGCCGCGTCACCAACATCACCGATTACGGTGCCTTCGTGGAACTGGAACCGGGGGTCGAAGGCCTGGTTCACGTTTCGGAAATGTCCTGGACCAAGAAGAACGTGCATCCCGGCAAGATCGTTTCGACCAGCCAGGAAGTCGATGTCATGGTGCTGGAGATCGACAGTGCCAAACGGCGCGTCTCGCTTGGCCTGAAACAGACCATGCGCAACCCCTGGGAAGTGTTCGCCGAGACCCACCCCGAAGGCACCGAAGTCGAGGGCGAGGTCAAGAACATCACCGAATTCGGCCTGTTCGTCGGCCTGGATGGCGATATCGACGGCATGGTTCACCTCAGCGACCTGTCCTGGGACGAACGCGGTGAGGAGGCGATCCAGAACTATCGCAAGGGCGACATGGTCAAGGCGGTGGTATCGGAGGTCGACACCGAGAAGGAGCGTATCTCGCTGTCGATCAAGGCGGTGGGCGGCGACAAGTTCGCCGAGGCCGTGGGCGGCGTCAAGCGCGGGTCGATCATCACCGTTGAAGTGACCAAGATCGAGGATGGCGGCATCGAGGTGGAATACGAGGGCATGAAATCCTTCATCCGCCGCTCCGATCTGTCCCGCGACCGCTCCGAGCAGCGCCCCGAGCGGTTCTCGGTCGGCAACAAGGTCGATGTGCGCGTGACCAACGTGGACAGCAAGACCCGCCGCCTGGGCCTGTCGATTAAGGCCCGCGAGATCGCCGAAGAGAAGGAAGCCGTGCAGCAATACGGATCGTCCGATTCCGGCGCATCGCTGGGCGACATCCTGGGCGCGGCGCTCAAGCGCGACGAATAGGGCGCGACGACCTGCAAGCGGATCGACCCCGCGGCAACGCTGTCGCGGGGTCTTTCTGTCTCTGCCGGCGCGTGCCGCCAGTTCGCTGCCCGGCGCGCCTCAATGGGCAGAGGCTTGTCGAAATCGACGCCGAATCACGGGTGAGGCCAGGCATTGCCGGGCCGCCGCGTCGCTGGCCCGGGCGCGCGGGCGCAAGCCGGAAAATCTGTGCCCAACCCGCTCAGTCGCGCCAAGGGGCTGAAATTCAGGCAGATATTTCGATACTTCTGGTTTCGCAATGTCAGGATTGGCCGTATAGTCTGGGGCAAAACGCAGGCCGAAAAATGGCGTCCCGGGAGGAAAACAGCCGATGATCCGCTCCGAACTGATACAGAAGATCGCCGACGAGAACCCGCACCTGTACCAGCGCGACGTGGAGCGGATCGTGAACACGGTCTTCGAGGAAGTCACCGGCGCCATGGCGCGCGGCGACCGCGTCGAATTGCGCGGGTTCGGGGCGTTCTCGGTCAAGCAGCGGGACGCGCGGATCGGTCGCAATCCCAGAACCGGCGAAACGGTGCATGTAGAGGAAAAGCACGTGCCGTTCTTCAAGACCGGCAAGCTGCTGCGGGATCGACTGAACGGAAAGTGACCTGATGCGCTATGTTCGTTATGCATTTCTCGGGATTCTGGGAATCGTGCTGGTTTCGGTTTCCCTGGCCAACAGGGCCGTGGTGTCCCTGCAACTGATGCCCGAGGATCTTGCCGGGCTGCTGGGATACAACTTCGCCCTTTCGCTGCCGCTCTTCGTGGTGGTGCTGGGCGGGATCGCGGCCGGCCTGGTGATCGGGTTCATCTGGGAATGGCTGCGCGAATACAAGCATCGCCGCGATGCCGGCATGAAGACCCGCGAAGTCAGGAAGCTCGAGCGCGAGGTGACGCGGCTGAAGCATCGCCGCTCCGAGGACAAGGACGAGGTCCTGGCCATTCTCGACGAAACCGGCTGAATCGGCGATGCGTGACGGCATTCGTGTCAAGATTTGCGGTCTGACTGCACCCGAACACGTGTCGGCTGCGGCAGCCGCCGGCGCCGCCTATGCCGGGTTCGTGTTCTTCCCGAAATCGCCGCGCCACCTGGCCGTGGCGCAGGCCGCGGCCCTGGCCGCTGCGGTGCCGCCGGGCATCTGCAAGGTGGCGCTGTCGGTCGACGCGACCGATGCGGACCTGGAACGCATCCTGCTCGCGGTTCCGATCGACATGCTGCAACTCCACGGAAACGAAAGCCCGGATCGGGTGCGCGCGGTCAAGGCCCGCTTCGGTCTGCCCGTGATGAAGGCGGTGGGCCTGTCGGAAGCGGCCGACATGGACAAGATCGACCGATACGCCGACGTCGCCGATCAGCTGTTGATCGACGCCAAACCGCCTGAAGGCGCGGTCTTGCCGGGCGGCAACGGTCTGATCTTTGACTGGCGTCTGCTGGGCGCGCGCAAGTACTGGCGCCGTCCATGGATGCTGGCCGGCGGACTGACGCCCGGCAATGTGGCCGGGGCGATTGCCATGACCGGAGCGCGGCAGGTGGATGTATCCTCGGGGGTGGAAAGCGCGCCGGGTGCAAAGGACGCCAGTCTGATCGAGGCCTTTGTCGAGGCGACGCGCGCGCCTTAACCGGGCGTTTACCAGACCCGTCCAGTCTGGCGCCATGACCTGTGCCATTCCGCCCCAGACACCTCAGCAATGGTTCTCGCACCTGTTCAACGCCAGGGCGGCGCGCGACGGTGCCGTGGTTCGCCGCAAGATCCGCGACATGGAGCGGATGGTGGGGCGCGACGTCTTCTTGGCCGAGATCCGTCGCCGCGGGTTCACTGCGGTGGAAAATGCCGGTCAGATCATCGTGTTCTGCAATGCCGAACCGGTGCGCCTCATGGCCAGCGGACAACGAACTTTCACAGAAAGTTCGTCACCAAATCCTCAACAGGATTTGTCCGCAGACTTTCTGTGAAAGTCTGTCTCCGCCACCGCTTTACCATTTTCTTCGGGACGCGTAGTGCTTGGCGGGCGCAGAAGGAGACACTCCATGGCCGACGACCTGATCAACAGCTTCATGAACGGACCCGACGAAATGGGCCGATTCGGTATTTTCGGCGGCCGGTTCGTCTCCGAAACTCTGATGCCGCTGATCCTGCGCCTCGAAGACGAATACCAACGCGCCAAGACCGACCCGGCCTTCTGGGACGAGATGAACCATCTGTGGACGCACTATGTCGGCCGCCCCAGCCCGCTCTATTTCGCCGAACGGCTGACACAGCACCTGGGGGGGGCGAAAATCTATCTCAAGCGGGACGAGTTGAACCATACCGGCGCGCACAAGATCAACAATGTGCTGGGTCAGATCATCCTGGCCCGCCGCATGGGCAAGACCCGCATCATCGCCGAAACCGGCGCCGGTCAGCACGGCGTCGCCACCGCCACGGTTTGCGCCAAGTTCGGACTGAAATGCGTGGTCTACATGGGCGCGCACGACGTTCGTCGCCAGGCGCCCAACGTCTTCCGCATGCGCCTGCTGGGGGCCGAGGTGATCGCGGTGACATCGGGGCGCGGTACACTGAAGGATGCGATGAACGATGCGCTGCGCGACTGGGTAACGAATGTGCATGACACATTCTACTGCATCGGCACGGTCGCCGGGCCGCATCCCTATCCGGCGATGGTGCGCGATTTCCAGTCGATCATCGGCAGAGAGGCCAAAGAACAGATGCAGGAGGCCGAGGGACGGCTGCCGGATACCATCATTGCCGCGATCGGGGGAGGGTCGAACGCGATGGGTCTGTTTCATCCCTTCCTCGACGACGAAAGCGTGCGCATCATCGGGGTCGAGGCGGGGGGACGTGGCGTGAACGAGAAGATGGAGCATTGCGCCTCGCTCACCGGAGGGCGTCCCGGTGTGCTGCATGGCAACCGCACCTATCTGCTCCAGGACGACGACGGCCAGATCCTTGAAGGCCATTCGATTTCGGCCGGGCTCGACTATCCCGGCATCGGGCCCGAACATTCCTGGCTGCACGAAGTCGGACGCGCCGAATATGTCTCGATCACGGATACCGAGGCGCTGGAGGCGTTCCAGCTTTGCTGCGCCACTGAGGGCATCATACCGGCGCTGGAGCCGTCCCATGCGCTGGGCCATGTCATGAAGATTGCCGGGGACTTGCCCGCCGATCACCTGATCTGCATGAACATGTGCGGGCGCGGCGACAAGGACATTTTCACCGTCGCGAAACACCTGGGGTTCGACATGTCCGACACCGAGGGACGCTAGCGCGTGTCGCGTCCGACCGGACGCGACATGCTCTGATGTCCGAAGCAATCCCGGCGCGCTACAGCGCGTAGCGGTCCAGCACTTCCATCGGCACGACGTCCAGGGCGCGTTGATGCGTGGCCGCAAGGTTGATCTTTGGTGCGCAGCCCTCGTCATGCGCCTGCAGGAACCGGCTTGCGCACAGGCACCAGTGATCGCCTGGCATCAGGCCGGCAAAGCCCAGATCGGGGCGCGGCGTGGACAGGTCGTTGCCGACGTATTTCGAATAGGCGAGGAACTCGTCGGTCATCACGGCGCAGACCGTGTGGCTGCCCTCGTCCTCGTCGCAGGTGTTGCAGTGGCCGTCACGGAAGAATCCCGTCACCGGGTCGGTCGAACAGGGCTCGAGCGCGCCGCCCAGTACGTTGATCGGTTTGTCTTGCTTCATGTCTTCATCCTACAGGCTTTGGGCGATCTTGCGAAAGATCTCGATGTTGTGCTCGTTCACGCCATCCTCGCGGAAATGCCGGTCGGCCGCGGTGCTGACGATCAGCACGCCGCGCGGACGGTCGAAATAGAGGAACTGACCATAGATCCCCCGGGCGAAGAACTCACCTTCCTGCGCATCCGCCGGGATCCACCATTGGTAGCCATAGCCGGTTGCACCCGCTGCAGTGGGCGCGCTGGGCGCGGTCGCGGCCTCGATCCAGTCGGCGGGCACCACCTGTTTGCCGTCATGCCGGCCGTCTTGCAGGATCATCTGGCCGAAACGGGCATAATCGCGGGTGGTGAAGTTCAACCCGCCAAGGACAAAGGCCACCCCGGCCCCGTCGGTGATGTAATAGCCGTCGCG
This sequence comes from Paracoccaceae bacterium, assembly GCA_020441385.1. GTDB lineage: Bacteria > Pseudomonadota > Alphaproteobacteria > Rhodobacterales > Rhodobacteraceae > JAGRMG01. The sequence continues at coordinate 38,949 of JAGRMG010000126.1, forward strand.
TTCCAAGCCCAGCGGGGCCACGATCTTTTCCGACATCAGTTCGGGAATGGATCGTCCGGTGGCGCCGCGGATCACCATGCCGATCACATGCGTGTCGATCGAGACATATTGCCAGGTCTCGCCCGGAGCCGCGAAGGTCTCGCTGAAGCTTGCGGTGAAATCGTCCAATGTACCGCCCAGCGCGATCACCCGGCCCATCCGCTTGATGTCAGAGTTCTCGTCGAGGTAGTCCTCGTCGAACACGACGCCGCTGGCCATGTTCAGCACGTTGCGGATGGTTGCGCCGTCATAGGCGGTGCCCTTCAGCATGGGCGCGTATCCCGTCACGGGATCGTCGAGCGAGGCAATCGCCCCTTCCTCCATCACCACGCCCAGGAGCGCGGAAAGATAGCTTTTTGCGACCGACCATGAAATGCGCCGGTCATCCGCTCCGGTGCCGAGGAAATACGCCTCATGGCGGATTTCACCGTCCTTCATCGCCAGAAGCGACGTCACAGACCGCTCGGCGATCCATTCGGCCACCCCGGCGGGCAGTGCGGTTTCCGGCCCGCGCGGCAGCGGGCTGACCGGGCCGTCGCCCCGGGCGACCGGAACCGTCAGGAAGGCCGCGTCCATGTGCGAGAAGTTGTTGACGATCCTGTCTTCCGAGAACAGGGAATTGACCGCCAGAAGCCGGGTGATCTCTTCCCGCTTCCACAAGCCTACGGCAGCGGCGGCCAGGATCAGGATCACCAGTATCCGGCCCAGCCATTTTCCGAATCTGCGCATGTCGTTTCACCCTCGTGTGTTTGGGCCAGAAAACAGGCAAGCCGGCGCGGATGCAATCGGAACGCGGCGACAGGTGCCGCCTATCGGAACCTGTCGACCAGCCGCTGCAGCGCGGATTTCCTGTTCTGCTCCTGCGGGCTGTCCTCGGTCGGCGGTGGCGCAGGCGCCCTATCGGTTGTCTTTGCCCGGGAGCCGGTGGAGGGGCGCGGCGGGGCCGTGCGCAGGGCGACGGCGTTCAGGAAGCGACCGGTATCGCCCTGGGCGAGATGCGGCGCGCCCTCGGACACGCCGCGCAGAACGTCATCGAGCCAGGCCTCGTCGGCGCGGGCGAAATCGTGCAGCACATAGGCGGCGACCCGGTCCTTGTGGCCGGGATGGCCGATGCCCATGCGCACGCGTCCGTAGTCATCGCCGACATGGGCATGCAGCGAGCGCAGGCCGTTATGCCCCGCATGCCCGCCGCCCTGCTTGACGCGCAGCTTGCCGGGGCTCAGGTCAAGTTCGTCGTGGAACACCACCACGTCCTGGCCGTCGAGCTTGAAATAGCGCATCGCCTCGCCGACCGCCTGGCCCGAGAGGTTCATGAAGGTGCCGGGCTTGAGAAGCAGAACCTTCCGGCCGCCCAGCCGGCCCTCGGCCAGCTGGCCCTGGAACTGGGCCTTCCACGGGCCGAACCCGTGATCGGAGGCGATGCGGTCCACGGCCATGAAGCCGATATTGTGGCGGTTGCGGGCGTATTTCGCCCCCGGATTTCCCAGCCCGACAAAGAGCTTCATCGGCCTTGCCCCTTTCCTGCGCTGTCCCTGTCATGCAACAGGACGCGGCCGAATGCCAGCGCCGGGCGCGGCGGGAAACGCGAAACGGGGCCGCCATGGGCCCCGTTTGCCGAATTTATGTGCAGGTCGGATCAGTCGTCGCCGACCTCGATCGCCTCGACCTCGTCGGGCGCCACGGTTTGTGCGTCCTCGTCCTCATCGTCGGCCGAGCGCAGGCCGGAGGGGGCCGAGATCGTGGCGATCACGAAATCGCGCGATACGGTGGGTTTGGCGCCTTCCGGCAGGTTCACGTCGGTGATGGTCACCGAATCGCCCAGGTTCAGTCCGCTCAGATCGACGGTGACGTGATCGGGAATGTCGCCGGCGATCACGTAAAGTTCGACCTCGGGGCGCACGACGGTCAGAACGCCGCCCTTGCGCAGGCCCGGGCAGGCGCCTTCGTTGACGAACTCGACCGGGATGAACAGGCCGATCCTGGTGGTGCGGCGCAGGCGCATCAGGTCCAGATGCGTGGGCAGATCCTTGACCACGTCGCGTTGCACGTCGCGGCAGATGACGCGCACGTCGTCATGGCCTTCGACTTTCAGGTTGAACAGGGTGGACTTGAACCGGCCCGCCTTGAGTTTCTTCAGCAACTCGTTGAATGGAACCTTGATCGGCAGCGGCTCCGCGTCGCCACCGAATACGATCCCCGGAACCATGCCTTCACGGCGGGTCTGACGAGCGGCGCCCTTGCCTGTCCCCGTCCGTTCCAGGGCTACGAGATCAGGAATCTCTCCAGCCATATTGTCTCTCCAGATTGGGGCGGGGTTCCTCCAAGGCTGTAACCCCGCGTGAAGCCGCGCGTATAGACCAGTCCGGGCCGGTTGAAAAGCGGTTTTCGCGCCGCTCCTGCGGCGTCAGGCGATCTCGGTGCGCAGGTGGCCGCCGGCCGCCGTCAGCCTCTCGTAGAGGTCGAATTCTTCTGCCCGCGCGGCGCGCAGCAGGGCGCGCGTCTGCGAACCGAGCGGTGCGTCGGCGGGGGGCGAGACGTTCTTCTGCTTCAGGACGATCTCGTCGCCGAACCGGTCGGTCAGGAAGGCGCGGAACTGCAAGGGTTTCTCGTATGCGAACAGGTGATGCACCAGAAGCTCGCCCCCGGCCGAGGTGAGCATCCGGTACTGGCTGCCGATGCCGGCATAGGGCGGCGGCGCCTGCGAGATCACCGCCCGCACGAAGGCGTCGAAGCTGACGCCATTGGCGCTGAACGCGCTGCCCTTGCGGGCCTCGCGGCAGCGGTAGCGATACCAGCTGCGGATCTGCTCTTCCGGTTCGCGCATCACCGCCACACGGTCGGGGCGCAGACCGAACACGTCCCGCAGGAAGGGGGCGACCCTGGCATGAAAGCGCGAGGCCGGCATGTGCTTGAAGCGTCTGGCGAACACGATGTCGGCGCGCCGCCTCAGGGCCATCTCCACCGCGGTCGTGCCGGTCTTGGGCACCGCGATGAAGGCCAGGGACTGTTCGGAAAAGACCAGCATGTCGGGTGTCTCGGGCAGGTCCGGGGGAGGGTTGCGGGGGGCGGGTTGCGGTGGCCGGCGGGGTGCGGCGGCGGGGGGCGGGCAAGGGGGGCTCTGCCCCCCTGACCCCCCGGAGTTTCTTGGCAAGATGAAGGGGGCGCGGGGTTCAGTCCTGCCAGCGGCCTTCGAAATCCTCGGGGATCAGCAGGTTGTGGCGCCCCAGGTCGCCGACGTTTCGTTCGCCGCACAGCGCCATGGTGATATCGAGCTCGCGGTGGATGACTTCCAGCGCCCTGGTCACGCCGGCCTGCCCCATCGCGCCCAGCCCGTAGACATAGGCGCGGCCGACATAGGTGCCGGCCGCACCCATCGCCAGCGCCTTGAGCACGTCCTGGCCCGACCGGATGCCGCTGTCCAGATGCACCTCGACCTTGTCGCCCACCGCATCGAGGATCGAGGGCAGCATCCGGATCGAGCTGAGCGCGCCGTCGAGCTGGCGCCCGCCATGGTTGGACACCACGATGGCATCGGCGCCCAGCGAGGCGGCCATTCTGGCGTCTTCGGGATCGAGGATGCCCTTGAGGATCACCTTGCCGCCCCAGCGTTCCATCAGCTTCTCGACCTTGGTCCAGTCCAGCGAGGGGTCGAACTGTTCCGCCGTCCAGACGCCCAGCTGCGAGGCGTCGGACACGCCCTGCACATGGCCCACGATATTGCCGAAATTGCGCCGCCTGGCGCCCAGCATCCCGATGCCCCAGGCCCATTTTGTCATCAGGTTGGCGATGGTGGCCGGCGTCAGTTTCGGCGGCGCGCTGAGGCCGTTCTTGAGATCCTTGTGGCGCTGGCCGAGGATTTGCAGATCGAGCGTGATGACCAGCGCCGAGCAGCCCGCCGCCCTGGCACGTTCGATCAGGCGGCCGGTATAGTCGGTATCCTTCATGGTATAGAGCTGGAACCAGAACGGCCTGTCGGTCGCTTCGGCCACCTCCTCGATCGAGTTGATCGACATGGTCGAAAGGGTGAAGGGCACGCCGAATTCCCCGGCCGCCCTCGCCGCCTTGATCTCGCCGTCGGCGTGCTGCATGCCGGTCAGCCCGACCGGCGCCAGCGCCACCGGCATCGTCACCTCCTGTCCGATCATGCGCGCGGCGGTGCTGCGGCCGGTCATGTCGACGGCGACGCGCTGGCGCAGGCGGATGCGCTCGAAGTCGGTGGTGTTCTCGCGGAAGGTCTGCTCGGTCCAGCTGCCGCTTTCGGCATAATCGAAGAACATCCGCGGCACGCGGCGTTCATGAATGCGCTTGAGGTCGTCTATGGTGGTGATGACCGGCATGGCGGCTGCCTTTCGCTCTCATTGGTAAGGTTCTGCTACCAATTCGCCGCCGCGCCCGCAATGCGTCCGTTGCCGTCGGTCAGGGAGCGGCGCAGGTGACTGACGCGCCGGGTGTCGTGGCGATCGCCTGCGCAAGGAAGCGCGGTGCCTGCCGCGGACGGGGCGGCAGGGCGGCGCGGGTGGCGATGTCGCCCGGTCCGGTCATGCCGAATGCGCGCCTTCGGCCAGGCCGCGCACGAATTCGAGCACCTCGGCCGTGGAGGCGCCCGCGCCGATCCGGCTCACGATGGCCGACCCGACCACGGCGCCATCGGCGATGGCGGCAATGGCGCGCGACTTGTCCGGCGTGTTGATGCCGAAGCCGACGATCACCGGCAGGTCGGTCCTGGCCTTGATCCGCGCCACTTCGGGCGCGACAGCGGCGGCGTTGGCCTCGCCGGCGCCGGTGATGCCGGTGATCGAGACGTAATAGACGAAGCCCGAGGTGTTCTGCAGCACCCTGGGCAACCGCCTGTCGTCGGTTGTCGGCGTTGCCAGCCGGATGAAGTTCAGCCCCGCCGCCTGCGCCGGGATGCACAGTTCGTCGTCTTCCTCGGGCGGCAGATCGACGACGATCAGCCCGTCGATTCCGGCGTCCCTGGCGTCGGCAAGAAAGCGGTCGACCCCGCGGTTGTAGATCGGATTGTAATAGCCCATCAGCACGATCGGGGTGGTGTCGTCCCTCTTGCGGAATTCGGCCGCCAGATCGAGCGTGCGTTGCAGGGTCTGGCCGGCTTTCAGCGCCCTCTGGCCGGCCAGCTGGATGGTGGGGCCGTCGGCCATCGGATCGGTGAAGGGCAGGCCCAGTTCGATGATGTCGACACCGGCGCCGGGCAGGCCGCGCACGATCTGAAGCGAGCGGTCGTAGTCGGGATCGCCGGCCATAACATAGGCCACGAAGGCCTTCCTGCCTGCGGCGTCGAGTTCGGCGAATTTCCTGTCGATGCGGGTCATGGGCGGGCCTTTGCGCTGTGTCCGCCCGGATGTGCCCAAATCGGGGGCGGAAATCAATCCCGCCGGCGATGGCGCGTTTACAGGGAGGCGGCGCAGGGTGCACCGCGTGCGGATCAGAACCGGCGGTGATAGCGCAGCAGAACGGAATTCACGCCGGGGTTGAACTGCGCCGTGCTGGCATTGGACAGGTGCGAAACCGCCAGCGACAGGGCGTCGCGCCCGCCCAGGCGATAGCCGACGCCCAGCAGGCTGCGGATTTCGAAGCGGCTGCCCAGGTTGTTGACCGACAGGTGTTCGACATAGGCGCCGGGCATGACGCTGCCCTGCACGAACCAGCTCCCGCCAAGCGCGTAGGTCGCCGTGATGCCGATGCCCACGAATATGTCTCCGGTCGCGTGAACCTGCGCGGCACCCGACCAGGCGGCCTCGAATCGCGAGGCGGAGTGAAACGGTTCGTGAATGTACTCAAGCGACAGCAGCGCGGTATCCTGCGAGCGCCTGAAGTTGAAATCCGCAAACCCGGCGCCGGCGATCCATTCCTGTGCCTCGGCCCGCGTCGCCGCGCCCGGCCCTGAAAGCAGGACAAGACCAAGCACGATCAGGGCGGTCATTGTTCGGATCATGTTCAGTGCACCTTGTCCTTTTCCGTAACCCAACGCTTCGCGGCCCGATCCGGTGCCATGAAATCGCGGTGGCGTGATCGGCTGTCAATGCTTTCTCGACATGAACACGGATTCCCGTTGCCATGTCGTTGCCGAAAAGTCGGGCACTCGCCCAAAGCGATGAATGATCGTCCCGGCGGCGTCGTGACATGCGGCGAAACGACCGGGCCGGTTTCGGGTGCGGACGAGCCGGGGGTTGACCCGGTTGCGCCGCTTCCCATAGATGCGCCGGCATCATCCGGGAAAGGGCGTGACGATGGGGTTCAGACTGGGAATCGTGGGTTTGCCCAACGTGGGCAAATCGACATTGTTCAACGCGCTGACACGAACCGCGGCCGCGCAGGCGGCCAATTTTCCGTTCTGCACCATCGAACCCAATGTCGGCGAGGTGGCGGTGCCCGACGCCCGGCTCGACAAGCTGGCCGCCATTGCCGGATCGAAACAGATCGTCCCGACGCGGATGACCTTCGTCGATATCGCCGGGCTGGTGAAAGGCGCCTCGAGGGGCGAGGGGCTGGGCAACCAGTTTCTGGCCAATATCCGCGAGGTCGATGCCATCGCCCATGTGCTGCGCTGTTTCGAGGACGGCGATATCACCCATGTCGAAGGCCGGATCGACCCGGTGGCCGATGCCGATACGATCGAGACGGAATTGATGCTGGCCGACCTTGAAAGCGTCGAGAAGCGGCTTGCCAACATCACCCGCAAGGTTCGCGGTGGCGACAAGGAGGCGGTGCAGCAGGAGCGCCTGCTGAAGGCGGCGCAGGCGGCGCTGGAGGAGGGCCGTCCGGCGCGCACCGTCAGCATCGACGCCGAGGACGCCCGCGCATGGAAGAACCTGCAACTGCTGACCGCCAAGCCGGTGCTGTTCGTCTGCAACGTCGCCGAAGCGGATGCGGCCAGCGGCAACGATCATACCGCGCGGGTGGCCGCGATGGCGGCGCAGCAGGGCAATGCCCATGTCGTCATCTCCGCCCGGATCGAGGAAGAGATCAGCCAGCTGGAACCGGACGAGGCGCGGCTGTTCCTCGAGGAAATGGGCCTTCACGAGGCCGGGCTCGACCGGCTGATCCGCGCCGGCTACGACCTGCTGCATCTGGAAACCTATTTCACCGTCGGCCCCAAGGAGGCGCGGGCCTGGACCATTCGGCAAGGCACCAGCGCACCCAGGGCCGCGGGTGTGATTCACGGCGATTTTGAACGCGGCTTCATCCGCGCCGAAACCATCGCCTACGAGGATTTCGTGAACCTCGGCGGCGAACAGGGCGCCAGGGAGGCGGGCAAGATGCGCGCCGAAGGCAAGGGCTACGTCGTGCGCGACGGCGACGTGATGCACTTTCTGTTCAACACCTGACGCGGCGCACTGCGGCCTGACGCTCAGAGAGGGGCGTCGGGTCTGCTCAGCGCCTCCAGCCGGTCCGGGTCAAGCACGTTGATGTGCTTGCGATGGCTTTGCAGGATGTCGCCCCTTTCCCAGGTCGAAAGCAGGCGGCTGACCGTGTGCAGGGTCGAACCCGTCATCTCCGAGATGATCCGCCGGGTGATCGGAAAGGCGATCTCGATTCCGGTGTCGGTCTGCCTTCCGTTCTGGCGGGTCAGGCGCAGCAATGCGCTGGCGACGCGCTGTTCGACCTGCTGGGTCGCCAGTTCCATCACCCGGCTGTTCATCTCCTCAAACCGGTGGCCGACGGTGCGGTGAACCTCGTCGGCAAAGCCGTCATAGCGGGCGGCGAAACCGTCGAACAACGACAGCGGCCACCACAGCGTCATGCATTCGGTGGCGGCGACGGATGTGGCCGGATAGGTGTTGCGCCCCAGCGCCGCGGCGATGCCGAACAACTGCCCCGGCGGGATATGCAGCGAAACGACACGGTCGCCGGCGGCGTTGATGCGTTCCACCCGGATATGGCCGTCCAGCAGCAGATAGAACCGTTCCGCGCTCATGCCTTCGCAGAACACCTCGTGCCCCTGCGCCACCAGCAGCGGATGCGCGAGATCGAGTATCTCGCGGATCTGGCCGTGGCTCAGGCGGCGGAACGGCGGCAGGGGGCTGAGAAGGGATTCGTCGAGGTTCTTCAAGAATTCCGCCCGAAGTTTGTTGCAGGGCAAACTCGCCGTTCCTCGATAGTGCTAATGTCGGGTCAAGACAACCGGTGGGCGCAAGGGCCCGGTTGCCCGCGATCCCCGGCGATCGCCGGCAGAGGGCGCGGCCCACGGAGGATCGAACGTGGAATTTGCGCAACACCGCCGGCCGGCGGCAGCCAGGATCGAAACCGGCACGCCCCGGTGCCGCGCCCGCCGCCACCCTGCCGGCGCGGCCTTGGCTTGCCGGATAGACATGGAATATCAGATGGTTGCCGCCCTGTGCGCGGCGCGGGAAATCGGCGGGGGGTCTGATACAGGTCAAGGAAAGATCATTGCGACGGGTATATGGATGGCCATGCAGGATGTGGTCCTGCAACCGCCTCCAGGGAGGCCGCGATGAACAATCCAAACTCGAGACGGGCCTTCCTGCGGGGCGCATTCACCGAAGCGCCGCTGATGCGTCCCTATGGCGCAGCACCCGAAACCGCGTTCCGTGAACTGTGCGACGGATGCGGCGACTGCATCCGCGCCTGCCGCCAGGGTGTTCTGGCGACGGGCGGCGGCGGGCTGGCCTTTTTCAATACCGCCCGCGGCGCCTGCACCTTCTGCGGCGACTGCATCGCGGTTTGCGAAACCGGCGCGCTGGCCGAGGGCAGAGCTTGGGAGTGGCGGGCGCAGGCGGATGCGTCCTGCCTGTCCCGGCGCGGTGTCCAGTGCCGGGCCTGCCAGGATCACTGCGACGAAAGCGCGATCCGGTTCCGGCTGCGCCCCGGCGGGCGCGCCGAACCGCAGTTCGACACCGGTCTTTGCACCGGCTGCGGCGGCTGCGCCGCGCCCTGTCCGGTCGCCTCGATACGTTTCACCACGAACCCGCAACCCACGGAGACCCGGCCATGCTGAACATATGCGGATGCCTGGTGCATGCCATGCCCGATCAGGCCGACAGCGTCATCGCCGCCATCGCCGCCACGCAGGGCGGTGAAGTGCATGCCCATGACAACGGGCGCATCGTCGTCACCGTCGAAGACACGCCCGCGCGCAGCGCCTCGGAACAGATCATGGCCATGCACCAGATCCCCGGCGTGCTGACGGTCACGCTGACCTATCACCATTTCGAGGACCTGGACGAACCCGACCGGCCCCTCGCGCAACCCACGAAACTGAACCGGGAGATACGCCCATGACCCTGCCAACGTCCCGCCGCTCGTTCCTGAAGGCGACCGCCGCCGCCGCGACCGCCTCGGCCGCCGGCATCACCTTGCCCAACGCCGCATCGGCCCAGCTGACCGGGCCCGACATCCGCTGGGACAAGGCGGCATGCCGGTTCTGCGGCACCGGCTGTTCGGTTCTGGTCGGCGTCAAGGACGGCCGCGTCGTCGCCACCCAGGGCGACCCGGACGCGCCCGTCAACCGCGGCCTGAACTGCATCAAGGGCTATTTCCTGTCCAAGATCATGTATGGCAAGGACCGCCTGACAACGCCGCTTTTGCGCAAGTCCAATGGCCAGTATTCCAAGACCGGGGATTTCGAACCGGTCAGCTGGGACGAAGCCTTCGACATCATGGCACAGAAGTGGAAAGAGGCCATCGCCACCAAGGGGCCGACCAGCGTCGGCATGTTCGGCTCCGGCCAGTGGACGGTATGGGAAGGCTATGCCGCCGCCAAGCTGATGAAGGCGGGCTTCCGCTCCAACAACATCGACCCCAACGCGCGCCACTGCATGGCCAGCGCCGTGGCCGGCTTCATGCGCACCTTCGGCATCGACGAGCCGATGGGCTGTTACGACGACCTCGAACATGCCGACACGTTCGTCCTTTGGGGGTCGAACATGGCCGAGATGCACCCGATCCTGTGGTCGCGCCTGACCGACACGCGCCTGACCAAGCCGGGTTGCGAGGTTCATGTGCTGTCCACGTTCGAGCATCGCAGTTTCGAACTGGCCGACAACGGCATGATCTTTACGCCGCAGGCCGACCTGGCGATCCTGAACTATATCGCCAACTACATCATCCAGACCGGCGCGGTGAACGAGGACTTCGTCGCCAATCACGTCAACATCACGAAAACCGCAACCGATATCGGCTATGGCCTGCGCGACAACCACCCGTTGCAGGAGGCCGCCGCAAACGCCAACTCGGGCAAGCTCGAACCGATGAGTTTCGACGAATACGCCGAGGCGGTCAGCGAATACACGCTTGAGAACGTGTCCAAATTGTCCGGCGTGCCGGCCGACAAGCTCGAGCGTCTGGCCAAGCAATATGCCGACCCAAACCGCAAGGTCATGAGCCTGTGGACCATGGGTTTCAACCAGCACACGCGCGGCACATGGGTGAACAACCTGATGTACAACGTGCACCTGCTGGTCGGCAAGATCTCCGAGCCCGGCAATTCGCCGTTCTCGCTGACCGGCCAGCCCTCGGCCTGCGGCACGGCGCGCGAGGTCGGCACGTTTGCCCACCGTCTGCCCGCCGACATGGTGGTGATGAACGAAAAGCACCGCGAGATTTGCGAAACCGCCTGGGGCATCCCCGCCGGCACCATCCCCGACAAGCCCGGCTTTCACGCCGTGCTTCAGCACCGCAAGCTGAAGGATGGCGAGTTGAACGCCTATTGGGTGCAGTGCACGAACAACCTGCAAGCAGCACCCAACATGAACGAGGAAGGCTGGCCCGGCTATCGCAACCCCGAGAACTTCATCGTGGTTTCCGATCCCTATCCCACGGTGACGGCGCTGGCCGCCGACCTGATCCTGCCCACCGCGATGTGGGTGGAAAAGGAAGGCGCCTATGGCAACGCCGAACGCCGCACCCAGTTCTGGCGCGAACAGGTCGCGCCTCCGGGCCAGGCCAAGTCGGACGTGTGGCAGGTGATCGAGTTCTCCAAACGCTTCAAGACCGAAGAGGTCTGGCCCGTCGAACTGCTCGATACCAGGCCGGAACTGCGCGGCAAGACGCTCTACGAGGTGCTGTTCGCCAACGGCGTGGTTGACAAATTCCCGGTCAGCCAGGTCGCCGACGGGTTCGAGAACCACGAGAGCGCCGATTTCGGCTTTTACGTCCAGAAGGGCCTGTTCGAGGAATACGCCGCATTCGGGCGCGGCCACGCGCACGATCTGGCCGATTTCGACACCTACCACCAGGCCCGCGGCCTGCGCTGGCCGGTGGTCGACGGCAAGGAGACGCTCTACCGCTTCCGCGAAGGCTATGACCCCTATGTGAAAGAGGGCGAAGGCGTGAGGTTCTATGGCAAGCCCGACGGCAAGGCCAACATCATCTTCGCGCCCTACGAGCCGGCGGCCGAGGCTCCGGATGACGAGTTCGACCTGTGGTTCGTCACCGGCCGGGTTCTCGAACACTGGCATTCCGGGTCGATGACCCGCCGGGTGCCCGAACTGCACCGGTCGTTCCCGGCCGCGGTGGTGTTCATGCATCCCGAGGATGCCAAGGATCGCGGGTTGCGCCGGGGCCAGGAGATCATGGTCTCCACGCGGCGCGGCGAAGTCCTGAGCCGGGTCGAGACCCGCGGCCGCAACAAGATGCCGCGCGGGGTCGTGTTCATGCCCTGGTTCGACGAGGGACAGCTGACCAACAAGCTGACGCTGGATGCGACCTGCCCGATCTCGAAAGAGACCGACTTCAAGAAATGCGCCTGCAAGGTCGAACGCGCGTAAACCGGCAACCCGAGAGTGAAGACCATGTCCGCCAAGAAGAACAGTCAGCCCCGGCAGATGGACCGCCGCCGCTTCCTTCAGGACTCGGCGCGCGGCATCGCGGGCTGCGCCCTGGCGGGCATGGGCCTGGGCTATTTCATCTCGGATGCCCGGGCCCTGCCGGCACAGGCATTGCGCCCGCCGGGCGCATTGGCCGAGGACGATTTCCTGGCCGCCTGCATCCGCTGCGGGCTGTGCGTGCGCGATTGCCCCTACAACACGCTGGTTCTGGCGGAACTGGGCCGGGACGGCCCGGCCACCGGCACCCCGTTCTTCACCGCCCGCGACATCCCCTGCGAGATGTGCGAGGACATTCCCTGCGTGCTCGCGTGCCCGACCGGCGCGCTGGACCCGGCGCTGCGCGATATCGACGACGCCAAGATGGGCGTCGCCGTCCTGATCGACCAGGAAAACTGCCTCAACGCGCTGGGGCTGCGCTGCGACGTGTGCTACCGGGTCTGCCCGGTGATCGACGAGGCGATCACGCTGGAGCGCAGCCACAACGAACGCTCGGGCCATCACGCCATCTTCATGCCCACGGTGCATGCCGACAAATGCACCGGCTGCGGCAAGTGCGAAAAGTCCTGCGTTCTGCCGGGCGAGGCCGCGATCAAGGTGCTGCCCGCCCGCATCGCCCGCGCCGAGGCCGCCGATCACTACAAGCTGGGCTGGGAGGACCGCAACCCGCTGGTCGATGACCTGATCGACCTGCCCGACCGCCTGCCGGGGCCGGGCACCGACAACCTCGCCGCGCCGGGCGGCTATCTGCCCGAAGCAATGCCCGATCCCGGCATGGAGGGCGGCTTTACCCCCAGCTTCAAACTTCCGGGGACCAGGCCATGAGCATCAAGACCCGAGCCCCCGTCGGCCGCGAGGCCATCGCCACCTTCGGCTGGTGGCGCGCGCACCGCTTTTTGATCCTGCGCCGCCTGTCGCAGATGTTCTTCCTGTCGCTGTTCCTGCTGGGTCCGTGGTTCGGCATCTGGTGGATCAAGGGCAATCTCTCGGGCTCGCTGAGTTTCGGCATCCTGCCGCTGACCGACCCGTTCATCGCCGCGCAATCCCTGATCGCCGGGCACTGGCCGGAACTGACCGGCCTGATCGGCGCGCTGATCGTCGCGCTTGCCTATGCCCTGATCGGCGGGCGGGTCTACTGTTCCTGGGTCTGCCCGGTCAACCCCGTCACCGACGGTGCGCACTGGCTGCATGACCGCCTGGGCCTCAAGAAGGGCTGGCAGCCCAAAGCCGGCACGCGCTGGTGGGTTCTGGCGATGGTGGTGGCGGTCAGCGCCCTGACCGGAACCATCGCCTGGGAATTCGTCAACCCCGTGTCGATGCTGCATCGCGGGCTGATCTTCGGCATGGGCCTTGCCTGGGCCTTCGTTGTCGCCGTGTTCGTCTTCGACCTGTTCGTGTCGCGCCGGGGCTGGTGCGGGCATCTCTGCCCGGTCGGCACGTTCTACGGCCTTCTGGGCGCCAAATCCGTGCTGCGCGTCAGCGCCGCCAGACGCGCCGATTGCGACGATTGCATGGATTGTTTCGCGGTCTGCCCGGAAATGCACGTCATCACGCCGGCCCTGCGCGGACAGGCGGGCGAAACGCCGATCATCCTTTCGCATGACTGTACCAATTGCGGGCGCTGCATCGACGTCTGCGCGAAAGACGTCTTCGCCTTCACCCACCGTTTCGACGCCACGGATGCGCCTGCCCGTGACGACCGATCCAGATCCCAACCTGCATCCGGTGCCAGCCGCGCCGCCTGAGCAAGCAACGGAGTAAGCTCATGACAAAAAAACCACTCATCAGCGCCCTGACCGCCACGGCCCTGCTGGCCGCCGGTCTCGCCTTCGCCCAGTCCGCCGCGTCTCCGGTCGAATCGCTGCGCGGCGCACAGGTCGATGAACAGGTGGCGGTCGAGGACGTCTTCCACCAGGACGAGAAACGGTTCGCCCGCAGCTATCGCCAACAGCCGCCCCTGGTGCCGCATTCGATCGACCAGTACCAGATCGACCTCAAGGCCAACCGCTGCCTGTCCTGCCATGACTGGACCAACGCGGGCGAACGCAACGCGCCGACACTGTCGATGACCCACTACATGGACCGCAACGGCGCCCAGCTCGACCATGTCGCCGGCACGCGCTGGTTCTGCAACCAGTGCCATGTGCCGCAGGCCGACGCCCCGGCGCTGGTCGAGAACACGTTCGAGTCGTCGGGCAAGAACTGAAACCCCAGCGACAGACCGCAAGGATCGAAACCATGACAGAGAACAACACAAAGGGCGAACGCCCGGGATTCTTCCGCCGCGTCTGGAATTTCTTCACCAGGCCGGCGGTGGCGATTGCGGCCGGAACATTGCTGCTTGCGGGCGTCGTCCTCGGCGTCCTGTTCTGGGGCGGCTTCAACTGGGCGATGGAGATGACCAACAACGAGGAATTCTGCATCAGCTGTCACGAGATGCGCGACAACGTCTATGCCGAATACGAGGGCACGGTTCACCAGAGCAATTCGTCGGGCGTGCGCGCCACCTGCCCGGATTGCCATGTGCCCAAGGAATGGGGGCCCAAGGTGGTGCGCAAGATCCAGGCCAGCTACGAGCTTTACGGCCATTTCATCACCGGGGTGATCGACACGCCCGAGAAGTTCGACGCCCATCGTCTGGACATGGCCACCAGCGTGTGGACCGCGATGAAGAAGACCGACTCGCGCGAATGCCGCAACTGCCACGACTTCGAGTTCATGGATTTCACGCTTCAGGAAAACCGGGCGGCGCAGAACCACCAGGCCGCGCTGGATCAGGGCAAGACCTGCATCGACTGCCACCAGGGCATCGCGCACCGCCTGCCCGAGGACTATCTGAACGCCTACAAGGACGTCGCCGCCAGGGTGGAGGGGCGCTGACCGACCTGCCGCGCCGGTTCGGCAGGGACCGGGACGGCCCGGGCCAGCGGCCCGGGCCGTTTTCGTCGGGCCGGCACCGCTATTGCCCTGCGCGCCGATCCGTGATCTTGACCGGCCATGCCGGCATACCGGCGGCATCGGGCGCAAACGCAAGGCGCGACAGGTAAGGGAGCGACCTGGAATGATCGAACGTATCGGAACCGGCACACGCATGAGCCGCATCGTGAAACACAACGGCGTCGCCTATCTGTGCGGCCAGGTCGGGGATGGCACGACCGTGGCCGAACAGACCCGCGACGGCCTGGCGCGCGTCGATGCGTTGCTGGATCAGGCCGGATCGTCGCGCGAAGGCATGTTGCAGGCGGTCATCTGGCTGGCCGACATGGCCGATTTCGACGCCATGAACGCGGTCTGGGACGCCTGGGTGCCCCAGGGCCATGCGCCGGCCCGCGCCTGCGGCGAGGCGAAGCTGGCCAGCCCCGATCTGAAGTTTGAGATCATCGTCACCGCGGCCTGCGACTGACCGTCGCCGCACCGGCGCCCGCTCGGCCGCCGCGCAGCGCCTGCGTGCCTTCGGCGTCGATCCGGGGCGGGGCGCCATCGACCACGACCCCGAACAGCTGTGCCGCCTGCTGCACGCTGTAGCGTTCCAGCCGCACGTCTTCCAGCACCGCCTCGGGCGGGCGGGTGAACGGATCGCCAAAGCCGCCGCCGCCCGGGGTGCGCACGCGCACCCGGTCGCCCGGGTTCAGCGCGATGTCCTGTTCCTTGGACAGATGTTGCGGCGTATGGGCCACGCCCGAGCGCCAGACCGTGACCGCGTTGCAGGCGCCGTCCCGCCCGCCCAGCGCGCCCTGCGGCCCGAACCGGCCGTGATCCATCACGAAACTTGCCCGTGCCGTGCCGCGCCTGAGTTCCACCTCGTAATCCAGCCCGAAGCCGCCGCGGTGGTGCCCGGCCCCGCCCGAGCCCTCATGCAGGGCATAGCGGCGGTAGAGCACCGGAAACGCCTGTTCCATGATCTCCACCGGCGGCGCCTTCGAGATGCCGATGGTGGAACAGCCGTTGGACAGCCCGTCGTGATCGCCGTTGCCGCCATAGCCGCCCCCCGAGATCTGGTACATGACATAGTCGCGCCCGCGCGCCGGGTCGTGACCGCCCAGCGCGAAATTGCCGCTGGTGCCCGCCGGCGCCGCCGTGACGCGGCCGGGCAGGGGGGCGACCAGCGCGGCAAAGACCGCCTCGGCGATGCGCTGGCTGACTTCGGCGGCGCAGCCCGACACCGGGCGGGGATATTGCGCGTCAAGGAAGGTGCCCTCGATGCCGGTCACGCGCAGCGGCGCGAAGGCGCCCGCCGACATCGGCACTTCGGGAAAGATGTGGCGCATGGCCAGGTAGACCGAACTCAGCGTCGTTGCGCGCACCGAATTCATCGGCCCGGCGCAGGGCGGGCTTGAGCCTGCGAAATCGAACACCAGCCCGTCGCCCTTTCGCGTCACGCGCAGCCGGATGGTCAGCGGTTCGTCGATCACGCCGTCGCTGTCGATCCGGGCGACGGCGTCATAGCTGCCAGCCGGTATTTCGGCGATGAAGGCGCGCATCTGCACGGCGGCGCGCTCGTGCAGTTCGGCGATGGCGCCGGCCACCGTTTCGTCGCCATAGCGGTCCAGCAGATCGTTCAGCCGGCGTTCGCCCACCAGCAGCGCGGCGGCCTGCGCCTTGACATCGCCGATGCGCTGTTCGGCAACCCGGATGTTGGATGCGATGATCGCCATGATCTCCTTGTCAAGCTTGCCCTGCTTGAACAGGCGGACGGGGGGCAGGCGCAGCCCCTCCTGTTCCACCGCCGTCGCCGAGGCCGAGAATCCGCCCGGCACGGCACCGCCGGTATCGGGCCAGTGGCCGGTATTGGACAGCCAGCAGAAGATCCTGCCCTTGCGGTAGAAGGGCCGCGCAAAGCGCACATCCATCAGATGCGTGCCCCCGAGATAGGGGTCGTTGACGATGTAGATGTCGTCGGGCCGGGGCGCGGCGGCGCGGCCCTCGGCGATCATCGCGATCAGGGTGGCGGTCGAATACTGCATGGTGCCGACAAAGACCGGCAGCCCGCCCGAACCCTGCGCGATCAGCGATCCGTCGGCGGCCGAATAGATGCCGTCGGAGCGGTCGTTGGCCTCGGCGATCACCGGCGAGAACGCGGCGCGCGAAAAGCTGAGGTCCATCTCGTCGCAGACCTGTTGCAGGCCGGCCTGGATGACCGTCAGGGTGATGGGGTCAAGCGTCATGGGCGGGCTCCGGGCATCGCCGTGGCGGGCGGGGCGGGCGCGTCCGCCGTGGTTCGTGCAATGCGGTCATCCTCCGCCCCCGATCTCGATCACGATATTGCCGTCGCCGTCGCCACGCGCCCGGTCGCCCGGTTCGATCAGCACCGTGGAGTCCATCTGCTCGATCACCGCCGGTCCGGCCAGCGTGAAGCGGCCCGGCAGGTGGTCGCGCCAGTAGATCGGCGTGTCGTGCCAGCACCCGCCCAGATGCACCGGGCGGCGGGTGCGCATCGCCTCGGACATGCCGGCCCTGCGCCCGCCCGGGTCGATCAGCGCCGAAAGGTCGAGTTCGGCGCGCGTCCCGATCACCGAACAGTTGGCGTTGACCAGGTTGGCGCGGATATCGCGCAGTTCGACGCGGAAGCGGTCGAAATAGGCCGTCTCGAACAGATGCCGCAGGGTTTCGCGATCCACGTCCGGCCGATCGAGCGGCACCCGCAGCAGATGGGTCTGGCCCACGAACTGCATGTCGACGCTGTAAAGGCGGCGCAGCCCGCGGATCGCGATGTTCTCTTTCGCGATCAGTGCCTCGCCCTCGCCCGCCTGGCTGGCAAAGACCCGATGCAGCCGCGACTCGTCCAGCATGTCCAGCGGCGTGCCGATGGTGGTGACGAAGTCGTGCCGCAGATCGGCCACCACGCAGCCCAGCGCGTTGGTGATGCCCGGCCGGGCCGGCACCAGAACCCGAGGGATGCCCAGTTCGCGCGCCAGCGCGCAGGCATGCAGCGGCCCGGCGCCGCCGAAGGCGAATAGCGCGAAATCGCGCGGATCGGCGCCCAGCGAGATCGAGACCATGCGGATGGCGCCGGCCATCTTCAGGTTGGCAACCCGGATCACCGCCGCCGCGGCGCCCACCGCGTCAAGCCCGAGCGGCGCGCCGAGGTCGCGGGCGAAGATCGCCTGCACGTCGCCGGGCGTCACGCTGCCCCGGCGGCCCGATTGCCGCGCATCCAGCCGCCCGAGAATCACGTTGGCATCCGAAATGGTCGGCTGCGTGCCACCCAGCCCATAGCAGATCGGTCCCGGGTCGGCGCCCGCGCTTTCGGGGCCGACCTCGAGCAGCCCCGCCGGGTTGACCCGCGCGATGGATCCGCCGCCGGCGCCGATGGTGCGCACATCGACCATCGGCACATGGATCGGCATGGCGTATTCGATCTCGACCTCGTTGCTGACGGTGGGCTCGGCACCGCGGATCAGCGCCACGTCGCTCGAGGTGCCGCCCATGTCGTAGGTAATCAGGTTCCCGATGCCCGCCCGCCGCCCGGTATAGGCCGCCGCCATCACCCCCGAGGCGGGGCCGGACATCACCGTCTTGGCCGCCTCGAGCGCGACGCGCGAGGACGACACCATGCCGCCATTGCCATTCATCACCAGCAGTTCGCCTGCGTATCCGCCCTTGCGCAGTTCCTCGACCAGCCGGCGGATGTAGCGGTCAAGCAGCGGCTGCACGGCGGCGTTGGCCGCAGCCGTCACGCCGCGTTCGAATTCGCGGCTTTCCGACAGCAGCGCATGGCCCATGGTGATGTGTTCGTTCGGCCAGATGTCGCGCAGGATCGCGGCGGCGCGCAATTCATGGGCCGGGTTGGCATAGGCGTGCAGGAAATGCACGACAACCGCCTCGCAGCCCCGTGCGACGAGGTGCTGCCCGGCCACGCGCACGGCGTCTTCGTCCAGCGCCGTGACGACGACGCCGTCGCAGTCCATGCGTTCGGGCACCTCCAGGCGCAGATCGCGCGGGATCAGCGGCTTGAAAACGCCCGTCATGCCATAGGGCCGTGGCCGGGTGCGGCGGCCCAGTTCCAGCACGTCGCGAAACCCCGCCGTGGTGATCAGCCCGGTTTTCGCCAGCTTGCGTTCGAGCACCGCGTTGGTTGTCGTGGTGGTGCCGTGCACGATCAGATCCAGCGCGGCAAGATCGCTTTCCGCCGCCTTCAGCGCGTGCAGAACGCCGAAGGCCTGGTTCTCCGGCGTGCTGGGCACCTTGGCCAGGCGCACCCGGCCGGTTGTCTGATCCAGTTCCACAAGATCGGTGAAGGTGCCGCCGACATCGACGCCGACCACGGCGCCGGGCCGTTCCTTTGCCATTCTCGCCCCCGGAAAATTCGTTGGCATGCAAAAGAGTTCCCCCAACCCGCCCGCCTTGTCAACGCGCGCGGCGGGGATGCCGGGCGATTGCGCTTTTCACGGCGCGAGCGCGCCCTATTATCCGGCGCCATGGTTGCCGAGGCTTCAGGGCGCGCGCCACGATCGGCGCGATGGGTTCTGCCGGCGCTCG
The DNA here is from genome assembly GCA_020441385.1 of Paracoccaceae bacterium. Classification (GTDB taxonomy): domain Bacteria; phylum Pseudomonadota; class Alphaproteobacteria; order Rhodobacterales; family Rhodobacteraceae; genus JAGRMG01. The sequence goes on from JAGRMG010000126.1 coordinate 58,271, forward strand.
CATGGGCGCTGGCCGGCCTGCCCGCACCCGCCCGGGCGCATGCGTCCGATCAGGGGCTGGTCCTGCTGCTGCCCACCGATGTCTACATCGCCGCCGGATCGCTGGTCGTGGCGCTGACGGTGCTGCTGCTGACGATACTGCCCGACGATGCGGTGAGGCGCCTGTTCCGCCCCGCCCGGCTGTGGCGGCAGGGGCCGCCGCGTGCATGGCATGCGACCAGCATGGCATCCTGCGCGCTGTTGCTGGCGCTGATCTGGGCCGGACTCGCCGGGCCGCACGATCCGCTCAGGAACCCGCTGCCGCTGTTCGTCTGGACGGTGTTCTGGGTCGGATTCGTGTCGATCCAGGGGCTGTTCGGCAACCTCTGGGTCTGGGTCAACCCCTGGTCGGGGCCGGCGGCGGCGCTGCGCCGGTTCGGTCTGCGCCCGGTGCTGCGCCTGCCTCCGCGTCTGGGTCACGCTTTGGCCGTCCTGCTGTTTCTGGGCTTTGCCGCCTTCCTGCTGGCCGACCCTGCGCCCGCCGACCCGACCCGGCTGGCGCGCATCGTGGGCCTCTACTGGGCAGCGACGCTGCTGGCGGTGCTGGTGTTCGGGCCGCGCTGGCTGCGCCGGGCCGAGTGTTTCACCGTGCTTCTGTCGAGCTATGCGCGCATCGGCGTGTTCGGGCGGCGCGGCGGGCGGCTGCGGGCCGGGTTGCCGGGCTGGAAACTGCTGGCCGGGCGCGCGCCGCCCGCGGGTCTGGCGCTGTTCATGATCGCGATGCTGGCAACGGGCAGTTTCGACGGGCTGAACGAAACCTTCTGGTGGCTGGGCGTGCTGGGCATCAATCCGCTGGAGTTTCCCGGCCGCTCGGCGGTGACGGTCCAGAACCTCACCGGCCTTCTGCTGGCCAATGCGGCCCTTCTGGCGGTGTTTTCGCTGACGGTCTGGCTGGGGCTGAAACTGGCCCGCTCCGACATGGCGCCCCGGCTTGCGCTGCGCCTGTTCGCGCCGACGCTTCTGCCGATCGCGCTGGGCTATCATGTCGCCCATTACCTGACGGCGATCCTGGTCGACGGGCAATATGCGCTGGTTGCGCTGTCCGATCCGCTGGGGCGGGGTCACGACCTCTTGGGGCTGGGCGAATTCTATGTCACCACCGGGTTCTTCAACACGCCCGCCAGCGTTCGCGCGATCTGGTTGTCCCAGGCCGGCGCGGTGGTGGCGGGGCATGTGGTTTCGGTGATGCTGGCGCATGGCAACGCGGTGCGCGCGTTCGGATCGGGGCGGCGCGCCGCGCTCAGCCAGGCGCCACTGGTGCTGTTCATGGTGGCCTACACGGTGTTCGGCCTTTGGCTGTTGGCGTCGCCGCGCGGCCTGTGAGCGGGCGCCAAGAAACTGGACAAGACGCGGGATCGTTTGCACAGTAACGACGATGAAGGCCGGCCGGCGGCCCGTTCACCGCCTATCCAGCATGGGGGAATTTCCGATGACCAAGACCACCAGGACCACCGCCACCACCCGCCGTGGCGCGCTCAAGACGCTTGGCCTTGCCGGGGCCGGAGCGGCGGCGGCGGGCAGTCTGCCGCTCTGGGCGCGCTATGCGCAGGCCCAGTCTTCCGAACCGATCCGCATCGGCTTTCAGGTGCATCGCACCGGCATCGGCGCCGCCTATGGCCGCTGGTACGACCGCACCACCATGGCCGCGGCCAAGGCCATCAACGACGCCGGCGGCATCAACGGCCGCATGGTCGAGATCGTCGCCGAGGATGACGGCACCGACCCCAAGCGCGGCGCCGAGGTGGTCGAGAAATTCGCCACCCAGCACAAGTGCGACATAGGCTTCGGCACGCTGTTTTCCCATGTGGTCATGGGCTCGGCCCCGCGTGCGGGCGAATTGAAGCTGCCCTATTTCGTGGTCTCCGAGGGCCATCACGTCGCCAGCGGCGCGCTGAACCGCTGGACCCTGCAACCGGGCATTACCGATGTCAAAAGCCAGGTCCTGTCGATGGCGCCCTGGGTGTTGCAGAACCTGGGCAAGAAGGTGACGATGGTGTTTCCCGACTACGCCTTCGGCCACGATCACCGCGACTATTTCACCCAGGCCGTCCAGGCCAATGGCGGCGAGGTCATCGCGCAGGTGGCGATCCCACCGACCGAAACCACCTTCACCCGGTACTTTCCCAAGATCCCGCGCGAGACCGAGGTGCTCTATCACGTCATGGTCGGCCCGGCGGTTCTGACCTTCGTCAAGGAACTGGGCGAATTCTTCGGCCCAGACCGGCCCGAGATGTTCGGCTTCATCGACAGTCTGGAAGCGGTGGACATCTCCAGCCCCGGGCTGGAATTCCTTGACGGGACGTATTTCTGGGAAGGCATGCCGCGCTATGCCCAGGCCGATCAGAGCCCCTTCGACAAGGACTACCGCGCCGCCGTGGGCGTCGATGCCAATGGCGCCAGCGTCAGCGACCCCAAGGACATCTCGACCTATGCCCACATGTTCGGCTGCTGGGAAACGCTCTATGTCGTCAAGGCCGGGATGGAGGCCGCCGGATATCGCGGCCCCGACGACCGCGCGGCACTGGTCGAGGCGGTCGAGGCGATGACCGACATGGCCGCGTCGGACGAACACCCCCAGGGCGCCAAGCTGTTCAACGGCAAGACGCATCAGGTGTTCGGGCACCAGTACATAAGCCAGGTCCGGGACGGCAAACTGATCGTTCAACACACCACGTCGATCGAGGACACGCTTTACCCCGACGAGGTGGACTACACCAAGCAGAGCTTCTGAGCGTGCCGGCGCGGGACAGTGGCGGGACCGGGCCGCGCCCCCGTCCCGCCACCGGTTTCGCCGCAAGGGGCGATCATGACCGACGGGCGGGGCAAGATCCCGCTCGGCCCGCGCGCCGCGCCGGACTGACGCTGCCGAGCGGGCGGCATCATTGCCGGGCCAGCGCGGCGCAATCGACCAGCGAGGCCGCCGGAAAGGTGAGACCGGCGAGAACCGCGCGCTGGCCGCACAGCGTCATCTTGCATCCATGGCCGGGATCGCCGAACCGGATGGCCTGATCCGCCGTGACCGTGATTTCCAGGCGGCAGGGCCGCCCGTACAGGGTCTGCTCCCAAAGCCAGCCGCCGGCCACGCTTCGGGCCCGGCCTTGGGCGCTGCAACTGTGCCCGCCACCCTGAACGCTTTCCAGCGCGAACGCGGCACTCCCATCGGCGGCAGGCCGCAGCCGTAGTTCGCTGTTCCCGGTATCATAGCAGAACTCGCCCGATCCGGCCGGCACTGGCGCCGCGGCCTGGCGCGCCGTGCAGGGAATGCGCGACAGCCGGTATCCCGGCCCGGCGATGTCGTCGATGCGCATGAAACCGTCCTCGGCCACGAAGTCGTAGGTGATCTGCGCGGGCTGGCCGAAACTGGTGAAAGTCGCGGTCACCGACTGGTGCCCGGCGCCGCCCGCGTGGCTGAGGACGAGGGTGCGCGCGATTTCGCCCGCGTCGAAATCGTTGCCGGGGATGTCGGGCGCGAAATCGAGACAGGCGGTGGCAAGATTGCCGCCGTGGCTGTCATCGGCGCCA
>JAGRMG010000127.1 GCA_020441385.1 Paracoccaceae bacterium
ACCTCGATCCTGCCCGCATAGCCGTCTAAAGAGCCGTCCATTTTGCCGTCCAATCCTGCCTCACCTCGGCAGAAGGACTCGCACAACCAGCCTCAGACCGGCAGGAGGGGATCGGCGAGGCGCTTACAGAAGTTCACGATCAGCACTCAATTTGAGAGCATGGAATTTGAAGTGTTGTGGATTAAGCCGCGAGCACTTGACCTGCTCCACAAGTCAATGGAGGAGTTCAACAAGAGGTTCCCGATGAATTCGGGAATGCAACGGATGACGTTTGACTTCGAGGCTGAGAACCCTCTCGAAGACATGGGGCGCGTGACGAAAGCCGCGCACGAACGCGACCAGTCCGTCTTGGATAAGTACGCTGCGAATGCCTTGCCTTTCTGCTTTGTTGCCAACGCGCTAGGCAAGGATGTGATCGACGGTTGGGCTGGTCTTCCGGGAGTGGGAATCCAGCCGCGAGTATGTATCGGTAGCCGCGACGAGCGCGAAAATGCAACCAAAGAAATCCAAGCTAGAACCAGGAATGGTTGCGTGCTCGACCCGATTACCGCTGCTTTGATCTCGGACTTTCACCTGTGGGATACGATCTCTAGGGTTTGCGGCCAAGTGCACGTCACCCAGTCGACGCTGGAGGTTTTCGCAAAGCGCGAAATCGAGGCGAAGAATAACGTAGACCGGCAAACCGGGATGACCTCTTGGCGGGACGGGCGCCTCACATTCATTGAGATTTCGCCGGAGCAGAACAAGGCCGCGCACGAAGAAAAGAAACGTCAGCGAGAAGACGTGCTCGCTCACTGCAAGATAGCCACAGCAGTTCCGCAGACTGATCTGTCTGGCCAAAACCTCAAAATCGCTGAGATGCTAGGCACGGCTGCAAGAGACAGCGTTCTTGCCGCCGAAGGAAATGAATTGCTCTTGCTATCGGAAGATCAAGGGTTGAGGCAGTGGGCCGTCGGCGCACTTGAAATTGGGACGAGTTGGCTGCAACCGGTCTTGTTGTTGGCGAAGGACAGAGGCCTGATCTCGATTGAGGACTACACCAAGTTCATCGCTGATTGCCTGAACCGCGAATTTACCTACGTATCGATGGACTCGCAAACCTTGCTAACACAGGCAAAAGCCGAAGGGTTTAACGGGCGTGGTACGGTCAAGCGGATGCTGGAGGTAGTTGGCGGGAAGAACGCTGATTTGGAAACCAACCTAGGCGTCGCTGCAACGTTCCTTGACCTTGTGTTCTACGAGACCAGGCAGGCGCATTTGCGAGACCGCTACGCAAGTATGGTCTTGGAGGCATTCTGTGGTCCGCGCCAGGACAAGGCTATCGAAGTGATAAAGGCGCTTACTGCGCAGGTTTCCCTTCGCGTGTTCAGTTTGATTGACCACGCATTCTGGTGGCTTGTCGGTCGAAGCGTGGGAACGCCGAACTTCAGGCAACTAATTGAAGAAGCAAAGAAATATCAGCTTGTCCGTCCGGTTGCTATTCCTCCTGCCTTACGCTTTCGAGCAACAGAAAGGGTCAGGCTCCTAGGCTCATGCTTCCCGAATTGAGGTGTAAGACTACACAGCTGACCTGGTCCAAACCCGGACGCGTCGATCCACGCAGTGTTTGCTGTACTTATTCTGTACTCGAACAGAAAAAGGACTTAGCGTGTGAGCGCTAAGTCCTTGAAATCTTTGGCTCCGGCGGTAGGGATCGAACCTACGACCAATTGATTAACAGTCAACTGCTCTACCGCTGAGCTACGCCGGAACGGTCGTGACGATATAGCAACCCCGTTTTGCCGCGTCCAGCCGGTTTCGCGGCAGATGCGGGAAAATTCCCGACCCGTCTAGTCACCCGAATCGGAAGTTCCTGCCATTGTTTTCTGGCAGAACCTCTTGACGGAGGCGAAGACTTGGTCGGCGGATTTGACCCATCTGTAGGGCTTTGGGTTTTCGTTGTAGGCGTCGATGAGGGCGGCGATATCGACCCCCGACAAGTCTGCCGCCGCTTGCGGCACCGCCGTGACGGCTCATCCCGACGGAATCCGAGTATTTTCGTAAGTCTTTTATTGCGAGTCGATCTCGTGTAGCGTAGATGTCGGCGGGTGATCTTTCCGGGCAGGCCGGCATCGACCTGCGGGAGGCAAATCAGGAGACACTCATGAAGCCCGTGTTTTTCAGCGCGCTTGCCGCTGGTCTGGCGCTTCCCGCGCTGGCCGAAACGGTGGCGGTCGATCCGGCGGCGTTGCCATCCAGGACCATCCATGCGGCCGCAACGCTGACACCACTCGCGCTGTCGGCCGACGGCAACCCCGCGGTCGTCCTGCTTGAGGTCGCAGCCGGCCAGGTGGTTGCGCCCCACGCCACCGAAAGCGGCCTGCGGCTTCTGACCGTGCTTTCGGGCGAAACGGCCTGGGGCGATGGCGATACGGTCGATCCGGCGGCCGAGAGGGTCTATCCCGCCGGCGGTTTGCTGCTTCTGCCGCCGGGCGGGATGCACCGGCTTGCCGCGCGCGGCGATGCGGTGCGGCTGCGATTGGCGGTTCTGGATGACGACAAACCCGTTCCGGCCGCCGCCGCGCTGCTTGAGTGAGCGAGGGCGCGTTGACATGGGCCATCCCCAAGCCATTTCCGGACGAAGCCGGTCCCGGACCGTCCGCCTTTCGCTCCACCTGCTGGCGCTGATCGGCCTGTTCGCGGTTTTGATCGCCCAGGCCACCTTCACGGGCGGGCTTTGGCCTTTCGATCTGCGCTTCTCGGCGCTGATCGCGGCGGGGGGCATCGCCCTGCTGGCGATCGCCTGGTGGCCGGCGGCGCTGGCCTTTGCCGTGATCGCGGCGCTGGTTCGTCGTGTGCGCTGGCGGCTTGCACTCTGGCCGCTGGCGGTGCTGGGAATGGTCGGGCTTCATGCGGCGTTCGGCCCCGGCCTGGGGTTCGCGCCGCTCGGCACGCTCGGGCTCGCGGGTGTCCTGCGCCTTTACGCCATCCCCGCGGCCCTTCCGATCCTCGCCGGATCGGCGCTGCGCGAGGCGTTCCTCACCAACTCCGCGCCGGTGCCCCCGGCGGACGGAGCCGCCCCGCCCCATCCGAAAAGGAACACGCCATGACATCCATCCGCAACATCGACCGCCGCGCCATCCTTCTGGGCGCGCTGGCCGCGGCGCCGGCCCTGGCCATGCCGGGCCTCTTGCGCGCGCAAGACCGGATCGCCACGCTCGCATTCTTCGGCCCGCCCGCCGGGCCTTCGGTGACGCTGGCGCACGCCGTGGCGACAAACCGCTTTGCCGATATCGCCGATGCCGCCAGCATGACCGCCTGGCGCAGCCCGGACGAGTTGCGCGCGGGGCTGACTTCGGGCGGCATCGCATTGTCCATCGTGCCGGTGCAGGCGGCGGCAAACCTCTATAACCGCGGCTTCCCGATCCGGCTGGCCAACGTGATGACCGACGGGCTGCTTTATGTCGCAACCGGCGACGACGGCATCAACGCCATCGCGGATCTGAGAGGCCACAGCGTCGCCGTCCCCTTCCGCGGCGACACGCCCGAGATCCTGTTTTCCCAGCTTCTGGCCCATAACGGGCTGAACCCCGAGACGGATCTGCGCATCACCTGGGCCGGTTCGCCCATCGAGGCGATGCAGCTGCTGCTTGCCGGCCGTGTCGATGCGGCGCTGACGGCCGAACCTTCGACCACCGCCGCCGTGATGGCAGGGCGTCAGGCCGGCAAGGACATCCGCCGCGCCATCGACCTTCAGGCCGCCTGGGGCGAGATGGCGGGCGCGGCGCCGGTGCTGCCGCAGGCGGGGCTGGCAATCACCCAGGGCATTCTAGATACGCATGGCGATGCGCTACCGGCGATCCTTGCGGGGATCGAGGCCGCCACGGCCGAGGTGCTGGCCGATCCGGCGGCGGCCGCCAGTGATGCCACGGACGCGCTGGGAATGCCGGCGCCGCTTCTGGCGGCATCGGTGCCCCATTCCAACCTCGTCGCCCGCCCCGCCGCCGAGGCGCGGGCCGATATCGAGCGGATGCTGTCGGCAATGAGCGGCGCCGACATGGCCGCGATCGACGGACGTCTGCCCGATGACGGCTTCTATCTCTGAGCGCGCGAACAGAAGATGCCTGCCATGACCGCCCGCCTGAAACCGCCCCTTGCGACCCGCCTGGCCGAGCGCGCGGGCCGCGTGCTGGAATTTCTCTGGTCGGGTTGGGCGGGGTTGGCGGCGCTGTTCCTGCTGGCGGCGGTCTGGCAGGCCGGGCACGAGGCCTATGGCCCCTTCATCCTGACCTCGCCGCAGGCGACGGTCGCAGCCGTGTGGCAACTGGCCGGCGATTCGTCGGCCTGGGCGGTGGCGGGGCTGACGCTGCAACGCGCGCTCACCGGTTTCGTGCTGGTCGGCGGGATCGGCGTTTCGCTGGGACTGGTGGCGGGCTATTCGCCGGCCACGATGCGGCTGGCGCAGCCCTTGATCACGGTGCTGATGGGGGTGCCGCCGATTGCCTGGATCGTGCTGGCGATGATCTGGTTCGGCGGTTCGGATGCGACGGTGCGCACGGTGATCCTGGTCTCGGCCCTGCCGGTGGTGTTCCTGGGCGCGGCGCAGGGCATCGCCACGCGCGACCGCGGGCTTGACCGCATGGCGCAGGCCTTCGGCGCCGGCCCGTTGCGCCGCTTCCTGACGGTGGGGCTGCGCCAGACCACGACGACACTCTTCCCGGCGCTGGTGCTGGCGCTCGGCACGGCCTTCAAGGTCGCGGTGATGGCCGAGCTTCTGGCTAACGCCGGCGGCATCGGCGGCGCGCTGGCCGATGCGCGCATCAACCTCGACATCGCCACCGCGCTCGCCTGGGTGCTGATCGCCGTGGTGCTGCTGATCGCGGTGGAATACACGCTGGTGCATCCGGTGAAGGGCGAGATCGACCGCTGGCGCCGCGCCGCGCAGCCCTGGGGGGTCAAGCGATGAACGTGCTGGCACTGCACAGCGTCGAGCATGCCTATCTCGGCCGCTCGGTGCTCAAGGGGATCGAATTGAGCGTCGGGACAAGCGAGATCGTGGCGCTGGTCGGCCCCTCGGGTTGCGGGAAATCGACGCTGGCGCAGGTCGCGGCCGGGTTACTCGAACCGAAATCGGGCCGCATCGAACGGCAATACCGCCGCCACGCGATGATCTTTCAGGACCCCTCGCTGCTGCCCTGGGCGACGGCTGCGGGCAACATCGCCTTCGGGCTGCGGCTGGCGCGCCTGCCGCGCCGGCAGCGCGCCGCGCGCGTGGCCGAGGCGGCGGCGCTGGCGGAGCTGGAGCCCGGCGATCTGGGCAAGTACCCGGTCGAGCTGTCGGGCGGCATGCGCCAGCGCGTCGCCATAGCCCGCGCGCTGGCCGTGCGCCCCGATTTCATCTATTTCGACGAGCCCTTCACCGCGCTCGACGTGGCGCTGCGCCGCCGGATGCAGGATCTGGTGATCGCCACCTGCGCCGATGCCGGGCTTGCGGGCCTCTTCATCACCCATGATCTGCACGAGGCGGCGCGGATCGCGCACCGGGTCGCGGTGCTGGACACCTATGGCGCGGGCGTTCTCGGCGACCGCCCGCTGCCGGGCCGCCCCGGAAGCCGAAGCGAGGCGCAGGTGCAGGACTGGGTCGGCGCCGCGCTGAGCCGCGATCCGTTGTTTCGCCACATCCACGACGTCGACGAAAGGCAGATCGCATGAGCTGCACACCCGATCCCGGGCCCGGAAGGGCGCTGCCACGCACCGCGCTCGGCATACTGGGGGATGAGGGGTTCCGGCTGTTCTTCCCGCTGGCCGCGATCTATGCCACCGCCTTTCCGCTCTTCTGGGTGCTGACGATGGGGTTCGACCTGCCGCTGGCGCGCAGCGTGCCGCCTTCGCTCTGGCATGCGCACGAGATGCTGGTGGGCGCCTTCGGCGCGGCGCTGATCGGGTTTCTGACCACGGCAGCGCCCGAGTGGACCGATACCGAGCCGCTGCGCGGCCGGCCGCTGTGGTGGCTCGCCGCGCTCTGGGGTACGGGCCGCATCGTCGGGTTCCTCGGCTGGGACGGGATGAGCGGCTTGGGCGCGCTGGCCGATCTCGCCTGGATGGCGGCGCTGCTGGTCTATCTGCTGCGTCTGTCATGGGTCAAACGCACCGACCGGCTGCTGGTCTTTGCCGTCTGGCTGAGCCTGCTGATCGCCTGTACCGCGGCGACGCGGGCCTTCTTCCTGAGCGGTGACATCGCGCGCGCGCAGGTGGCGGTTCATCTTGCAGGCCTCGCCTTTCTTGGCCTTTTGGGGCTGGCGCTGGCCCGGATCACCGTGCCGGTAAGCAACCTCGTGCTCGACCCCACGGGGGCAAGCTCGCCCTTCCGGCCCCATCCGGGGCGGCTGAACCTGGCACCGGGGCTGGTGCTGGTCGCGATGGCGGGACAGGTGGCGGGGCTTTCGTCCGCGGTCTCGGGGTATCTGCTGCTGGCGGCGGGTGCGGCCTTCATGGATCGCGTGGCCGAGGCCTTCATCGGGCGCGTGGCGCTGCGCGCCGAGATCCTGATGCTGGCGGGCGCGGCCGCGCTGGCGGGAACGGGCCTAATGATGACCGGCGCCGCCGGCCTCGGGGCGCCCTGGGGCGCGGTCACGGGGCTGCATGTCGCCTTCATGGGCGGGCTGGGGCTGGGGGTCTACGCGGTGTTCTGCATCGCCGGGCTCATGCATACGAACCGCGCGCTGGGGCTTTCCCGGCCGGTGCGGCTGGGCGCGCTGGCGCTGGCCGCATCGGTGGCGCTGCGCGTGGCGCCCGATCTCGGGCTGGACATCCCCGGCCCGCTTTATGCCGGCGCGTCGCTGGCCTGGGCGGCGGCCCATCTCGCCTGGCTTTGCGTCTTCTGGAAATACGTCACGGCCGCCCCGCTTGCGGCAGAGCCGGATGCAACCGCCCCCGCGCGCACCCCGGACCTGTCGATCGCACGCGATCCGGCACAGGACGCCGCCGCGGCGGAATAGGCGCCGCGAGACCGATTGACGCCGGTTGCTGTCGTCAGCCGGGCGAACAAGGTGGAATGTTCGATCGGAACATCTGCCGGTCATCGGATAGCCACGGGACGATGCCGGAACAGGCCGGGCACCGACGGCGGACACGGATTGCGCCGCACTTGCCCGGCCCCGTCGCGTCGCGTGGCACCGGGCCTTGGAGGAACGTGCATTCCCGTGGCCGGCGGATATGCCCGGGCGCGGCGCGGATCAGTCGATCAGCGGCATGAGCTTTTCGAGGCTGTCCCTCGCATCGCCATAGAACATCCGCGTGTTTTCCTTGAAGAACAGCGGATTCTCGATGCCCGAATACCCGGTGCCCTGGCCCCGCTTCATCACGAAGACCTGTTTGGCCTTCCAGCATTCCAGTACCGGCATGCCGGCTATGGGACTGTTGGGGTCGTCCTGCGCGGCCGGGTTCA
>JAGRMG010000128.1 GCA_020441385.1 Paracoccaceae bacterium
ATTCCGCCCGTGTCGAACACGAGGCCACGACCTCCAAGGTCGATGACGATCAGCTGTTCTACTGCCGTTCGCGCGGCATGGACGAGGAGGAAGCCGTGGCGCTGGTGGTCAACGGGTTCTGCCGCGACGTGTTGCAGGCGCTTCCCATGGAGTTCGCGATGGAGGCGCAACAGCTTGTCGCCATCTCGCTGGAAGGGTCGGTGGGCTGATGCGATGGGGGCGCATTCCGGGCAGGTTGCGCCCCCGCAGGCGCAGGGCGGTGCTGGAACTGCCAGACACGCCGCTGCTGCGCTGGCTGCGACATGGCCTCTGGCTGGTGTTCGTTGCGCTTTTGCCGGTCGGGTTCATACCGTTCCTGATGGCCGCACAGGCACATTCGGACGGCGCGATGACGGTCGTCGCGCTGATCGTTCTCGGGTTCGAATGCCTGTGCCTGTGGTGGTGGTGGAAACGGCGGCCCAGGGCCCGGCCCGTGGCCGCGGCATCGCCATGACGGAAATGAACGCGGGCGATTCGGGTTTGGCGCGCCCCTGGCGCGCGTTCGGGATTGACGCGCCCTTGGCGCTGCTCTGGATAGACGCGCCTCCGGCGCTGCTCTGGATAGACGCGCCTCCGGCGCGATGCGGAAACGGGAAAACGAAGTGGAAACGAAAATGTTGAAGATCAACAACCTGCACGTCAAACTTGAAGAAGAGAACAAGCAAATCCTCAACGGCGTCGACCTGGAAGTCGCCGGCGGAGAGGTCCATGCGATCATGGGGCCGAACGGGTCGGGCAAGTCGACGCTGTCCTATGTGCTGTCGGGGCGGGGCGGCTATGTCGTGACCGAAGGCAGCGCCGTGCTGGATGGCCATGACCTGCTGGCGCTGGAACCCGAAGAACGTGCCGCGGCGGGGCTGTTTCTGGCCTTCCAGTACCCGGTCGAAATCCCCGGTGTCGGCAACCTGACCTTCCTGCGAACCGCGGTGAACGCACAGCGCAAGGCGCGCGGCGAGGAAGAACTGAGCGCGACCGACTTTCTGAAAGAGGTGCGTGCCAGGGCCAAGACGCTGAAGATCGACGCCGAAATGCTCAAGCGGCCCGTCAATGTCGGATTCTCGGGCGGTGAGAAGAAGCGCAACGAGATCCTTCAGATGGCGATGCTCGCGCCGAAGATGTGCATCCTGGACGAGACCGACAGCGGCCTTGACGTGGACGCGATGAAACTGGTGGCCGATGGCGTGAACGCGCTGCGCGACAAGGGCCGCGGGTTCCTTGTCATCACGCATTATCAAAGGCTTCTGGACCATATCAAACCCGATGTCGTGCATATCATGGCGGCCGGCCGCATCGTCAAGTCGGGCGGCCCGGACCTGGCGCTCGAGGTCGAACACAACGGATATGCCGACATTCTCGCCGAGGTGGCATGATGGCTCTTCCCGAACGCAAAGAGAGCGCGACCGAGCTGCGGCTGGCCGGGCTGAAACTGCCCGTCGGCGGCTGCACCGACGCCGCCCGTGAATCGGCCCTGACCCGCGTCCGGGCCATGGGTCTGCCGTCGCGGCGCGACGAATACTGGAAATACACCCGTCCCGATACACTGGTGCAGCCCGAGCCGCCGCGTGCGGCGCTGTTCGAGGATGGCGAAACCCCGATGTTCGGAGACATGGACCGGCTCAGGGTCGTGTTCGTCGATGGCGTTTTCGACCCCGAGGCGTCCGACGACCTGGACCTGGAGGGCGTCAGCATCGACCGGATCGCGGATCTGTGCGCACGCGACATCCACTGGGCCAAGCATCTCTACGGCAAGCTGGAACAGGCCGGGCAGACGCCGGTGGAGCGCCCGTTCGCGGCGCTCAACACCGCCTTTGCCAAGGATGGCGTGGCGATTCACATCGCCGGCCGGCCGTCCAAACCGATCAGCCTGATCTACGTTCACGAATCCGAGACATCGGATGCGCTGCTGCATCACGTCATCCGGGTCGAACCGGGCGCCGAGGCGACGATCCTGGAAAACGGCCCGGCGGCGGCGCGATTCAACAAATGCATGGAAATCGACGTGGCCAGCGGCGGCAAGCTGCACCTGGTGCGCGCCCAGGGCCGCGATCACGAACGCCGCGCCGTCACGCATGTCTTTGCGCGCCTGGGCACGGAATCGGTGTTCAAGTGCTTTACCCTGACGATAAACGGCATGCTGACCCGCAACGAGGTGGTGGTGGAACTGACCGGCGACGACGCGCTTGCGCATGTCGCCGGGGCCTGCGTGGGCGATGGCGATTTTCACCATGACGACACCGTGTTCATCACCCATGACGCCGTGGGCTGCGAAAGCCGCCAGGTGTTCAAGAAGGTGCTGCGCAACGGGGCGACCGGCGTGTTCCAGGGCAAGATCCTGGTGCGCGAGGGGGCCCAGAAGACCGACGGCTACCAGATCAGCCAGGCGCTTCTGCTGGATGGCGACAGCCAGTTCCTTGCCAAGCCCGAGCTTGAGATCTACGCCGATGACGTGGCCTGTTCGCATGGCTCGACCAGCGGCGCGATCGACGAGGACGCGCTTTTCTACCTGCGCTCGCGCGGGGTGCCCGAAGGGCAGGCCACCGATCTGCTGACCCTGGCCTTTCTGGGCGAGGCGGTGGACGAGATCGAGGACAAGGACCTGGCGGCGGAGATCATCGGCCGGGTCGAGGCCTGGCTGCTCAGGCATCATTGATGCCGGTCACAGCGGATATCGTCGCCAGCTATCGCGGGCCGGCGCGAGTCATGCGCCGGCTGCTGGCGATGGGCCGGCGCGAGGAACGGGCGCTGGCGATCCTGATGGCGGGCTGCGTCCTCGTGTTCGTCGGCCAGATGCCGCGCCTGGCGCGCCAGGCGCATCTGACGGGCGAGGACCTCGACATGCTGATGGGGGCGACCCTGCTGGCCTGGGTGGTGATCGCGCCGCTGATGCTCTATGTGCTGGCGGCGCTGTCGCACCTGCTGGCCCGCGCGCTTGGCGGGCAGGGCGACTGGTACGGCGCGCGGCTGGCGCTGTTCTGGTCGCTCCTGGCGTCATCGCCGCTGCTGCTTCTGCATGGCCTGGTCGCCGCGCTGATCGGCCCCGGCCCGGCGCTGAACGCGATCGGCGCGGTCTGGCTGGCGGTGTTCCTGTGGTTCTGGCTTTCGGGTCTGCGCCAGGCGCAAAGGCCGGCGACGTGAACGCGCGCGCCTGGTGGCAACTGGCCGTTCTGAGCATCCGCGATCCGGCGCAGGCGGCGGTTGCCCTGCTGGCCATGCGGCCGGGCCGCGACGTGCTGTGGCCGGCGCTGCTGCTGGCGGCGGCGCTGAACACGCTGGTGTTCTCGCTTTCCGACATCCTGTTGCCGGCGCCGCCGGTATTCCCGCCGATACTGCATCAGCCACTGGCCTATTTCGCCATGATCACGCTGGGGCTGGTCGGGTTCATCCAGCTTCTGACCTGGATCGGCCGGCTGCTGGGCGGACAGGGCGGTTTCGCCGACATGATGGTGCTGCTGGTCTGGCTGCAATACCTGCGGCTTCTGGTGCAGGCGGCCGCGCTGGTTCTGGTCCTGACCCTGCCGGTGCTGTCGCTGGTCGTGGTCGCGGCCGCAACCATCGTGGGCGTCTATATCCTGCTGCATTTCGTTTCCAAGGCGCATGGGCTGAATTCGCTCGGGCGGGCGGCGATCACGCTGATCCTGACCATGCTGGCGATGGCCTTCGCCATATCCATTCTCATCGCCCTCCTTGGGGGGCCGGTCCTGGAGTCCGCGCAACATGTATGATGTCGAAAAAATCCGTGGCGACTTTCCGATCCTCGCCCGCGAGGTGAACGGCAAGCCGCTGGTCTATCTTGACAACGGCGCCTCGGCGCAGAAACCCAAGGTGGTGATCGACGCGGTCACGCGCGCTTACGAACATGAATATGCAAATGTTCACAGGGGCTTGCACCATCTTTCCAACCTTGCGACGGAAAAATACGAGGCGGTGCGCGCAATCATCGCGCGGTTCCTGGGGGTTCGCGACGAAAACGAGATCGTGCTGAACTCCGGCTCGACCGAGGGGATCAACCTTGTCGCCTATGGCTGGGCGATGGCGCAGATGCAGGCGGGCGACGAGATCGTGCTGAGCGTGATGGAACATCACGCCAATATCGTGCCCTGGCATTTCCTGCGCGAACGCAAGGGCGTGGTGCTGAAATGGGTGGATACCGACGCCGCCGGCGCGCTGGATCCGCAAAAGGTGATCGACGCCATCGGACCGCGCACCAAGCTGGTTGCGATCACTCATGTTTCCAACGTGTTGGGAACCGTCGTTGATGTGAAGTCCATCATCGGGGGCGCCCATGCCAAGGGGGTTCCGGTGCTGGTCGATGGCAGCCAGGGCGCCGTGCACATGCCGGTCGACATCGGGGATCTGGGCTGCGACTTCTACGCCATCACCGGGCACAAGCTCTATGGGCCCTCCGCCTCGGGCGCCATCTACATCAGCGCCGAGCGCATGGCCGAAATGCGCCCCTTCATCGGCGGCGGCGACATGATCCGCGAGGTGACGAAGGACAACGTGATCTACAACGATCCGCCGATGAAATTCGAGGCCGGAACCCCCGGCATCGTCCAGATCATCGGGCTGGGCGTGGCGCTGGAATACCTGATGGATCTGGGCATGGAGAACGTGGCGGCGCACGAGGCGGCGCTGCGCGACTATGCCATGTCCCGCCTCAAGGGGCTGAACTGGCTCAGCCTTCAGGGCACGACGCCCGACAAGGCCGCGATCTTCAGCTTTACCCTGGATGGCGCGGCGCATGCGCATGACATCTCGACCATTCTCGACAAGAAGGGGGTGGCGGTGCGCGCCGGCCATCATTGCGCGGGGCCGCTGATGGACCACCTCGGGCTGACCGCGACCTGCCGCGCCTCCTTCGGGCTTTACAACACGCAGTCCGAGGTCGACGTGCTGGTCGAGGCGCTGGAACTGGCGCACGAGCTTTTCGCCTGACCGGCCACGCGGCCCGGGCCGAAAATTTGCGATTGCGGGCGTGCCGTGGCGAGGCTATACCGCGCAGAACGCACCCATAGCTCAGCTCGATAGAGCGCTGCCCTCCGAAGACTTTGGGCTAAGGTTGCAACGAATTGAAAGGTAAGATAGAAATCAGATCGGAAAGGGCGGGGTCGCACAGAAACCGCACAGATACACCGGTCAAAATGCGGTCCCGTAGCTCAGCTGGATAGAGTGTTCGCCTCCGAAGCGAAAGGCCACAGGTTCGAATCCTGTCGGGACCGCCACTTTTCAATCATCCCGAAACACCGGATTCCCCGGGTCAATCCGACGCAGCCGCCAGACCGCAAGCCTGAGTCGCCAGCCAGGCCGGCGCGTCCGTTGAGCGCGGCGGGCTATGGCGACGAGGCGGCCGCAGGTGCGCGGGGTCATTTCAGTTTCCCCTCGATCTCACGCAACACCTGATTGTCAGGATCGACGCGCCGAAGCTGCTTCATGAGTCGGCGCCGATCGTTCATCGCATTCTCGGCGAGGCGGGCTGCGAGGAATATCTTATGCGGATCTCTGCGGTCGAAACGGCGCGAGATCTCGACGGCGCGCGCGATACCTCGTAGGTCTCGAATCGCGGCGCCGAGTTTTGATTGTTGATGCGAGGCGCGCCAGGTCATGCCGGCACCTCGCCGCGCATGTGCATCTCCGCCAGGAGGGCATGGTTTGAGAGATGACGTCGGCGCTCCATCTCGTCTTCGAGATCGCATAGCCGCCTCGCCGCCCTCTCTACCCCATCTTCGAGCTCCTCGATTTCCTGGTCATACTCGAGGTCGTTGACGTAGCGCATCGAGCGGTCTTCGGCTTGCTCCTCGCGCCGCAGGTCGAGTAACTCCTCGCAGCGCCAACACTCATCGTCCGCCCTCGCAATTGCGTGAGCCAGCTCCGCCGCCTTCATCATCTTCACGTCCATCATGCCTATCTCCCGTTGCTGAGTCGGACATAGGGAAAGAAACACAGACAGAAAAATGTGCGCGAGATCGGCGGCGGGGACACATATCCTCCCTGAGTGCGGCTCTGTTTGCATCCGCCACTAAGACCCCACCAGGGGCAACTTATGGCCGGTCGACAATGTCCTCGGATACTCGCCGGCCTTCTGTCAGTCAGCCGCTCCCCGGGTTCATGGCCGGAAGACGCTGGCGCACGAAAGGCAAGGGATCCACGGATACCCGAGCTCGCCCGCAGGACGCGAAGATCCTGACTGGCCGCCCCCGGGAGCCAGAGTGAATCCCGGGGACACAACAACCGCCGCGAGCGTTTGCGTCACCTGGCCCGATGGCCGTTCGCCAGGTCGAAGACGGCAAAGAGGGTGCCAAGATCGGCTGGCATGGGCGCGGTTCGCTCCGCCCCGGAATCAATATGGGCGGCCCGAGGGCCGCCCTTTTCCGTGTCAGTGCAACCGCCCCGAATTGTGCGCATCGACCATCGCCTGCAGCAACTCCTCTTCCTCGGCATCTCGCTCAGCATCCGTCATCCCATTTTGCTCGAGGTCGTAAATGCGCTGAAGCAAGCCCGAATATGTTGCCGATGAGACCACCACCATGTTCTCCTTGCCAGCGCCGCGCTCGACTTCTGCAGGCTGGCCGTCGAGATCCTCGACGAGATCATCGAGGACGCGGTGAAAAATGTCGTTGTCTGTCATCTCGATCTCCATTCGGGCGGCTTCGATATATGAGAGCCGCCCGTTATGCGAGATCAATCCGTGATGCTGCGCTCGCGCTGCCGCTGGCGCACCTTGCCTCCCGCTGGATCTGACCGACACGTCCGCGCGAAATGCTAAGCTCCTCGGCCAGGCTATCCAGTGCTGGCGGGTCCTCTCCCAGGCGGCGCTGCATTATATATATCTCGCGTTCGTCCAAGCCCTCCATCGCTTCGGCAAGCACCCGCTTGACGCGATCGGCATCCAGCGCGTTCTCCACCGGCGGCGCGTCATCGGCGAATTGGCGGCTCTCATCCTCATCGTCGCCACAGTCGAATGGCACCGCGCTCCGCATCGCCATGGCCGCCTCGGCGTGGTCCGGAGATACGCCGAGGTCGCGGGCGGCCAATTCCAGCGCCCTGGTCGATCCGTAGCCCTGTTGCTCATATTCCTGGATCTTTCTTGACAGGTGCCAGCGCATCTTCGCCTCGCGCCGGCTGCGGTAGGCAGACACGGGCCGCGACATCTCATGAGAAAGTGCGTTCAAGCGACTCTGAACCAGACGGTAAACAATGCCCACCATGTCGCCTCGGGCGGGATCGAATTTCTCGATGCCCTCACAAACGCCGAGCAGACCTTCGGACACGAGATCATCGCGCGGAATGCGCCATGTCCGGATTGAGCTGAAGCGCCGCGGCCTGGAATTTTCCGACCTGGTGTCGTCATGAGCGGCGCGGCGGGGCTTTCGAACCATCGGCGCCTGGAATTGCATTCGGCGGTGTCGCGGGGCACAGATAGCGTGCGGGTCACCCTCGCGCAGTTTCACATAAGTGGCGTCGAGCCAGAGAAAGGGCCAGTCGCCCTCCAGCGGGCGGTTCAGAAACGCCTGCACCCGCTCGTCGATCTCTTCGCAGAGCCGCGAGACCTGGCTCTTGG
>JAGRMG010000001.1 GCA_020441385.1 Paracoccaceae bacterium
ATGGATCGCGCGGCCGGCGCCACGGGCTATGTTCCGAACAACGGCTATTACGACAGCCCCGATGCCGAAATCCTGTACCTCATGATCCGCCGGTTCGCGCCGCGCCGGGTGATCGAGGTGGGCTGCGGCAACTCGACCCGTATCACCCGGCAGGCGATTCGCGATGGCGGTCTGGATTGCACGATTACCGCCATCGACCCCTCGCCGCGGGCCGATATCGCGGATGTGGTGGACCGATTCGAACAGGCGCGCCTGGAAAGCGTCGATGCGAACCTGTTCGGCGCGCTGGAATCGGGCGACGTGCTGTTCATCGATTCCAGCCATCAGGTGCGGATGAGCAACGACGTGGCGCATCTGTTCTGCCGGATCGTTCCGGCCCTGGCACCGGGCGTCGTCATCCATGTTCACGACGTTTTCCTGCCCTGGGAATATCCGCCGCGGTTCTTCCGCGATTGCCCGTCCTGGGGCGAACAATACGTGCTGCACGCCATGTTGCAGGGCGGCGGGTACGAACTGCTATGGCCCGGCTACCATCTGCAACGCGACCGGGCCGATGCCGTGGCGGCGCTGCCGTTCCTGGCCAGGGGCCGCGCGCAGAGCTTCTGGATACGCAAACGCTGAGAACGGCGCGCGCGAAACCGCCGGGCGGCGGTTTCGCCCGGGCAAGTGTCAGCCGCAGGCCGTGGTCAGGGCCTGGTCCAGATCGGCGATCAGGTCGTCCGCGTCCTCGGTTCCGATCGACACGCGCACCAGGTTCGGCCCCGCGCCGGCGGCCTCCTGCTGCGCCTCGGTCAGTTGCCGGTGCGTCGTCGATGCCGAATGGATGATCAGCGAGCGGGTATCGCCCAGATTGGCGACATGGCTGAAGATCTCGAGCGAATTCACCAGCTTGACGCATGCGTCATAGCCGCCCTTGACGGCAAAGGTGAACAGCCCGCCGGTGCCCTTGGGATAGTGGCGTTTGGCCCGCTCGTAATAGGGCGAGGAGGGCAGGCCGGCATAGGTGACGTATTCGACCCGGTCGTCGGCCTCGAGCCAGGCGGCGACCTTCTCGGCGTTCTCGACATGGCGCTGCATGCGCAGGCTGAGGGTTTCGATGCCCATCAGCGAATAATGCGCACCCTGAGGGTTCATCGTCATGCCAAGATCGCGCAGGCCGATGGCGATGCCGTAGAAGGTGAAGGCCAGTGGCCCGAAGGTTTCGGCGAATTTCAGCCCGTGATAGGCCGGTTCGGGTTCGGAAAGCGACGGGAACTTGCCCGAGGCCGCCCAGTCGAACTTGCCCGAATCGACGATGGCGCCGCCGGTCACGGTGCCGTTGCCGGTCAGGTATTTCGTCACCGAATGCACGACCAGCGTGGCGCCGTGTTCGATCGGGCGGCACAGATAGGGGGTGGCCGAGGTGTTGTCGACGATCAGCGGCAGGCCGGCTTCATCGGCGATATCGGCCAGCGAGCGGATGTCGGTGACATAGCCGCCGGGGTTGGCGATGGATTCGCAGAAGATGGCGCGGGTGTTGTCGTCGATAGCGGCTTTCACGGCGTCGAGATCGTCGGTATCGACGAATTTCGCGCTCCAGCCGAACTTGCGGATGGTGTTGGTGAACTGCTGTACCGTGCCGCCGTAAAGCCGGGTCGAGGCGACCAGGTTGCAGCCCGGCTGCATCAGCGGAAACAGCGCCAGGATCTGCGCCGCGTGGCCCGAGGAACAGCACACCGCGCCGGCCCCGCCCTCCATCGTCGCGATGCGTTCCTGAAGCACGGCGACCGTCGGGTTGGTCAGCCGGGAATAGATATAGCCGACCTCCTGAAGGTTGAAGAGCGCGGCGGCGTGGTCGGCATCGCGGAACACATAGGCGGTGGTCTGATAGATCGGTGTCTGGCGCGCGCCGGTGGCCGGGTCGGGCCGCGCGCCGGCGTGGATTTGCAGCGTTTCAAAGCCGTATTCGCGTTTTTCGGACATGTTCGGAAACTCCCTGTTGACGGTCGTGCATAGCACTAGGGCAACGCTTGTGCGCTGGCAACCGCCCGGCGCTGCTCCATGGCCATGGCGATAGGCGCGGCCGGGAAACACACCGGAAACACGCCGTGAAACACACCGGGAAACACACGGGGATAACATACAGAGTCACTATGTTGACAGCATCGTGAAAGGGCGCTACATTCACCATAGGTTCAACCTATGTTGCAGAAAGGGCAGGCCATGGTGGAGAACGCGGAAAAGGCGGTCGCGGCGGCGCAGGAAACGAAGCGTCGCAAGAGGCGCGCAATGGTAGCGGCGGCGAACAAGATCACCGTCATCCTGGAAACCGACGTGCGCCGGCAACTGGCGGCGCAGGCCCGGGCCGAGGGCATGGATATCGCGCCCTTCCTGGTCAAGATCGTGGAAAACCACGTGATCGCCGGGGCGCCCGAAGACGATCCGCTGGCCAGCCGCCTGCTGGCGAAACGGGCGGTTCTGGATCGCGCCGTGACCATCGCCCGCGATGCCGTGGAAAGCGGAGATTTCGACGAGCATTTCATTCTGAACGTGATGAAGAAAGCATCGCAGAATGTTGAATTCATATCGCTTTACGAAACGGCCGTCGGCGGCGGAGAGCGTCCCGCGCGCAGCGCGCGGGCGGCGTTGAACCAGCAGATGGCGCGGCAGATCAAGCGCGCCGCCGGTGCGCGCAGCAAACGCGACGAGCGCGGCAAGATCCTGCGTGCACAGGTGCAGGACGAGATCATCACCTCCTACACCCTGCTGGACAGGGCGGCCTGATCCACTTTGCCGGGGCGGGCCGCGCGTTCGCGCGGCCATGCCTCGACGCGAGGGGCATCAGCGCATCCAGAAGCCTTCCGACTTGATCCGGTTGCGGATCGCCTTTTCATGGCGCGGCAGGTTGGCGCGGTCGAACAGCGCCCGCACCTTCTGCCCGCGGCCCTGAAACACCATCCGCTTGATGGGCTCGTGCCCCTTCAGCACCTTCTTGATCTTGTTGGGCGCCGCAACGGCTTCCAGCACGTCGACCACATGATCGCTTTCGCGCGCATATAGCAGCGGGAAATGCCGGTAATGGCAACTGACCGGCCCGTCCAGAAACCCCGGCGGCAGGGCATCGCGGCCCCCGCCCAGCGAATGGATCACCAGCGGCAGCGCCACCTGATCGAGCCAGGGGTCGAGGCTTTGGCCGATCAGTTCGCCCGGCGGATCGTCGCGGATCGACAGGGCATAGTCCAGAAACCGCTGACCGAACACGCGCGGGCAGGCGTGAAAGAACCAGCCGGCGTTGAAATAGAGATACCGCTGCCAGTAGCCTTCGGGCTGATCGGTATCGAGGCTGCTTTCGAAATCCAGCCCGAAGCGGTCGTAAAGCGACTTCCAGATCCCGGTATGGCCGGGGCCATAGAGCGTGGGCTGCGGCCAGGTGCCTTCGCGCCGCAGCGACGCGCCGGGGCGCGCGAAGTCGAAGGGCACCGACATCAGATCGCCGGTGATCAGCGTGTCTGTGTCGAAGAACACGAAGGGCTCGCCCGCGGGCAGGGCCGCCAGCGCCTCGATCTTGTTGCCATGCGGATAGGATGTGCCGAAGGCGCGGGTTTCGAAGGGCAGCAGTTCGGCGCCCAGTAGCTCCAGCGCCTCCAGCACGTCACCGGTGCGGATCGACGGGTCGCCGCTCCAGGCCGGGCCGGGCCGGGGCACGGCGACGAACAGCCGGCCATTGAAACCCGGGCTGCAATGACGCAGCGATGCTGCAAACAGCACCGCCTCGTATTGCAGCCGCCCGGCCTGTCCGACAATCACGATATTGAACGGTTGGCTTGGCGCCTGTTTCTTTGCCATACTGTTACCGGTCGCGCGGGGCATCCTGTTGCGGCCACCGGCCGCGCGGGTCATTTCGTTGCGCCGACTGCCTGTGCGCGACTATAGGGCGCAAGACGGCATGCCAAAAGCCCGCAAATGCCGGCAAGCGGTTCGCAAACGGACGCGGGGGCCGATCCGGCTCGGGAGGGGGTGACATGTTCGAATTCCTGGTCTTGATGATCGCGGTCGCGGCGCAGGCGGTGCCGCCGCAGACGGCAGGGATGACATCGGCGGCCGCGCCCGCGGTTGCCGCCGCCCGGGCAGCGGATGTCGCGGCAACCGCGCCCGCAGCCGCAAAGCCCGCCAGCCCCGCCTCGCAGCCACCCGAACCCGCGCCCGCGGCAGAGGAGGCGCCGCCCACCGCCGCCGCCCCCGCGTTCCTGGCGCCCGAACCCGCCGCGCCGGCCTTTCTTGCCCCCGCGCCAGCGCCTTCGGCCGAGGCCGCGCCGGCCTTTCTGGCGCCCGCCGCCCCGGGGCTGGTGGCCGAACCCCAGACCCCCACGGGCCGGTTCACCACGGCGACCGAAATCCGCCCGATCCTGAACGCCACCCGCAACAACTGGATTCTGGTGCGCGAATTCAACGGCCAGGATCTGGTCTATGTCACGCATCTGTGGGCGTGGCGCTGCGGGTTGGCCGAACTCAGGATCGGCATCAACGGAGCCGAGCCGCAACCCTGGGCGCTGCCCCCCTGCCACCTCGATCAGCAGGCGCCGAACGCGATCCTGCAAAGCGACGGTGCGCCCTATCTGGCGTTTCCGCTCGGCTTTGTGCAGAGCGTCGAGATCGGCCTGACGCTGGACGATCTGTCCACCGACGGCGGCCGCTTCAACCGTCAGGGAATGCCGATCCCGTAAGCTGGCGCGTCGGTGCAACCGCACGAATCCGTGACCCGATAGCGGCGAAAATCGCGCATGCCGTGCAACTGTGATACTACTGTCTGAAGGATGGCCGCATCCAAACGGCAACGGCGCGGAACGGCGTTGAAAACAGGGAGATTGCCCATGGCCATGCGACTTGCCTTGCCTCTCGCGTCCTCGCTCGGGCGGGCGGGCCTTTCCGGCGCGCTTTGCCTGTCGGCGGTGCTGGCCCTGCCCGCGGCGGCACAGGACAGCGCGTTCGGCAACTGGTCCTGGTCCGTGACCCCGTATGTCTGGGGAACCGGACTGTCGGGCCAGGTCGGCGCGGTCGCCGGGGTTCCGCCGGCCGATATCGACATGTCGTTCAGCGATATCCTCGACAATCTCGACATGGGCGCGTTCGCCACCTTCAGCGGCAACAACGGGCGATTCGGGATCAGCGGCGATCTGCAATACACCAAATTGTCAGGCTCCAGCCGGTCGCTGCGCCCGCTTTGGGGGCAGGCGGACGTGAAGACGAAACTGACCGTCGCGACGCTGCTGGGCGACTACCGGATCGCCGGCAGCCCGCAATACGAACTTTGGCTGTCGGGCGGTCTGCGCTACTGGGATGTGGAAACCACGATCGCCCTGACCCCGGGGCTGCGTCCGGGCCGGTCCGTGACCGGGTCGGACAGCTGGGTCGATCCGGTGATCGGGCTGCGCGGCCGGCGCGCGCTGGCGGACAGGACGTTCCTGACCGGCTGGGCCTATCTCGGCGGCTTCGGTGTCGGTTCGGACGAGATGGCCGATCTGTTCGGCGGCGTCGGCATGCAGTTCTCCGACGGGGTCTCGGCGGTGTTCGGCTATCGCTGGATGTCGGTTGACCGGGTCGATGGCGGCTTTGTCTTCGACACGGTGCAGCAGGGGCCCCTGGCCGGTGTGACCTTCCGGTTCTGAAACCGTTTCGCGAAGCGACGGCGCCCGCCGGCGACAGGAAAACTCGCTCCGCGCGAAAATTTACCAATTGATAAAATTTCCAGATGTGGCACTCTGCCTCGCAAACATGACCTTCAGGGAGGCGGCAATGGCGAACGGCCAGACGGTATCGGGCATCCGGGCGGGGCGGCTGCCCGCGGGCGAGATCGCCGCGAATTTCGGCGATCTGCATCCCCCTCTGGATGCACACGAGGCGGCCGTCGCCGCGGACCGCTGCTATTTCTGCCATGACGCGCCCTGCATCGCGGCCTGTCCGACCGAGATCGACATTCCGCTGTTCATCCGCCAGATCCAGACCGGCAACCCGGAAGGCGCGGCGCGCACGATCTTCGAACAGAACATCCTGGGCGGCATGTGCGCCCGCGTCTGTCCGACTGAGACGCTTTGCGAAGAGGCCTGCGTGCGCGAGGAGGCCGAGGGCAAGCCGGTCGAGATCGGGCGGCTGCAACGCTTTGCCACCGACAGCCTGATGGCGCGGGGCGCGCATCCCTATACCCGCGCGGCAGCCACGGGCAGGCATGTCGCCGTGATCGGCGCCGGGCCCGCGGGGCTGGCCTGCGCGCACCGCCTGGCGATGCTGGGCCATGACGTCACCATCTACGAGGCGCGCGACAAACCCGGCGGGCTGAACGAGTTCGGCATCGCCGCCTACAAGACCCCCGGCGGCTTTGCCCGGGCCGAGGTCGAATGGCTGCTGAAGATCGGCGGCATCGCCGTCAAGACCGGTCGGGCGCTGGGCAGGGGCCTGACGCTGGATGCCCTCAAGCGCGACCATGACGCGGTGTTCCTTTCGATCGGTCTGGCGGGTGTCAACGCGCTGGGTCTGCCGGGTGAAGACCTCGAAGGGGTGCACGACGCGGTCGATTTCATTGCCGAACTGCGCCAGGCCGACGACCTTTCGGCGCTGCCGGTGGGGCGCAACGTGGTGGTGCTGGGCGGCGGCATGACGGCGGTGGATGCCGCGGTGCAGTCGAAACTGCTGGGCGCCGAAAGCGTCACCATCGCCTACCGGCGCGGCCGGGATGCGATGCCGGCCAGCCGGTATGAACAGGATCTGGCCGCCTCCAACGGCGTGCGGCTGATGTTCAACCTCGCGCCCGTGCGCCTGCTGGGCGAAACCCGCCTCGAGGCGGTCGAACTGGAATACACCGCCACTGTCGGCGGCAGGCTGGAAGGGACCGGCGAGACCGTGACGCTGGCCGCTGACCAGGTGTTCAAGGCCATCGGCCAGACTCTGGACGGGGCGCCGGGGGGCATTGCGATCGAGGGCGGCAAGATCGCGGTCACGGGTGCGGGGCGCACCTCGCTCGAAGGTGTCTGGGCCGGGGGCGATTGCGCCGCGGGCGGCGAAGATCTGACCGTGACGGCGGTGGCCGCGGGACGGGATGCGGCGATGGACATCCATGCCGCGCTCGGCGCATGACCGGGGCGTGAAATCGCGAATTCATGGGCAAGGCACGATCGTTGCGAAACATCGGGGAGACCGGATAAATGGCTGATCTGACGACGAATTTCCTGGGAATAAGTTCTCCCAACCCGTTCTGGCTGGCCTCGGCGCCGCCCACCGACAAGGAATACAACGTCCGCCGCGCGTTCGAGGCCGGCTGGGGCGGGGTGGTGTGGAAGACGCTGGGTGAGCCGGGCCCGCCCATCGTCAACGTGAACGGCCCGCGCTATGGCGTTCTGCACGGGCCGGACCGGAGGGTGCTGGGGCTGAACAACATCGAACTGATCACCGACCGGCCGCTCGAGGTCAACCTCGAGGAGATCGCCCGCGTCAAGGCCGACTGGCCCGACCGCGCCGTGGTGGTGTCGATCATGGTGCCCTGCGAGGAAGCGGCCTGGAAGACCATTTTGCCGCGCGTGGCCGAGACCGGCGCCGACGGGATCGAACTCAACTTCGGCTGCCCCCACGGGATGAGCGAACGCGGCATGGGCTCGGCCGTGGGCCAGGTGCCCGAATATATCGAGATGGTCACGCGCTGGTGCAAGGAAAACTACGACCGGCCGGTGATCGTCAAGCTGACGCCCAACATCACCGACATCCGCTATCCGGCACGGGCCGCGAAGAACGGCGGCGCCGACGCGGTGTCGCTGATCAACACGGTCAGTTCCATCACTTCGGTCGATCTCGATCTGTTCTGCCCGCAGCCGACCATCGACGGCAAGGGCAGCCATGGCGGCTATTGCGGCCCCGCGGTGAAGCCGATCGCGCTCAACATGGTGGCCGAGATCGCCCGCGACCCCGAAACCGCCGGCTTGCCGATTTCGGGCATCGGCGGCATTACCACCTGGCGCGATGCCGCCGAATACATCGCCCTGGGCTGCGGCAACGTGCAGGTCTGCACCGCCGCCATGACCTATGGCTTCAAGGTGGTGCAGGAGATGATCGCGGGCCTGTCCGACTGGATGGACGAGAAGGGCCTGGCACGTGTGTCCGATTTCGTCGGCCGCGCCGTGCCCAATGTCACGGACTGGCAGTACCTGAACCTCAACTATGTTGCCAAGGCGAAGATCGACCAGGATGCCTGCATCAAGTGCGGCCGCTGTTTCGCCGCCTGCGAGGACACCTCGCACCAGGCCATCGCGATGAAACCCGGGCGCGTGTTCGAGGTGATCGACGCCGAATGCGTCGCCTGCAACCTGTGTGTCGATGTCTGCCCGGTCGAGGGCTGCATCGACATGGTGCAGATGCGCCCCGGCGAGGTGGACCCGCGCACCGGCAGGACGGTCGAGCCGGACTACGCCAACTGGACCACGCACCCCAACAATCCCATGGCGCGCGCCGCGGAATAGGGGTGCCGCAGGCCGGCGGCAGGTCGCGCGCCCCGCGCATCCATGCGCGAAGGGGCTGACGCGCCTACCAGTCGTCTTCGGGGGCGATGCCCTTGTCGCGCAATTCGCTCAGCGCCCGCGGCGACTTGTGCAGGTCGGTGCGGCCCATGTTGTTGAGAACCTCGCGGGCCTTGACGAACTGGATGTCGGCATATTCGACGATCTCGACCCGGTTGCCCCAGGGATCGAGGAAATCGAACCGCTGGTCGGAAACGAAGGTCACGCCGTCCGCCTCCATCCGGGCGCGAAGCCCGTCGCGGTCGTCGACCACGAGGCCGAAATGGCGGATGCCGTCGGCACCGGCCCTGTCGGACTGCATCAGCGCGAGAAACTGGTCGCCGATGTCGATGAAGACGGCGTGATCGCCGCGCCCGCGCAGATCGAAGCGGAAATAGCGACCGTAAAAGGCAAGCGCCTCTTCGATATCGCCCACCTCCAGCGCGACATGATTGATTCCCACGAGGTTCGGACGAACATCCGTCATCTGCATTCTCCCTGCCCGCAACGGCTTGCGGTTGCATGATGCCAGAACCGGGCGGCGACCGCGAGTCCGGCGCGCGGCCCGCCCCGCCCCGCGGCGGACCTCCGCCTGCGCCGTGCCCGGCAAAGCCCGGTGCGCGGTCGCGGGCAGGTGCGCGGGCGGCCCTGGACCCGAAGGCGATTCAGGGGCTCAGCAGCTTTCTGTAAAGCGTCTCGATGAAGGCCGGCGCCGAATCGAACGGGTCTTCATCGCCCAGCACCGCGCGCACCTGAACGTCGAAATCGGCATAGTGCTGGGTCAGCGACCAGATCGAGAAGATCAGATGATGGGGGTGCACGCGGGCGATGCGGCCGGCCGCCATCCAGCCGGTCAGAACGCGCGCCTTCTCATCGACCAGCGATTTCAGATCGGAAGACAGCGTCGCGTGGATGCGCGGCGCGCCCTGTACGATCTCGTTGGCGAAAAGCCGGCTTTCGCGCGGCAGATCGCGGCTCATCTCCAGCTTGCGGCGCACATAGGCAAGCAGTTCTTCAAGCGGCTCGCCCTCGGGGTCGAGCGCGCGCAGCGGATCGAGCCAGGTATCCAGCAGCCCGGCGAGAAGTGCGTCGTGGATCGCGTCCTTCGACGGGAAGTAGTAGAGCAGGTTGGGCTTGGACAGGTTGGCGGCGGCGGCGATCTGGTCCAGCGTGGCGCCGCGAAAGCCGTGCGCCGAGAACACATCGAGCGCCGCCTCGAGAATCGCGGCACGATTGCGGGCCTGGATGCGCGTTTCGGGGCGCGTACGGGTCATGCGCCCGGCCCCGATCCGGCGGCGGGCGGGGTCATGAAACGGTTCGGATCATGGCGGACGAAACCCCCGGGTTGACTCGAAACGCGGCCCCGGCCCTGTGCCGGTGCGAAAGACGCCGCATTTCCTTGACTGCGCACCATCCCGTGATAGCGTTGCTTTGACCTTTTGGTCAAATCATTCGACGACCGCGGCCGCACGGAACGGCACGGCAACCACAGGGGGACAGCATGGCCGCACCGGCGCAGAATCTCAGGATTGACGGCGACAGGCTGTGGGACAGTCTGATGGAGATGGCGAAAATCGGCCCCGGCATCGCCGGCGGCAACAATCGCCAGACACTGACGGACGAGGATGGCGAGGGGCGCGCGCTGTTCCAGAGATGGTGCGAGGAGGCCGGGCTGAGCATGGGGCTCGACCAGATGGGCAACATGTTCGCCCGCCGCGAGGGCACCGACCCCGATGCGCTGCCGGTCTATGTCGGGTCGCATCTCGATACCCAGCCGACGGGGGGCAAGTATGACGGCGTGCTCGGGGTTCTGGGCGGGCTCGAGATCGTGCGCACCCTGAACGACCTCGGGATCAGGACGCGCCATCCGATCGTGGTGACCAACTGGACCAACGAGGAAGGCACGAGATTCGCGCCGGCGATGCTGGCCTCGGGGGTGTTTGCCGGGGTGCTGGACCAGGCCTGGGCCGAGGACCGCCGCGATGCCGAGGGCAAGCGGTTCGGCGACGAACTGGACCGGATCGGCTGGCGCGGCGAGGAAGAGGTGGGCAAGCGCAGGATGCGCGCGTTCTTCGAGCTGCACATCGAACAGGGACCGATCCTGGAGGCGGAAGGCAAGGACATTGGCGTGGTCACGCACGGCCAGGGCCTGCGCTGGGTGCAATGCACGGTGACCGGCAAGGGCCAGCATACCGGATCGACCCCGATGCGGATGCGCCGCAATGCCGGGCGCGGGCTGGCGAGGATCACCGAACTGGTGCACGAGATCGCGATGGCCCGCCAGCCCAACGCGGTCGGCGCCATCGGCCATATCGACATCTACCCCAACAGCCGCAACATCATCCCCGAAAAGGCTGTTTTCACGGTGGATTTCCGCTCGCACGAGCTGGAGACGCTGACCGGGATGGTCGATGAGTTGCTGAGCAAGGCGCCGGCGATCTGCGCCGATCTGGGCTGCGCGTTCGAAAGCGAGGTGGTGGGCCAGTTCGATCCGCCCGCCTTCGATCCCGATTGTGTCGCTTCGGTTCGCTCGGCCGCGCAGCGGCTGGGCTATGGCCACATGGACATCATTTCCGGCGCGGGGCATGACGCCTGCTGGATCAACCGGGTGGCGCCCACCGCGATGGTGATGTGCCCCTGCGTCGACGGGCTGAGCCACAACGAGGCCGAGGAAATCAGCAGGGACTGGGCGCGCGCCGGGGCGGATGTGCTGTTTCACGCGGTGCTGGAGACGGCGGAGATCGTGGAGGATTGAGGGGCCAGCCCCTCAAGCTCCCCGGGATATTTGCGGCCAGAAGAAGATGGGGGCGGGGCTGTCCGTGGCGAGGGAGGCGCAGGATTCGGGGCCCGACGCGATCAAGGCGCTGATCGCGGCCGAGATCGCGGGATTTCACGGCGGCGGCCAGGCCGGGCGGATCACTCTGGCCGAGTTCCGCGCGGCGCTGATGGAGCCTGAGGCGGTTTCGGTCCAGTTCAGTGGCGGGCTGGTAGGCGAGTGCTGGGCCGTGACGCGGGCCAACGGACCATACCGCGTGGTATTCATGCCGGCCGCGGGGTATTTTTCGCTTTGTGTCGAGGGGCCGTTCGGGCCGCTCGACATCGGGGTGCATGGCAAGGCGATCGACTGTTTCGGGTCGGTCTGAGACCACAGGGAGAGCAAACATGTCCATACTCATCAGAAACGGCACCGTCGTCACCGCCGATCTGACCTACAAGGCCGATGTGCTGGTCGAGAACGGGAAGATCGCGCAGATCGGGCCCGGTCTGACGGGCGACGAGGTGCTGGACGCCTCCGGCTGCTATGTGATGCCCGGCGGGATCGATCCGCATACGCATCTGGAGATGCCGTTCATGGGCACCTATTCGAGCGATGATTTTGAGAGCGGCACGCGGGCGGCGCTTGCGGGCGGCACCACGATGGTAGTGGATTTCGCGCTGCCCAATCCGGGCGAAAGCCTGCTGGATGCGCTGAAGCGCTGGGACAACAAGTCCACCCGCGCCAATTGCGACTACTCCTTCCATATGGCCGTGACCTGGTGGGGCGAGCAGGTGTTCAACGACATGGAAAAGGTGGTGCGCGAGCGCGGCATCAACACGTTCAAGCATTTCCTGGCCTACAAGGGCGCGCTGATGGTCAATGACGACGAGCTGTTCGCGTCCTTCCAGCGGCTGGCCGGGCTGGGCGCGACGGCGCTGGTGCATGCCGAGAACGGCGACGTGGTGGCGGAGTTGTCGGCGCGGCTTCTGGCCGAGGGCAATACCGGGCCGGAGGCCCATGCCTACAGCCGGCCCACCCAGGTCGAGGGCGAGGCCACCAACCGCGCCATCATGATCGCCGACATGGCCGGCGTGCCGCTCTATGTCGTGCATACCTCCTGCGAGGAGAGCCACGAGGCGATCCGGCGGGCGCGCAGCCAGGGCAAGCGGGTCTGGGGCGAACCGTTGATCCAGCATCTGACGCTGGACGAGAGCGAGTATTTCAACACCGACTGGGACCATGCCGCGCGCCGGGTGATGAGCCCGCCGTTCCGCAACAAGCAGCATCAGGACAGCCTGTGGGCGGGGCTGCAATCGGGGTCTCTGTCGGTTGTGGCGACCGATCACTGTGCCTTCACCACCGAGCAGAAACGCTATGGGGTGGGCGATTTCACCAAGATCCCCAACGGCACCGGGGGGCTTGAGGACCGCATGCCGATGCTGTGGACGCACGGGGTTGCGACCGGACGGCTGACGATGAACGAATTCGTTGCCGTGACCTCGACCAACATCGCCAAGATCCTGAACTGCTATCCGCGGAAGGGGGCGATCCTGGTGGGGGCCGATGCCGATATCGTGGTCTGGGATCCGGACAAGGAAAAGACCATCTCGGCAGAGACCCAGCAATCGGCCATCGACTACAACGTGTTCGAGGGCAAGCATGTCAAGGGGCTGCCGCGATACACCCTCACGCGCGGCCAGGTGGCGGTGCATGACGGCGAGATCCGCACCCAGGAAGGGCATGGCGAGTTCGTCGCCCGCGAGCCCAACGCCACGGTCAACAGGGCGCTGGGAACCTGGAAGGAACTGACCGCGCCGCGCCCGGTGCGCCGCAGCGGCATTCCCGCGACGGGGGTTTGATGAAGGCCGAAACGCCCGCGATGAACGGCGTTCTCGAAGCGGCGCTCTATGTCGACGATCTGGACGCCGCGGCGGGGTTCTACGGCGGTGTGCTGGGGCTGGAACAGGTGATCCGGCACGATCCGCGGCATGTGTTCTTCCGCTGCGGAACGACCATCGTGCTGCTGTTCCGGGCCGATCAGACACGGATCCCGCCGGGTGAGGGCGCGCTGCCGGTGCCGCCGCACGGTGCGGACGGGCCGGGGCATGTCTGCTTTTCGGTGCTGGGGCCGTCGCTGGATGACTGGGCCGCGCGTCTGGCCGGCGCCGGCATCGGGATCGAGGCGGATTTCCGCTGGCCCAACGGCGCCCGTTCGATATATGTGCGCGACCCGGCGGGCAACAGCGTGGAGTTCGCCGAGCCGAAACTGTGGGAGCGGACACCGTGACGCGGACATCACCGGTCATCGAGGCCGAGGGCCTGGACCTGACCTTTCAGACCAATGACGGTCCGGTTCATGCGCTCAAGGACGTGTCCCTGACCATCGGGAAGGGCGATTTCGTCAGCTTCATCGGCCCCTCGGGCTGCGGCAAGACCACCTTTCTGCGGGTCATGGCCGCCCTGGAACAGCCGACCGGCGGCAGCGTCACGGTCAACGGCATGACGCCGGACGAGGCGCGGCGCAGCCGGGCCTACGGCTATGTGTTCCAGGCGGCGGGGCTTTACCCGTGGCGCACCATCGCGGGCAACATCAGGCTGCCGCTCGAGATCATGGGATTTTCGCGCAAGGAACAGGATCGGCGCGTGAAGGACGTGCTGCAACTGGTTGATCTGGAAGGTTTCGGCGGCAAGTACCCCTGGCAGCTGTCGGGCGGGATGCAGCAGCGGGCCAGCATCGCGCGGGCCCTGTCCTTCGATGCCGACATCCTGCTGATGGACGAACCCTTCGGGGCGCTGGACGAGATCGTGCGCGACCATCTGAACGAACAGCTTCTGGCGCTGTGGAAGCGCACCGGCAAGACCATCGCCTTCGTCACCCATTCGATTCCCGAGGCGGTGTACCTGTCGACCCATATCGTTGTGATGAGCCCGCGCCCGGGGCGGATCACCGACGTGATCGAAAGCCCGCTGCCCCAGGACCGGCCGCTGGACATCCGCGACACGGCCGGGTTTCTCGAGGTGGCGCACCGGGTGCGCGAGGGGCTGCGGGCGGGGCAATCCCATGACGACTAGCGCATTTCGCACCCGCTCTGCGTCAGCAGCCGGGCCGATGGCGCCAGGCCCCGGCCGCCCCGGCTTGCCCGCCGGCCAAGACGATTGCGGCAAACCCGCGGGGGAGGAACGGCGATGAGATCGGCGCTGGCCGTGCTGACGGTGGTCGCGGCGCTGGTGGCCTTCTGGTACGCCGCCTGCGTGCCGATGAACATCCGGGGAACCCTGGTCGAGGTCGAACGCGCGGGCGCGCAGGTGGTGCCGCCCGGCGCGGCGCAACGCCGGGGCATGGGCGCGTGGGGGCTGATCGCCAGAAACGGCTTTGCGGTTCCGGCGACCTGGGCGCAGGAGCGTCCGCGCCTGCCCGCGCCGCATCAGGTGGCGGTCGAACTGTGGAACACCACGGCGATGAAGAAGATCACCTCGAAACGCAGTCTGGTCTTTCACGGCTGGGTGACGCTGAGCGCGACCCTGCTGGGTTTCGTGATCGGCACGGGGCTTGGCATTCTCCTGGCGGTGGGAATCGTGCACAGCCGGGTCATGGACATGAGCGTTATGCCCTGGGCCATCGTCAGCCAGACCATACCGATCATCGCGCTGGCGCCGATGATCATCGTGGTGATGTATTCGGTCGGCGTGCAGGGCATCGTCCCCAAGGCGGTGATCTCGGCCTATCTGAGCTTTTTCCCGGTGGTCGTTGGCATGGTCAAGGGGCTGCGCAGCCCCGACGCGATGCAGCTGGACCTGCTGCGCACCTACAATGCCAGCAACGCCCAGGGATTCTGGAAGCTGCGGCTGCCGGCCTCGATGCCCTACCTGTTCGCATCGCTCAAGATCGGTATCGCCGCCTCGCTGGTGGGGGCCATCGTCGGCGAATTGCCGACCGGCGCGGTGGCCGGTCTGGGCGCGCGGCTTCTGGCCGGAAGCTACTACGGCCAGACTGTGCAGATCTGGTCGGCGCTGTTCGCCGCGGCGATCCTGGCTGCCGCGCTGGTGGGTCTTCTCGGGCTGATCGAGCGGGTGACGCTCAGGCGGATGGGGATGGCATGATGAAGGACGCCCGCGCCAGTACGGCAGGCACCGGTTCGCGGCCGGTCCGCGCGATTGCCGGCTGGGCCATCAGCGCGGGGCGGCTGCGATGATCTTGCTGGTGGCCGCATTTCTGCTTTGGGCGTTCGGGTGGTGGCTGAACGTGCGGCTGGCGTCCGGGCCGCTGGCGGACAGCCGGGCGGTGCAACTGCTGGTGGCGGCGATTTTCGGGATCACCGTTCTTGCGGTCTGGGAATTGCTGGTGCGCGGCTTGCAGGTGCCCATGGTCATCCTGCCGGCGCCATCGCTGATCGCGGTGCGGTTCGCGTCCTCGACCGACGTGCTGTGGGCCGATTTCGTGCAGACCTTCCTCAAGGGGGCGCTGTGCGGCTACGCGATCGGATGCGGCGCGGCGGTGCTGACGGCGATCCTGGTGGACCGCAGCGAGTTCCTGCGCCTCGGGCTGCTGCCGGTGGGCAATTTCGTTGCCGCGCTGCCGATCGTGGGCACCGCGCCGATCCTCGTGATGTGGTTCGGGTTCGACTGGCAGAGCAAGGCGGCGGTGGTGGTGGTCATGGTGTTCTTTCCAATGCTGGTCAACACCGTTGCCGGGCTGCGCGAGACCAGCCAGATGCAGCGCGACCTGATGCAGACTTATGCGGCAAGCTATTGGCAGGGGTTCTTCAAGCTGCGCCTTCCCGCGGCGATGCCGTTCATTTTCAACGGCCTGAAGATCTGCACGACGCTGGCGCTGATCGGCGCCATCGTGGCCGAGTTCTTCGGCTCTCCCATCGTGGGCATGGGGTTCCGGATATCGACCAGCGTCGGGCAGCTTGCGCTCGACATGGTCTGGGCCGAGATTTTCATGGCGGCATTGGCCGGGACGTTGTTCTATGGTGCGGTGGCGCTGATCGAGCGATCGGTGACGTTCTGGCATCCCTCGCAGCAGGGCTGACGGGGCCGGGCGAATCACGAGAAGACCAACGGAAGATCAACGAAAGACCAACGGAAGACCGACAAGGAGGAGTACGACATGAAACGAACGATGACCGGGGCCGCGCTTGGCCTCGCGATGGCGGCCGCGCCGGCCTGGGCGGCGGACGAGGTGACGCTGCAACTGAAATGGGTGACGCAGGCGCAGTTCGCCGGATATTTCGTGGCCGAGGCCAAGGGGTTCTATGACGAGGAGGGGCTGGATGTCACGATCAAGCCCGGCGGCCCCGATATCGCGCCCGAACAGGTGATCGCCGGCGGCGGCGCCGACGTGATCACCACCTGGATGGCGGCGGCGCTGGCGGCGCGCGAACGCGGCGTGCCGCTGGTCAACATCGCCCAGCCCTTCAAGACCGGCGGGTTGCAGCTCAACTGTCTCAAGTCCTCGGGCATCACCTCGCCCGAGGATTTTCCCGGCCGGACCCTCGGCGTCTGGTTCTATGGCAACGAATATCCGTTCTATGCCTGGATGGCATCGCTGGGAATCGAGACCGACGGCGCCGACGACAACGGCGTGACGGTGCTCAAACAGGCGTTTTCCGCCGATCCGCTGATCCAGGGGCAGGCCGACTGCATCTCGACCATGACCTACAACGAATATCACCAGATCCTCGAAGCCGGGATCGCGCCCGAGGAACTGGTGACGTTCAACTATCTCGACATGGGATTCGGCATGCTGGAGGACGGGCTTTATGTGCTCGAGGACCGGCTCAAGGATCCGGCCTTCCAGGACGAGATGGTGCGCTTTGTGCGGGCCAGCATGAAGGGTTGGAAATATGCCGAGGAACACCCCGAGGAAGCCGCCGAGATCGTGCTGGATTTCGACAGTTCGGGCGCCCAGACCTACAGCCACCAGTTCTACATGGTGGGCGAGGTCGCCAAGCTGACCGCGGGCTCGAACGGGGCGCTTGACGAGGCCGACTACGAGCAGACCGTCAAGACGCTCCTGTCGGCGGTCTCGGCCGAGAACCCGGCGATCACCAAGGAGCCCGAGGGCGCCTGGACGCACGCCATTACGGACAAGGCGCTGAACTGACGAGGCGTTGATCCGACCGGCCTGCCCGTCCGGGCATGGCAAACCGGCGCGGCCCCTTCCGGGGGGCCGCGTTTTTTCGTGCCCGATGGCCGCAACGAAGCGCGGGAAATGTAAATGATGGCTTGAGTTTCCCGCGCGAAAGTATGAATAAGATACCAGAAATAGGGAATCGACGCAAATAATGCAGGATTTTGCGCAAGAATTCAAGTCAGCAGCCGCTCTGATTCTGGCCGGTGATCCCGAGCTTTGGGCCATCGTGCTGCTATCGCTCAAGGTGTCGTTGCTGGCGGTGCTGATCGCCGCGCTGATCGGCATGCCGCTGGGCGCCGCGCTGGGGGTCGGGCGGTTCCCGGGCCGCCGCGCGGTGGTCATCGTGCTCAACGCGCTGATGGGCCTGCCGCCGGTGGTTGTCGGGCTGCTGGTCTACCTTATGCTGTCGCGGTCGGGGCCGCTGGGCGTGCTGAACCTGCTTTACACGCCAAGCGCGATGATCGTCGCGCAGGTGGTGCTGGTCACGCCCATCGTCGCGGCGCTGACCCGCCAGACCGTGGAAACGCTGGATGCCGAATATTCCGAACAGCTCCGCAGCCTCGGCGTGTCGCGGCTGGCCTCGGTGCCGACGCTGCTGTGGGATTCCCGCCTGGCCCTGCTCACCGCGCTGCTGGCGGGGTTCGGGCGCGCCATCGCCGAGGTCGGCGCGGTGATCATGGTGGGCGGCAACATCAACCATGTTACGCGGGTGATGACCACGACCATCGCGCTGGAAACCTCCAAGGGCAACCTGGCGCTGGCGCTGGCGCTGGGCACGATCCTGATCGGAATCGCGGTGACGGTGACCGGCGCGGTCAGCCTGCTGGGCCTGAATGACGACCGCGGGGCGCTGAAACATGCGTGAAACGGCATTTCCCGAGGCCACGCAGCGGGCCGCGATCGAAGTGGCCGGGCTGCATGTCGCCATCGACGGCCAGCCCCTGCTGGACGTGCGCGAACTTGTGCTGGACGGGCCGGGGCCGACCCTGATCCTTGGCCCCAACGGTGCCGGGAAAAGCCTGCTGCTGCGCTGCCTGCACGGACTGATCGCGCCCGACCGGGGTACGATCCGCCAAGGCGGCGTGGCCATGGGTGCCGCGCACCGGTCGTGTCAGGCCATGGTGTTCCAGAGGCCGGTCCTGCTGCGCCGGCCGGTGGCGGCAAACCTGGATTTCGTGCTGCGCCGTCAGGGGCTTGGACGGGCGGAACGGCGCCAACGCATCGCCGAACTGCTGGCCGAAGGCGGGCTGGCCGGCAAGGCCCGGCAATCCGCGCGCAGCCTTTCGGGCGGCGAGGCGCAGCGGCTGGCGATCCTGCGGGCGCTGGCCACCGGCCCCGAGATCCTGTTCCTGGACGAACCGACCAGCGCGCTGGATCCGGCCGCGACCCAGGCGATCGAGGCGATGATCCGGCGCGCCGCGCGGCGCGGCACGCGCATCGTGATGGTGACGCACGATATCGGCCAGGCAAGGCGGCTGGGCCACGACATCGTGCTGATGCAGGGCGGGTGCGTGGCCGAACATGCGCCCGCACATGTCTTCTTCGAGGCGCCCCGGAGCGAGGCCGCGAAACGGTTCCTCGCCGGGGCGCTGGTGATCTGAATTTCCCAAGCAAGATGGAGTAGGAAAATGATCGGAAACGTGATGCGCGCGGGCATGTTCGCCCTCGCTCTCGGCGGGCTGGGGATCGGCGCGGCGCAGGCCGCGGACGATCCGTATATCGTGGTGCAATCGACGACCTCGACCCAGAATTCGGGGCTTCTGGATGCCATTCTGCCCGAATTCAAGGCGCGTACGGGCATCGAGGTGCGCGTGGTGGCGGTCGGTACCGGCCAGGCGATCAAGAACGCGAAGAACGGCGATGGCGACGTGCTGCTGGTTCATGCCAAGCCCGCCGAAGAGAAATTCGTCGCCGAAGGCTGGGGCGTGCAGCGGTTCGACGTGATGTACAACGATTTCATCCTTGTCGGGCCCGAGACCGATCCGGCGGGGGTCGGGGGCGGTGCCGACATCGTGGCGGCGCTGGCCGCGGTTGCGCAGGCGCAGGCGCCCTTCGTCTCGCGCGGCGATGACAGCGGCACCCACAAGGCCGAGTTGCGGCACTGGAAGGCGGCCGGGATCGACGTGAGCGCGGCCTCGGGCGAGTGGTACCGCGAAACCGGCTCGGGCATGGGCGCGACGCTGAACGCGGCGGCCGGCATGGGGGCCTATGCCCTTACCGACCGGGCGACCTGGATTTCCTTCGGCAACAAGGACGGCATGAAGGTGCTGGTGGAAGGCGATCCGCGCCTGTTCAACCAGTACGGGGTCATTCTGGTCAATCCCGAAAAGCATGCGCATGTGAAGGCAAAGGAAGGCCAGGCCTTCATCGACTGGCTGACCGGGCCCGAGGGGCAGGCGGCGATTGCCGGATTCAAGCTGGAGGGGCAGCAACTGTTCTTTCCCAACGCGAAGTGAGCGAGAGGTTCGGGACGGGGAACGCCTTGTTTCTGAGGCGGTTTCCCCGCCCGGGCCTCGCCCGCGCCCGGTTTTGGCGAACGCGCGGCGCCTTTCCGCGCGCGGCGGATGAATGGCCCGTTCCGGGCCATGCCTTCGGCGAGAGTTTTTTGGCAAGATGAAGGGATGGGCTCAGCGCCACAGATGCGCCTCGGCGGCCATGAGGCCCTGGAGTCTGGACAGCGTCCGGTTCAGCGGTCCGGGGCGGGGGATCGCGCCCGAGGCGAGCCGGGCGACGACCACTTCGACCGGGCAGGGCAGGCCGGTCACCGGATCGCGATAGCGCGGATAGTCGATCAGCGCGGCATGCACCAGCCCGGCAAGGCCGGGGCGCGCCGTGCGGCGTTCGGGCACCGGCCCGCGATCGGTGGTCAGGCCCCAGCCGGCATAGAAGGGCGCGCCGAGTGTCGTGACCGGGACGCCGCGCAACAGCGCCTCGAAGCCCATCAGCGAGGTCATGGTCCAGAGTTCGTCCACCTGGCCCAGCAGGGCGGCCGGGTCGCAACGGGTGGCGGTGATATCGGCCAGCCCGCCGGCCTTAACGGCGCCCGGGCGCAGCCCCGCCTCGACATCGGGGTGCGGCTTGTAGACGATGACGGCCCGGGGACGGGCGGCGCGGACGGCGCGCAGCAGGTCGAGATTGGTGCGCACCGGTCCCGCGCCCAGCCGGATCGAGGCGTCGTCCTCGACCTGTCCGGGTACCAGGATGCGGTGGCCGGCGGGCAGGGCAGGGGGGTGGCCGCCCAGATTGTACTTGCTCAGCCCCGCCCCGGTCAGGGATCGCGTCAGCCGTTCGGCGCGGGCGCGCTGGTCGGGGCGCAGGGTCTGGCGTGCCGCGATCAGGGTTTCCAGCCGGCTCGGCCGGGACGGATCGTAGTAGATGCCCAGATCGTCGGCGACCAGCGACAGCGGCGGCACCAGTTCGGCGCCCAGCCCGCGCGAGCGCAGGAATCCGTCTTCCACCCGCGTCGCGCCGGCATGGTGCGGCCCGGCGCGGCCGGCCCAGACCATCCAGGGCCGGTGCGCGGCACGGGCGCGGTCGGGATCGTCGGTGAAGATCATGGGCCGGGTGCGGCCGAACATCTTTTGCAGCGGTGCGCGTTTCCACAGCCGCATGCCGCTGGCGACCCATCCCAGCCGGTCCTGCCGCCAGGCGCGGGACTGTGCCTCCAGATTGTCCAGCACCGTCTCGAGTTCGCACAGCCGGTCGGTGAACGGGTCGTACCAGGTGGGATGGAGGATCATCGCGGCTGCGAAGAGCTGCGCCCGGGTCAGGCGCCTTTGCCGGCGCGGCACCGGGTTTTCGTCCTGCGTCAGGCCCCAGCCGGCATAGAAGGGCTGGCCGAACACGCGCGGTTTGTGGCCAGCCAGGATGGCCTCGAATCCCAGTTGGGAGGACACCGTATAGACCCCGGCCGCGCCTTCGAGCAGCACCCACGGGCTGACCGGATCGTTCAGCAGGCTCACGCGGCCGCCCGCGTCGCTGGCGCTGAAGTGGCCGGGGCGGAACCCGGCGCGGGTTTCGGGATGGGTCTTGACGATCACGCGCGCGCCGGGGTTTTCCTCCTGCGCGAAAACCAGCATTTCGAGAAACGCGGCCCGGCCGGCGCCGCTGGCCCTGACCGAGGCGTCGCCGCGGGTCTGGTCGACGACCAGCACATAGCCCGGGCGCGGGGCGGGGGCATCCGGATCGGTGGCGCTGTACTTGCTCAGATGGGCTTCGCGCATTCGCGCGATGGCGGTGCGGGCGCGGTCCAGCAGTGCCGTGTCGTCGAGCGGCGCGCGGGCCAGAAGCTGTTCGAGATCGCAAGGTGTGGAGGGGTCGAAATGCACGCCCGCGCGGTCGAGGTGCAGCCCCGCCGGCGGTTCGCCCGCCCGCCCCGGATGCAGCGAGCGCAGGAACGCATCCTCCACGCGCAGGATGGGCACACCGCGCCGCGCCGCCACCGCCAGCCCGCGCCGCACGGTGGCGCTGCCGCCCCAGACCGCGACCATGTCGCCGGGGCCGGGCAAGCCCAGCCGCAGCCGGTAGCCCGCGAGGCCGAGGATGCGGCGCACCCGGCGCTGGGTCAGGAAGCCGGTGTTGAAAACGAACAGCCGGGGGTTTTCGCCCCCGGCTGGCGGTTTTTCGCATGTCTCGTGCAAGGATCAGCCGCCGGAGAGCGTCGACAGGTTGGCCAGCGGCGTCAGCCCTCCGGTGATCAGCGAGATGGTCTTGGACCACTGCGCATAGGGTGCCTCGGTCACGTAAAGCGTGTCGTCGTCGCGGATCACGAAATCGCGGGCCAGGAACATGCCGTTGGGTTCGGTCAGGTTCAGCACATAGACGATGCGCTGCGCGCCCTGAAAGTCGTCGCGCCCGAGCACCTGGCCGGCGATTTCGGCCGGTTCGTTGCGGAACACGAAGACCCCGGTGGGATCGGAGGAAAGCGACAGCAGCCCGCCGACCTGGGCGATTGCCTCGAGGGCCGACAGATCCTGGGTCTCGAAGGGTACGCGGGCCTGCTGGCTGGTCGAGCCGAGCGCGGTGAAGGCGCGGGTGTCTTCCTCGACGAGGATGCGGTCGCCGCCGCGCAGCGCGATGTCGAGCTGCGGATTGTCGTAGAGATCCTGAAACCAGACGCGGCCCTGCTGGTTGCCGCGGATCACGACGATCTGGGCGATCTCGGGGCGGATGGTTATGCCGCCGGCCTTGGCCAGCATGGTCGAAAGCGTGCGCGTCGGCCGCTCGATCGGGTAGACGCCCTGCCCGCCTACGGCGCCGACCAGCGACACGGTCGATCCGTCGC
Source organism: Paracoccaceae bacterium (assembly GCA_020441385.1). Lineage (GTDB taxonomy): Bacteria > Pseudomonadota > Alphaproteobacteria > Rhodobacterales > Rhodobacteraceae > JAGRMG01. The sequence goes on from JAGRMG010000001.1 coordinate 22,698, forward strand.
CGGCCAGCCGGCGCACCTGCACCTGCGGATCGGGGGTCTGATCCTCGAGCTTGCGGGTGATCAGTTCGCGCAGCTGTTCGGGCGTGTTGCCGCTGGCGCGCAGGCGCCCGGCATAGGGCACGAAGATGAAGCCGGCGCTGTCCACCTGAACCTCGTCGAGCACGGTCGAGTTCGCCGACTCGCCCGCCAGAAGCCCGTCGTCGACGTTTTCCCAGACCGTCAGCCCCAGCATGTCGCCGGGGCGGATGGTGTCGGAGGTCAGCTTGCCCGCGGTCTGGAACGTACTGGAAAAGCCGAGCGCGGGCACCACGGCGGTGGCGCGGGTGACACGGTCGTTGACGGCGACGATATAGGCATCGCCCTCTTTCTGGACCGAACCGGCGAATATCTCGCGCTTGTTGGGGCCCACTCGGGGCAAACCGCAAGAGGCCGCGAGTCCAAGCGCGGCCAGCAATGCGACGGGCCTCGCCCACCGGTGGAAATCGGGTTTCACTGCTCGGTCTCCTCGACCTTTGTTGTTCTGCCTCGGGTCTTTTTTCGACAACCTATCGGAATCCGGGCCCGGAATCCAGTCTCGCGAATCGGGCCGGTCAGGTCACGGCGCGCAACTGTTGCCGTGGTGCCGCTGTGCCCGATTTCAGCGCATCGTAGGGATCGAGCGGCGACAGCATCATGTCGGTCACATGACGCAGCAATTGCCGCCGGCCGCGGCGTGAGTAGAAGCCGCCGGGCACCTGGCTGGTTTCCAGCAGGAAACGGCGGAAATCCTTGTAGGCGCGGTTGTCGGGGCGCGTGGCGCAGGTGAAGAAGTCGTTCAGCCGCTGGCCCGACACGAATTCGGGCTTGGCATAGACGGCCCGCCCGAACACCCTGAGCGGAATGCCCCGCCACAGCACCTGCTGGCCGGCGGTGGAATTGACGGTGACGGCGCTGCGGGCATCGTCGAGCAGCCGCGCCAGCTTGCCGCCGCGCACGTAATGCACGCGCCCCACCAGCCCGTGCAGGCGCGACAGCCGTGCCAGTTCGGCGCGGATCGGCGCGCGGCCGTCTTCCAGCGGGTGTGCCTTGACCACCAGGTGATGATGCGGCGGCGCGCCCTGCGCGAAGCCCTGGAGGATCTCGGCCAGGAAGTCGGTCATCGAGGCAAAGGGCGAATGCATCCTGAAGCTGCTGTCATGTTCCAGCTGCAACAGCGCCAGGTGATAGGGAAAGCCGCCCGAGCGGATGCGCCAGGTGGCGGCCCGCCGTTCGATGCCATGCGCGGGCATCAGCAGCAGCCGCTTGATGTAGAGCCGGAATTCGCGGGTCACGCTCAGGTCGCGGTGGGGCCGGAAGTTGCGGTAGGCACGGTTGGCGAACATGACGAACCAGTGATACAGAGCGCCATAGAACATGTGCTGGCGCATGTCGCCCCAATGCGCGGGGGGCAGCGGTGCCTCCAGATCGGACAGCGCCAGCGCGTTCTGCATCTCCGAAATCGGCATGTCCATCAGCCGCGAATTGCCGTTCGACCCGCCGCGCTCGTATGTCACCCAGTAGGGGCGCATGTAGCCTTCCTCGAATACATGCACGGTGATCGCGCGGCTTGCGGCGGCCGCGATCGCCGCCGCGTGAACCGGGCGGGTATCGCCGTAAAGCACGATGTCGGTGACGTTTCGCTGCTCGAGGATGGCGGCCAGGGCCGCGGGCCAGTCGCCGGGTTTGCCCCGAAACGGCAGATAGCTGGCGCGGTGCGGCCAGAAGGCACGGTCGCCGGCATTGAACCCGACCCGCCAGACCTGTCCGCCGGCGGCGCGCAGCATCCGGCCGAGGCCGTGAAAGAACGGGCCATGCGGCCCCTGAAGGAACAGGAACACCCGCTCCGCTCGGGCGGTCGAAGTCATTTCCACACCGTTTCGCCACATTGGCATGGCTTGCACCCTAACCGATCGCTCGGGCGCAACTATGGCCTTGCCGTGGCGCGCGTGCAAGCGCGGGGCTTGCCCGCGCCCGGCCGGGCGGGTAGGTCACGAGACAACTGGGTAAGCCAACCGGAGGGCGCATGTTCACAGGCATCATCACCGATATCGGCCGCGTGAGCGCCATCGAACGCGATGGCGACACGCGGGCGCGCATCGCTACCGGCTATGATACCGGCAGCATCGACATCGGCGCCTCGATCGCCAGCGACGGCGTGTGCCTTACCGTCATCGCCCTCGGGCCGGACTGGTACGAGGTGCAGTTCAGCGCCGAGACCCTGTCCAGGACCAATCTCGGCCGCTGGCAGCCCGGAACCCGCATCAATCTGGAACGCGCCCTGCGGGTCGGCGACGAACTGGGCGGCCATATCGTGTCGGGCCATGTCGATGGCGTGGCCGAACTGATCGGTCGGGTACCGGAGGGCGCCAGCACTCGCATCACCCTGCGTGCCCC
>JAGRMG010000129.1 GCA_020441385.1 Paracoccaceae bacterium
ACCCCGGCGGCCAGATCGCGCGCCGCCGCCTCGGCCGCGGCACCAAAGCCGGCAATCCCGATCAGGTTCTCGGTCCCGGCGCGCCGGCCCATCTCCTGACCGCCGCCGCGAATGCGCGCCGCCACATCCAGCCCCCGGCGCAGCACCAGCGCGCCGATCCCCTTCGGCCCGCCCAGCTTGTGCGCCGAAATCAGCGCCATCCCGGCGCCGCACCAGTTGAATGCCACCGGCAGCTTGCCGAACGCCTGCGTGGCGTCGGTCACCGCCAGGCCGGCGGGCAGATCCTGAACGATGCCGGTCTCGGAATTGGCCATCTGCAAGACTGAAACCGACGCCTCCGCCACAGCCACGCGCCCGTTCGTATCGACCGGCAAATCCTCGCCGGTCCAGGCCCTTACGGCGTCATGTTCAATCGCCGATCCGGCCAGCCCGCGGCCGGCGCATGCCAGGGCCGCGGCCTCCGTCGTCCCCGAGGTGAACACCACATCCGCGCCCTCTGCCCCGAAGGCCGCCGCCACCTGCGCCCGCGCCCGCTCCACCAGGGCCCGCGCGGCGCGCCCCTCGGCATGAACCGAAGACGGATTGCCCGCGACATCCATCGCCGCGATCATCGCCGCGCGCGCCTCCGCGCGCAGCGGCGCACTGGCGTTGTGGTCCAGATAAACCCGGCTATCCATGACGCCGCCGTTCTCGGGGCGCCGCGCCATCCGCTTCTTTCTGGTGGCAAATACTCCGGGGGTGAGGCCGCAGGCCGAGGGGGCGGCGCCCCCTTCCACGCCTGCGCATGTCGCCGCCGGTCATTCCGAATCCACCACGGAAAACAGCGTCGGCACCGCCGGGCATGGCGCAAGCTCGTTCTCGATCACGTCCGAAAGCCGGGTCTGGTGAAGAAACACGTAGACATGCGCGCTCAGACCTTCCCACAGCCGGTTGGTCAGCGACTGCGCCCGGCTGCCCGAGGATGCGCCCGACGCCCCCGCCCCCTTGTGCATGGCATCGACGGTCTCGTCCACCGCCGTCAGCACATCCACCACCCTGATCTTGGCGGCCGGGCGCGCCAGGCGATAGCCGCCGCCGGGGCCGCGCACCGATTCCACCAGTTCGGCGCGGCGCAGCTTGACGAACAGCTGTTCGAGATAGGGCAGCGAGATGTTCTGCCGCTGCGCGATTCCGCCCAGGGTGACAAGCGCATCGGGCGGCTGCAAGGCGATGTCGGCCAGTGCCACCATGGCGTATCTGCCTTTCGTCGACAGCTTCATCTTCCGGCCCCCAATTCCTGCATCCGCGCCGAAACATTGACCTTGTGCCCGTCAATGCGTATGTGCGCTCTGACGGCAGCCGCCTGCGGCGCGCGCCCCGATTAGAATTGTTCTAAGGTGTCCTAGCGAATCTGTCAAGAATATCGCCGGCCACCCGCGGAAATAACAGTATACAGGATTCGAACCGCCCATGCCCGAGGTCATCTTTCCCGGTCCCGAAGGTCGCCTCGAAGGCCGCTATCACCCGCAAAAGGAAAAGGACGCACCCATCGCCATCGTGCTGCATCCGCACCCGCAGTTCGGCGGCACCATGAACAACAAGGTGGTCTACAACCTGCATTACGCCTTCTACAACATGGGCTTCACCGTGCTGCGCTTCAATTTCCGCGGCGTCGGGCGCTCCCAGGGCGAATACGACCAGGGCATCGGGGAATTGTCCGACGCCGCCAGCGCGCTCGACTACCTGCAATCCATGAACAACAACTCCAAGCACTGCTGGGTTGCCGGGTTTTCCTTCGGCGCCTGGATCGGCATGCAGCTCCTGATGCGCCGGCCCGAGATCACCGGCTTCATCAGCGTGTCGCCGCCCGCCAACATGTACGATTTCTCGTTTCTCGCCCCCTGCCCGTCCTCGGGCCTTGTCATCAACGGCAGCGCCGACAGGGTGGCGCCACCCGCCGACACGGTGTCGCTGGTCGAGAAACTGCACGAACAGCGCGGCATCACCATCTCTCACGAGGAGGTCGAGGGCGCCGACCATTTCTTCCAGGGCGCGCACATGGATACGCTGGTCGGCAGCGTCACGGACTACGTCAAGCGCCGCCTGACCGAAACCACCCGCTGATGGGTACGATCGAGACGCTGGCCGCGAAACTGGCCGAGGATACACTGGCGGTGATGGACGCCACCGGCGACGACCGGCTGTTCGTCGAGGTCGGCGGCGTGCTGGCCACCGCCTCGCAATCGCTGGAAGAGGCCTATCTGACCGAGATCCGCGTACGTCTCGCCGAACGCACGGCCCGCCGCTTTCTCGCCCGGCGCGCCGCCGATGCGAAGGCCAGGGCCGAAGCCAAACCCGACGCGCCCCCCCGGCCGCGGGAATGACCGGCCCGCTTCACGCCCCGATTGCCGGTGCGGTCACGCGCTGATCGGCTTCAGCCCGCCCCTGTCAGATGGGGCTGCATCGCGGCGCGGAGGTCGTCGGGGATCGTCACCGCGCGGCGGCTGTCCAGGTCCATCAACGCGGATTTCCAGGCGCTGCGGAACACCACGGCGCCATCGGCGCGCGTGATGGTGTTGTCGAAGGTGGCCGACTTGGTGCCGATGAGGGAAATGCCGACATGCACCGCGATCTCCTCGCCCTCATGCAGTTCGGCCAGGTAGTCGCTGACCATATGCACGGCGGCAAAGGAATAGCGGCGTCCGCGGTTGGCCTGCCCCGGCGGCCAGCCCATCGCCTCGATCAGCGCCATCCCTGCGCGGTTGCAGTAATAGACATAGCCCGAGACGTTGAGATGGCCCAACTCGTCGCAATCGCGCGTGCCCACGACAAATCGCATCGGCTCCATCGCGTTCCTCCTCTACTCCGTTTGCCGGCGTTGTCGGTATACATCTGCATACCGTCTTTCGCACCGTTTCGTTTTGCGCTAGACCGCGCCCGACGCGTTTGCATCCGCGCAACAAGGGAGCGTGCCGAATGAGCAAAATCAAGGTGGATAATCCGGTCGTCGAAATCGACGGCGACGAGATGACCCGCATCATCTGGGACTTCATCAAGCAAAAGCTGATCCTGCCCTATCTCGACATCGACCTCAGATACTACGACCTCGCGATCCAGGTGCGCGACGAGACCGACGACCGCATCACCGTCGAGGCCGCCAACGCGATCCGCGAACACGGCGTCGGCGTCAAGTGCGCCACCATCACGCCCGACGAGGCGCGGGTCGAGGAATTCGGACTGAAGCGCATGTATCCCAGCCCCAACGGCACCATCCGCAACATCCTGGGCGGGGTGATCTTCCGCGCCCCCATCGTGTGCCGCAACGTACCCCGCCTCGTTCCCGGCTGGACGCAGCCGGTGGTGGTCGGCCGCCACGCCTTCGGCGATCAGTACAAGGCCACCGACTTCCGCTTTCCCGGCCCCGGCAAGGTGACGCTCAGATTCGAGGGCGCGGATGGCGAGGTGATCGAACGCGAGGTGTTCGACGCGCCGTCGGCCGGCGTGACCATGGCGATGTACAATCTCGACGCCTCGATCATCGACTTCGCGCGGGCCTCGATGAACTACGCGCTCGACCGCGGCTGGCCGCTTTACCTGTCCACCAAGAACACCATCATCAAGGCCTATGACGGCCGCTTCAAGGATCTGTTCCAGCAGGTCTTCGACGAGGAATTCGCCGACCGTTTCAAGGCCGCCGGCATCTGGTACGAACACCGGCTGATCGACGACATGGTCGCCTCGGCGCTGAAATGGTCGGGCGGCTATGTCTGGGCGTGCAAGAACTACGATGGCGACGTGCAGTCCGACACCATCGCGCAGGGCTACGGCTCGCTCGGGCTGATGACCTCGGTGCTGATGTCGCCCGATGGCAGGACGGTGGAATCCGAGGCCGCGCACGGCACCGTCACCCGGCATTTCCGCCAGCACCAGAAGGGCGAGGCGACCTCGACCAACTCCATCGCCTCGATCTATGCCTGGACCGGTGGGCTCAAGCACCGCGCCAAGCTCGATGGCAACGCGGCCCTGCTCGATTTCGCGCAGACGCTGGAACGGGTCGTGGTCGAAACCGTCGAGGCCGGGTTCATGACCAAGGATCTGGCCCTGCTGGTCGGCCCCGATCAGGGCTGGCTGACCACGCTGGGTTTTCTCGAAAAGGTCGATGACGGGCTGAACGCCGCCCTGACCGGCTGAGATCTGCCGGCCCGGTGCGCGGGGTTCCGCCGGGCCGGCCGCCGAGGGACCGTTTCGCTCTCCTGTCGCGGAACCCGGCCCGCGGCCGCACGTTTTTTCCTTGCATGATGGCGCAGGTTCCATTGCCGCGCCGCCAGACAGAGAAGGAAATGACGACATGAAACCGTTTCGCCTTGCCGCACCGCTGTGCCTGATCGCCGCCCCGGCCCTGGCCGGAAGCCTGTCGCAGCCGGCCACCGACCCGGTTGCCGTAACCCCCCTGTTCGTGCCCGCGCCGGTCGGGGAATGGACCGGCTTCTACCTGGGCGGACAGGTCGGCTATGGCGATGGCGGCGTGCCGGGAACCGACTACGACGGCGGGCTGGCCGGTGTGCATGCCGGATATCTGCACGATCTGGGCGACTGGGTCGTCGGTGGCGAACTGGATTACGATTTCGCCAACATGTCCGGCGGCCCCGGAAAGATCGACGCCATCGGGCGGGCCAAGCTGATCGGCGGCTACGATCTGGGCCGCACCCTGGTCTACGCCACCGCCGGCGCCTTTCACGCCAACCTGGCCCTGCCGGGCGGCGACAGAGACGACAACGGCGCCTTCATCGGCGCCGGCATGAAGTACAAGTTCACCGACACGCTCATCGGCGGGGTCGAGGCACTTTATCATGAGGCCGACGATTTCGGCGGCGTGGCCGGCAACGATCTGGATGCCGCCACGATCACGGCGCGAATCTCGTACCAGTTCTGACCGGGCCTGCCGGCGGACAATACCGCGCGGCGGCTTCGAACGGGCCGCCGCGAAGGTGCGCGCCGCCGGCCCCGGCACGGGGGCAATTATCGCTGGTCAAACTTCGCAGGGCACGCTATGCGCCGGGCCGACCCCATTAAAGGCTGACGACATGGACCTGCGAAACATCGCAATCATCGCGCACGTGGATCACGGCAAGACGACGCTGGTGGACGAGCTTCTGAAACAATCCGGCGCCTTCCGCGAGAACCAGGCCGTGGCCGAGCGGGCGATGGACAGCAACGACCTGGAGCGCGAACGCGGCATCACCATCCTGGCCAAGGCCACGTCGGTCGAATGGAACGGCACCCGCATCAACATCGTCGATACCCCCGGCCACGCCGATTTCGGCGGCGAGGTCGAACGCATCCTGAGCATGGTCGACGGCGTGGTCCTGCTGGTCGATGCCGCCGAAGGGCCGATGCCGCAGACCAAGTTCGTCACCTCCAAGGCGCTGGCGCTGGGGCTGCGCCCCATCGTGGTGCTGAACAAGGTGGACAAGCCCGATGCCGAACCCGACCGGGCGCTTGACGAATGTTTCGACCTTTTCGCCAACCTGGGCGCCGACGACGATCAACTGGACTTTCCCCATCTCTATGCCTCGGGCCGGTCGGGCTGGGCCGATGCCGATCTGAACGGGCCGCGCAAGGATCTTGGCGCGCTGTTCGACCTGGTGGTGCGCCACGTTCCCGCCCCCGCCCAGATTGCCCATCGCGGCGAACCCTTCCGCATGCTGGCCACGACGCTGGGTGCCGATCCCTTCATCGGACGCATCCTGACGGGACGGGTGGAAAGCGGCACGCTGAAGGCCGGGCAGACCGTCAAGGCGCTGGGCCGCGACGGCCGCCAGATCGAAAGCTTTCGCGCCACCCGCATCATGGCCTTCCGCGGGCTGAGCCAGCAGCCCATCGACCTGGCCGAGGCCGGCGACATCGTCACCATCGCCGGCATGTCCAGCGCCACGGTCGCCGACACGCTGTGCGACCCCTCGGTGAGCGAGGCCATCCAGGCCAAGCCCATCGACCCGCCCACCATCACCGTGACCTTCGGCATCAACGATTCGCCGCTGGCCGGGCGCGACGGCAAGAAGGTGCAAAGCCGGGTGATCCGCGACCGGCTGCTGAAGGAGGCCGAATCCAACGTCGCCATCCGCGTCAGCGACACGCCGGGCGGCGAGGCGTTCGAGGTGGCGGGGCGCGGCGAGCTGCAAATGGGCGTGCTGATCGAGAACATGCGCCGCGAGGGGTTCGAGTTGTCGATCTCGCGCCCGCAGGTGCTGCTGCGCGAGGAAGACGGCAAGACGCTGGAACCGGTCGAGGAAGTCACCATCGACGTGGACGACGAGTTTGCCGGCGCGGTGATCGAGAAGATCACCGGCGCGCGCAAGGGCGATCTGGCCGAGATGAAACCCGCCGGCGCCGGCAAGACGCGGATCGTGGCGCTGGTGCCCTCGCGCGGGCTGATCGGCTATCACGGCGAGTTTCTGACCGACACCCGCGGCACCGGCGTTCTGAACCGGGTGTTTCACGGCTGGGCGCCCCACAAGGGGGCGATCCAGGGCCGCCGCGCCGGGGTTCTGATCTCGATGGAGGCGGGACAGTCGGTGGCCTATGCGCTGTGGAACCTCGAAGAACGCGGGCGGCTGTTCATCGGCGCGCAGGAACAGATCTACGAGGGCATGATCATCGGCGAGCATTCCCGCGAAAACGACCTGGAGGTGAACCCGCTGAAGGGCAAGAAGCTGACCAACGTGCGGGCCTCGGGCACCGACGAGGCCGTGCGCCTGACGACGCCGGTCACGATGACGCTGGAACAGGCCATCGCCTATATCGACGACGACGAACTGGTCGAGGTGACGCCGAACGCGATCCGGCTGCGCAAACGGCATCTGGATCCGCACGAACGCAAGCGCGCGGCCCGCGCGGCGGGCTGAGCGCGGCCCGGCAGCCCCGGCGGTACCGAAGGGCGGCAGGCAAGGGCTTTATCCCGGGCCGGACATGGCTTAGGCATTGCCGGGAATTCGCGCATCGGGGCGCATCCATCCACGGGGCCGGGGCGCGGACCGGCGCGAGGCAAGATCGGGAACCGGAACCAATGGCACGGGTCATTCGATGGCTGTTGCGCATCGCCGCCGCTCTGGTCGTGCTGGTGGTGCTGGCGGTCCTGCTGGTCTATTATTTCGCCTCCCAGTCGCTGCCCGACTATAACCGCACGCTCGAGGTCGCCGGCCTGTCCGCGCCGGTCGAGATCGTGCGCGACCAGGCCGATGTCCCGCATATCTTCGGCGAAAACGACGCCGACGTGTTCTTCGGCCTCGGCTATGCCCATGCGCAGGACCGGCTGTGGCAGATGACCTTCATGCGCCGGGCGGTCCAGGGCCGCCTGTCCGAGGTCTTCGGCGCCCGCACCCTGCGCACCGACCGTCTGCTGCGCCGGCTCGACCTCTACCGCCTCGCGGTGCGCTCGGTCGAGGTGCAGACACCCGAGGCGCTGGCGGCGCTCAACGCCTATTCGGCCGGAATCAACGCCCGGCTGGCCGAGATCAACGCGCGCGCGCTGGGCCGCGGCGCGCCCGAGATGTTCCTGTTCAACGCGCCCGTGGCGCCCTGGCAGCCGGCGGATTCGCTGGCCATGATCAAGCTGCTGGGGCTGCAACTCTCGGGCCATCTGGACAACGAGGTGCTGCGCGCGCGCACCTCGATGATGCTTGACGATGCCGCGCGGCTGGCCGACATCCTGCCGGACGCGCCGGGCAACGGCATCGCGGCGCTGCCGGAATACGCCGATCTGTTCCCCGGAGTGCCGCGATATGCCGCCGCATCCCGGCCCGGCGGCCCGCCCTGGCCGTTCCCGCGCCGCGGGCTGGCGGGCGCCTCGAACGCCTGGGCGGCGGCGCCGTCGCGGTCGGCTTCGGGCGGCACGCTGCTGGCCAACGACCCGCATCTGGGCTTTTCCGCCCCCGGCATCTGGTATCTGGCGCGCCTGGAACTGGCGCGCGGCGGCGTGATCGGCGGCACCATCCCCGGCATTCCGGCAATCCTGACCGGGCGCAGCGCGCGGCTGGGCTGGGGGGTCACGTCGTCCTATCTCGACGATCAGGATTCCTATGTCGAAAAGCTGAACCCGGACAATCCCGAGGAATACCTGACGCCACAGGGCTTCAAGCCGTTCGAGACCCGCCCCTCGATCATCGAGATCAAGGGGGCGGCGCCGATCACCCTAACCCTGCGCTGGAGCGAAAACGGCCCGGTCCTGCCCGGCAGCCTTTACGATCTGGAAACCGTGACGCCGCCGGGCCATGTCGCGGCGCTGGCCTGGACCGTGCTGGACCCGGCCGATACCACCTATTCGGCGGCGCTGGCGATGATGGGCGCACAGGATGTGCACGAGGCGATCGCGGCGGCCGAGGGCTATATCGCGCCCTCCCAGAACCTGATGCTGGTGGACCAGTCCACCATCGCCATGAAGACCATCGGCGCGATGCCCCGGCGCGACCCGCGCCATCAGACCCAGGGGCGCCTGCCCAGCCAGGGCTGGCGCATCGAAAACCGCTGGATGGGCCGCCTGCCCTATACCGCCAATCCCGAATTCGTCAGCCCGCGCGGCGGCATCCTGGGCAATACCAACAACAAGATACTCCAGCGCCCCTTCCCCAACCATGTCTCGTTCCTGTGGGGCGATACCCAGCGCATCAACCGCTGGCAGAAACTCATGCAATCGCGCCAGGTCCATACCCGCGACAGCTTCATAGAGGCCCAGCTCGACCCGGTGAGCTTTACCGCCCGGTCGCTGCTGCCGCTGGTGGGCGCCGATCTGTGGTTCACCGGCCAGGCCGCGCCGGACGGAACCCCCGAACGCCAGCGCCAGATCGCGCTTTCGCTGCTGGCGGACTGGAACGGCGAAATGAACGAACACCTGCCCGAACCGCTGATCTATGCCGCCTGGATGCGGGCGCTGCAAAAGCGCCTGATCGCGGACGAGCTTGGCCCGCTGGCCACGGAATTTCCCCATGTTCAGCCGCTGTTCCTGGAACGCGTGTTCCGCGATGTCGATGGCGCGTCGGTGTGGTGCGATGTCCGCCACAGCGCGCCGGTCGAGACCTGCACCGAAATGGCGCGGCTGGCGCTGGACGATGCGCTGGTCTGGATCGGCGAGACCTACGGAACCGCGCTGGAAACCCTGCGCTGGGGCGATGCGCACCAGGCCGTTCACGACCATCCGGTGCTGGGCGAGGTGCCGGTGTTGCGCTATTTCGTCAACATCCGGCAATCCACCAGCGGCGGCGACAACACGCTGCTGCGCGGGCGCACCTCGGGCGAGGATCCCGATCCGTTCCGCAACGTGCATGGCGCCGGCTTTCGCGGCGTCTACGATTTCGCCGATCCCGACAGTTCGGTGTTCATCGTCGCGACCGGGCAGTCGGGGCATTTCCTGTCGCGCCACTACGACGACCAGGCGCAGCTGTGGCGGCGCGGCGAATATATCCCGATGTCGCTCGATGCCGATCTGGCGCGGGCGGCGGCGGTCGGCATCACGCATCTTCTGCCCGCGCCGTGACGGGTGAGGCGGCTATCCCGCCGGGCGGACTCGGCCGCTTTCCTGCGCCCGCAGGTCGGCCCAGACCGGCAGATGGTCCGAGGCGATATGCGCCGGTCGCGCCGAATGCACGCCGTGGCCCGCCACCGTCAGTTCATCGGACAGCGCGATGCGGTCCAGCGCGCCGACGGGGCGGGCCGACGGAAAGCTGGGCCGCGGCGGCAGAAAGCGCATCCGCGGCGCCCAGCGCTCCATCACCGGCGCCCTGGACCAGTCGTTGAAATCCCCCGCCCAGACCGTCGGCATTCCCGGCAGATCGCCCAGTTCGCGGCACAGATGCAGCACCTGCTGCTGGCGGTAATACGAGATCAGCCCGAGGTGCATTCCGATCACGCGCAGCGGGCCGATCGGCGTGTCGAACTCGACCCGCACGGCGCCGCGCGGCTCCAGCCCCGGCAGCACGATATGGCCCCGCGCGGTCTCGCGCAGCCCGTCGCCGCGCCAGATCACCGCGTTGCCGTGCCAGCCCAGCGACCCGGCGCCGCCCAGATCGACGACCTGCCAGCCGGCCTCTTCCAGCACGAAATGGGGCAGCGCGGCGGGGCGGGGCGGCAGGCGCTTGTCGGCTTCCTGCAAGACCACGATACAAGCCTTCATGCCGTCCAGCACCTGAAGGATGCGGCGCGGCTGCCGGCGCAGATCCAGCCCGACGCATTTCTGGATATTGTAGCTGGCCAGGCGCAGGCCGGAATTCGCAGTCATGTCGCAGGGTGCCCTTGTCATGATCCGGCCCCTGTTATCGGCCAGATGCGGGCTCGGGCGCAAGCCAAAGAGACAACTTGACCGCATCTTTGACTGACGCCGCGGCGCATGCCGGAACCGCTTGACACGGTCCGCGACCGCCCCTCCCTTGGGCGGATGAAGGAAAAGCGTGCAATCGACGGATTCGGCGCCACCGCCCTGACCGGGTTCGCGGCGCTTCTGGCCTTCAACCAGGTCGTGATCAAGGTGACGGGTGAAGGATTCGGCCCCTTGTTCCAGGCCGGCCTGCGTTCGCTCGGGGCGCTGGTGATCCTGCTGATGTGGTTCCGCTATCGCGGGGTTTCGCTTGATCTGCCGCGCGGTACCGCGTTCTGGGGCGTGGTGTCGGGGCTGTTCTTCACCATTGAATTCGTGCTGCTCTACATGGCGCTCGACCGCACCACCGTGGCCCGCGCCTCGATCCTGTTTTACACGATGCCGGTCTGGCTGGCGCTGGCGGCGCATCTGTTCCTGCCCGGCGAAAGGCTGACCGGGGCGCGCATCCTCGGCCTGGGGCTGGCGATGGGCGGAGTGGTCATCGCGCTCGCGGATCGGGGGCCGGGCGGTGCGGCGTCGCTGTCGGGCGACATGATGGCGCTGAACGCGGCGCTGGGCTGGGCCGGAATCGCGCTGACGGTACGGATGACATCGCTGGGCGAGGTGCGGCCGCTGGTGCAGCTGTTCTTCCAGCTTACCGTGTCGGCGCCGATCCTGCTGGCGCTGGCGCCGGTCTTCGGGCCGCTGCTGCACGATCCGCGGCCGATCCACTGGGCAGGCCTGGGCTTTCAGATCCTGGCCGTCGCCTCGCTGGGATACCTGTTCTGGTTCTGGCTTCTGACGATCTATCGCGCCAGCACCGTCGCCGCCTTCAGCTTTTTGTCGCCGGTCTTCGCGGTGTTCTTCGGCTGGGCGATCCTGGGCGAACGGATCGCGTTGTCGATCTGGCTGGCGCTGGCCCTCGTGGTCGCCGGGCTGGTTCTCGTCAACCGCAAGTAGGGCGCCGGGTTCAGGTGCCGCAGAACGTGGCCCTGACCACCTCGTCCTCGGCCGGCGGGCGGGTCAGGTCGGCGTTTTCGGGCTGATCGTCGAAGGGGCGGGCCAGCACCGCGATCAACCTGTTGAAGGGCTCGTAGTCGCCCGCCACCGCCGCCTCGATCATCTGTTCGATACGATGATTGCGCGGGATGAAGGCCGGGTTTGCCGCACGGATCGCCGCAAGCGGATCGGGTTCGCCGGCACTGCGCGCCGCCCAGTCCCCGGCCCAGCCGTCATAGGCCGAGGGGTCGGTGAACTGGCCGCGCGCCCCGTCGGTCCCCAATGCCCGGAACGTGTTGGTGAAATCCGCCTCGCCCTGCACCATGCGGTCCAGGAGCCCGGTGATCAGGTCGCCGTCGCCTTCGCGTGCCGATGACAACCCCAGCTTGGCGCGGAACACGTCCAGCCAGTGCGCCTCGATCAGGCCGGGCATGGCATGAACGATCTCGCTGGCCGGCTCCACCGCCGCCTCCCTGTCCTCGAACTGCTGGATCAGCGCGGTGGCCAGTTGCGCCAGGTTCCAGACCGCGATTCCGGGCTGGTTGGAATAGGCGTAGCGGCCCATCTGGTCGATCGAACTGAACACCGTTTCGGGGTGGAACGTATCCATGAAGGCGCATGGGCCGTAGTCGATGGTTTCGCCGGAAATCGCGCAATTGTCGGTGTTCATCACCCCGTGGATAAAGCCCGCGCCCATCCATTGCGCGATCAGGCGGGCCTGGGCGTCGCGCACCGCCGCCAGCAGGCCCATGGGCCCCTCGGCGTCGGGATAGTGGCGGGCAATGGCATAATCGGTCAGCCGCTTGAGGCTGGCGATTTCGCCGCGCGCGGCGAACACCTGAAAGGTGCCCACCCGCAGATGGCTGGAGGCGACGCGGGTCAGAACCGCGCCGGGCAGCGCGCGTTCGCGGATCACGGTTTCGCCGGTCTCGACCGCCGCCAGCGCGCGGGTGGTGGGAATGCCCAGGCCGTGCATCGCCTCGGACACGACATATTCGCGCAGCACCGGACCCAGCCAGGCGCGCCCGTCGCCGCCGCGCGAATACGGCGTGCGCCCGGCGCCCTTCAGCTGGATGTCGCGGCGTATGCCGTCCGTGCCCACCACCTCGCCCAGCAGCACCGCGCGCCCGTCGCCCAGTTGCGGGTTGTACTGGCCGAACTGGTGGCCGGCATACAATTGCGCGATCGGCTCGGCGCCCTCGGGTACGCGATTGCCCGCAAAGACCATCGCCATATCCTGCGCATCGCCCGGGGATATGCGCAAGACCCGCGCCAGATCCTCGTTGAAGGCCACCAGCCGGGGGGCGGCCACGGGCACCGGCGGCTGAGGCGAATAGAACACGCCCGGAAGGCGGGCATAGCTGTTGTCGAAGGGAATATGCAGGGACATGGGGCGAAGATAATCGCCCGGCGCGGAATATCCAGAGCGTATCGGTCCGGGCGGCACTGGCGCCGCGGGGCGCACCGTGCCAGACTCGCCCGCATGAACGCGGATCAGATCATCGCCCGGCTGCAACTGGAACCCCATCCCGAAGGCGGCCATTACCGCCAGACCTGGGCCGCGGACAATCCCGGCCGGGCCAGCGCCACCTGTATCCACTTCCTGCTGCGGGCCGGCGAGGTCAGCCATTGGCACAAGGTCGATGCCGCCGAGATCTGGCTCTGGCATGCCGGGGCGCCGCTGATCCTCTCGCTCAGCGAAACCGAAAAGGGCCCGGCGCGCGAGCGTCTGCTGTCGCCCGATCTGGACGCCGGGGCGCCGCAGATCGTGATACCGCCCCATCACTGGCAGGCCGCACGCAGCATGGGCGACGGACCCTGGTCAGCTGCGTCGTGTCGCCGGGATTCCGTTTTGACGGCTTCACCCTGGCCCCGCCCGGCTTTGACATCGCGCGCGGGCCCTGAACCCGCGCCGCTTGTGATCGCCCGCCCCGCGCCCTAAGTGTGAGCCAGTCAAAGCCAGGAGATCCCGATGTTTCAGCTTCCCTTTCCCGTCCTCGATGCAAATGCCGAAACAGGCGCCGGGGATCTGGGCGATCTGCCCGAATGGGATCTCGACGATCTCTATGCCGGCGAGGACGCGCCGGAACTGAAGCGCGATCTCGACCGGCTTGAATCCGCATGCGGCCGGTTCGCCGCCGACTACAAGGACAAGCTGGCCGGGCTGGACGCCGCCGGCCTGCTGGAATGCGTTCACCGCCACGAGGACATCAGCCGCGTTGCCGGGCGCATCATGTCCTTCGCGGGGCTGCGCTATTACCAGCAGACCACCGACGCCGGGCGCGCCAAGTTCCTGTCCGATACCCAGGAGAAGATCACCGACTTCACCACGCCGCTGGTGTTCTTCACGCTCGAGTTGAACCGGATCGACGACGCCGCGCTGAAGGCCCTGTTCGACGCCAGCCCCGATCTGGCCCGCTACCGGCCCGCGTTCGAGCGCATCCGCGCGATGAAACCCTATCAGCTGTCCGACGAGCTTGAGAATTTCCTGCACGACATGGGTGTCGTCGGCGATGCCTGGGAACGGCTGTTCGACGAAACCATCGCCGGGCTGTCCTTCACCGTGGATGGCGAGGAACTGGGCATCGAGGGCACCTTGAACCTGCTGACCGAACAGGAGCGGGGCAAGC
>JAGRMG010000010.1 GCA_020441385.1 Paracoccaceae bacterium
CGGCTGCGCGTCGACGGTGTGGATCACTGGATGAATTTCGACCGCTCGCGGGTCGAGTTGACGACACCGCTGCACCGCACCAGCCCGTTCATCGGGGTTCTGGCGGCGGGGACGTCGATTCAGGTGTTCGACGCAGCCGGCGCCTTCGTCATGCAGGTCGGCCTGCGCAATGCGCGCAATGCCATCGGCGACGCCATCGGCACCTGCCAGGGCTGAACCGGCGCGCCCGGCTTCAGGGGTGCGCGCGCCGCTCCAGCGCCTCGGCGACCAGGTCGTCGAAATCGCCCTCGTCGCGAATGGCCGCGACCTGATCGGCCGTCACCGTGACACCCCAGTTGCGCGCCATCGCCTCATAGCGCGGCTGGCGGTGCGCCAGCGCCTTGGCATAGGTCCACCGCACGAAGGCGTCAGGATCAACTTCGTCTTCCTCGCACTTGTTTTCGCGCAGATATTCGTTCCAGACCCGGGTCAGGAATTCGGGCTGATAGGACATCGGCTTGGGCGCCTTGTCAAACCGGCGGATCAGTTCGGCGGTGTGCGCCTCGTCACCTTTGATCCAGATCATCAGGGTGCGCCTGGCAAGTTCGCTCAGCACCGGATCGTCGGGATTTTCCGCCTCGACCCATTCGCAGATCGAACCGCCGGTGTCGCAGACGAAATGCGGATAGCCGTAAAGCCGCTCGGCCCGGTCGATGAAATAGTCGGTGTCCAGCAGCGCATAGATCTCGGCATGGCGGAACTGTTCCTGCCGGCGCCGGTAATCCCCGATCGCCAGCCCGCCCCTGGACGGATCGCCGGGCCGGCCCAGATAGGCCGAAACCGGGGTCAGGTTGTCAAAGCTCAGGTTCGATCCGATATAGATCGAATCCGAAAGCAGCAACTCGCGCAGGAACGGCACCTTCATCGCCTCGGCCTTGGCGTTGTCGGCGATGTATTCGCCCATGTAGCGGGTGCCGATGCGGTAATCTATCGAATAGTGGAACCAGCCGCCGGCCTCGCGCAGCATGTTGCTGACATGGGTCTTGCCCAGCCCCGACATGCCGAAGAACAGAACCCGTTTGTGCGCCGTTCTGCGCCAGTCCCGCGCCGATGCGTAAAGCATGCTCACCTGTCCCCTTGCCGCAGGTTCCGCGATCCGGCCACCGCCGACGCTGGCCCTTGCTAATCGGCTGCGCGGGCCGGGTCAATCGCGCAGCCCGGCTCGGCGTCCTGCGGATTTCTCAGGCGGTCTTTTTCGCGTTCTCCTCGGCCAGGGCGAGCAGTTCGGATTCCAGTTCCTTTTCCAGTTCCCGTACCCGCGCGATATAGGCCGCGTTCTGGCTGGCCGGCAGCGCCGGATCCCAGACCTCGGCCAGATCGCGCAGGGCCTGGCGGTCATGGGTATAGAAGGTCTGCTCGGCGCCGGCGGCCTCGAATTCGCTCAGCCCGATGTTCTCCAGCACATAGCGCCCTGCCCGCAGCGAACTGTCGAACATCTCGCGCACGATGTCGTCGGCGCCGGCCTTGTAGAGCTCGAAAACATGATGGCGGTCGCGGGCGCGGGCGACGATATGCAGATCGGGGCGCTCGCGCCGGGCGTAGGCGACAAGCTTTGTCACCTGCGCCGGGTCGTCCAGCGCTGCCACCAGCACCCGCGCCTTGGCCAGCCCCGCGGCCTTGAGCAGTTCCGGCCGGGTGGGATCGCCCAGAAACCCCTTGACGCCAAAGCGGCGCATGAGCTGGACGGTTTCCATGTCGTGATCGAGCACGATGGTCTTGAAGCCGCTGCCGCGCACAAGCCGGTTGACGATCTGGCCGAACCGTCCGATTCCGGCGATGATGATCGGGCCTTCGTCGTCGATCTTGTCGGCCTGCTGGTGCGGTGCGGGCTCTTTCATGCGGCGCGACAGCATGTCGTAGAGTATGAACAGAAGCGGCGTGATCAGCATCGAAAGGGCAACGATCAGCAGCAGCTTCTGCGCAAGATCGTTCGGCAAAACGTTGAGTTGGCGGGAAAATCCGATCAGGACAAAAGCGAACTCCCCGGCCTGGGCCAGCCCCAGCGTGAACAGCCAGCGGTCGCGCCCCTTCAGGCCGAAAATGCGCCCCAGCAGGTAAAGGATCAGCCCCTTGACCACGGCAAGCAGCAGCGCCAGCCCGATCAGGTCGCCCGGATCGCGCAAGAAGGCGCGCACGTCGATGCCCGATCCGACGGTGATGAAGAAGAGACCCAGCAACAGCCCCTTGAACGGCAGCAGGTCGCTTTCCAACTCGTGGCGGAATTCCGAGTTGGCCAGAACCACGCCGGCCAGGAACGCGCCCAGCGCCGGGGACAGGCCCACCAGCAGCATCAGGAAGGAAATGCCGACGACGATCAGCAGCGCCAGCGCGGTATACATCTCGCGCAGATTGCTGGCATGGATGAAGCGGAACACCGGCCGGGTCAGGTAGATGCCGGCCAGCACGACAAAGCCGATCACGGCGATCGTGACCAGCGTCACGCCCCAGCCGGGCAGGCCCGCCACCAGCGACAGCGCGCCATGCCCGCCCGCGTCGCTCCCAGCCTCGCCGCCGCGCCCGATGGAGCCGTCATGCAGGATCTGCGCCGGCGCCGCCACCGCCAGAAGCGGCAGGAGCGCCAGGATCGGGATCACCGCGATGTCCTGGGTCAGCAGGACGGAAAACACCGACCGTCCGCCGGCGGTCTGCATCAGCCCCTTTTCCGAAAGCGTCTGCAAGACGATGGCGGTCGAGGACAGCGACAATGTCAGACCGATGGCCAGTGCCGCCTGCCAGTTCTGGTTGGCCAAAAGGGCCGCCGTCATCAGCGCCAGCGTGCTGACCACGATCTGCAAACCGCCCAGACCGATCAGCCGGTGCCGCATGTCCCAAAGTGCGGCCGGCTCCAGTTCCAGACCGATCAGGAACAGCATCATCACCACGCCGAACTCGGCGAAATGGCGCAGGTTCTCGGTTTCGCTTCCGACCAGGCCCAGGACCGGGCCGATGATGATCCCGGCGGCGAGATAACCCAGAACCGAGCCCAGCCCCAGCCGTGCCGCGATCGGCACGGCGATCACGGCGGCGGCCAGGTAGATGGAGGCCTGGTAAAGGAAGTTCTCCATTTGGGCGCGGTCCTTTCGGAAATCAGGTCGGCAACGGCGCGTCGCGAATCGAGGTGTCGAGCGCGGGCAGATCGGCGCAACAGGCCCGCAGCGGGCAATCGGCCTCGCCGGTCGTGGTCCGGGCGCCGGCGATCCCGGGCCGGGTGCCCACCGGCCGGACGCTGCAATCCCGGATATGGCCCGCCGATTCGAGCCGCTGGCGCCGCCGCCGGGGCTGGCTGGGCGACAGGTGCACCATCTCGCCCGGTTCCTGCGCCGCCAGATGCGCGTTGGTCTGGATCGCGCCCGGAAGCCTTGTGTCGATACTGTCCAGCATGTGCGTGTTTTCCCCGGATATACCGCATCATAATGCGGCAAATGCGAGGGCGCAGCCCGATTCTCGCGCGGGAATGCGCGAAACAAGTGCTTGAAATGCACCATCTTGCCGCAGTCTCGCGCCACCCCGCCCGAGCGAGAACGCGGGCGTCGCGGCTTAGCCCTTGGGCATCTTCAGCGTCATGTTGCGCCCGCCCTTCTGATAGCGCAGTTCGCTCTCGCCGATCGCCACGATCCGGCCGCCGTCGACATGATCGCCGACCTTGACCTTCTTGTAGCGCCCCGAGGGCAGGCGCACCAGCGCCCGGCGGTTCGAGGGCGTGCCGTAGACGCCGATCAGATTGACCTTCTTGAGGTTGATCGCGTTGTTCAGCGTCGCCTGCCGCGAGACCGAGGCCGAGGACGGGATGCGCGGCGCGACGGTCGCCGGGGCGGCTGCGGCGGTGCGGGTCTCGGGTTCGCCGTCCGCCTCGGCTTCGGCTTCGGCGCTGCTCGGGGCGGGTTGGCGGGCGGCCTGGGCCACGATCCTGGTGAAGTCGCCGGGCCGTGCCCTGGGTGCGCGCGAGGCCGCGATCGCCTGCGCGGTCGGGGTTTCGTCCTCTTCGGCTTCGGTCTTGGCGTTTTCGGGCCGCAGCCGGGGCCGGACGCCACCCAGTTCGTCGCGGCTGAGACCGCCAAGCTGCGCGCGTTCGTTGCGTTCGATCAGATTGCCGGGGCGCGGCCGCGGGCGCAGTTGCGCCAGCCGGTCGCGGATGGCGTCAAGCTCGGGCGCCGGGTCGGTCCGCGCCGGGGTCGGCGGGGGCACCACCGGGGGGCGCCCCAGATACACGGTGATCCCCTCGGGGCTGACGGTTCCCGCGGCGGTGGGCACCACCAGCCCGTCGGCTCCGATGTCGAACACCGCATCGGCCGCTGCGGGCGATGTGCGCGAAGCCAGCGAATGATCGGTATCCAGCGCCGCCGGCGCCGGCAGGGCGACGGCATCCTGGGACAGGTCGGTGCGGTCGATCGAGGCGACATAGAGGTCGTCCAGCCCGATGATCGCCGGGGTCCGGGGCACTTCGGGCGCACCCGACCAGATGCCCGTGGCGGCATAAAGCGCGCGATCCTGCAGGCCGGGCTGTGCGGCCGTCTCGGGCGTCTCGTCGCGGGCCGATTCGCGCAATGCGTCCAGCGCCGCGCTGTCGGTGTCGCTCAGCGTCGGCTCGGCGGCATCCCCGGCGGGCGGGGTTGCGCCATCCCCGTCCGGGGCGGGCGCGGGGGTGTGCAGCGGCACCGATTTCGGCGCCGGCAGGTCGGCCCCCCGCAGCGCGGCCGTGCTTTCCGGTGGCCTGGGCGCGGCGGGCTGGCGGGGGGCGGGCACCAGGGCAAAGTCGCTTTTCGTTTCGGTCTGGCGGAACAGCCCGGCGATGCCGTTGTCCAGAAACAGCGCCGCCCAGGCCGCGATCGCGGCCAGAAACACCAGCAGCGCAAGCGTCAGGATCAGCCCGAGATGGCGCGGCTTGCCGCCCACGGCGGCCACGCCGCGGGCGCCGAACCGCGTCATCCGCGCGGTTTCGTCGCTGGCCGGCAGATCGTCGATCCGCGGCGACGCCGCGTTTGGTGCGCGCGGGGCGGCCGGTCCGGGTTTCGCCGCTGTCCTGCGGCTGAAGAATCCGCGCCTGGCCTTGGCCGGGGCGGCCGCCCTGGCCGGCGGGCCGGGGTCGGGAATGGCAAGATCCGGCGCGTTGACCGAAACCCGTTTCGGCGGCGTTGCCGCCTCCGCATCCGTCGCGTCCGCGACGATGGTCAGCCGTCGCGCCGGTTCGGGCAGGGCCGCCTCGCGCAGCGCACCGCCAAGGCCGGGCGCGGCGGCATCCGGCGCGCTCCGCCGGCTGGAAAATCCCGCGACCTGCGGTGCCGGTCCGTCCGCCTCGTTCGGCATTGGCGTGATGGCGGCGGCGCTCTCCGCTTCTCCAGCGGCCTCGCTTTCGGTCCGCTTCGCGTTCTCGCCCGGTTCGGGATGCGCCTTGTCCGGATCCGGCGCATCCGCGCCGGCCGCCACCGGCGTTTCCGACCGGGCGTCGGGGAATACCGCATCGCCGACCACCACCACGGCGATGCCCTCGGCTTCGACCCGCTCGCCGCCGGGCAGGCTGGCGGCATGGTCCGAGGCGCCGAAGAACGGCTCGCCCAGGAACGGCTCGTCGCCCGGCACCGCGACAAAGCAGATCGGGTGAAAGCCGTGTTCGCTCGCGAAGGCTTCGGCCTCGGCCAGGGTTTCGCGGGCGACGGCGGCGACATGGGTCTGCGCGCCATCGACCGCGATGTCGAAGGCCAGTTCGTCCAGCGCGTAGGGCGTGGCACCGGCCAGGGCCGCGCGCACCGCGTCGCGCCGCGCGTCTCCGCCCAGCGTCCCGGTCTTGACCGTCATGTAGCGGATCTGGTCGTTGGGGATGATCAGCTTGCAGCGCAGCCCGTCCGGTTCCAGCCTGAGCGCCTTTTCGCGCATGCCCTCCAGTTGCCGGCTCAGGTCGGGGGCATCCGTGGCGACGGTGGCGACATGCCGCCAGCCGCCCGCAGCGCGATGCAGCAGGGCGATGCCGTCGAACGAAAGGGAAAGCGCAAAATTCGGCTTCATCGCGTGATCACATGATCCGGTTGTCGTGTCGGGCGCGCCGGCGCCCGGACAGAGTGTAGAGCAGGAGCCCGCCGAGTAAAAGATTTCAGCGCCGCGCCATCTTGCCCATGTTCGCCGGCCGGCCCATGCTGGCTGCGTGATACAAGGAGAGTAGCCGTGAAGAAACTGTTTCCGATTGCCGTTCTGGCCGCCGCGCTGGCCACCGTCCAGACCGCCGCCCAAAGCGCGCCCGAGCGCACCGAAGAGCCGCGCCGCATCAGCGTGAGCGGCGAAGGCCGGGTCGAGGCGGTGCCGGACATGGCCACCATCGTGCTGGGCGTGACGCAGGAGGCCAGGGAGGCCGGCGCGGCGATGCGTGCGACCTCGCAGGCGGCGGCGAAGGTGCACGAACGGCTGGCCGGATTCGGCATCCAGCCGCGCGACATCCAGACGCAGCGGCTGACGCTGAACCCGATCTGGTCGAATCAGTCGCCCTCGGCGTCATCGCCCGAACGCGCCCGCATCACCGGGTTCGCCGCCAGCAACGCGATCAGCGTGCGGGTGCGCGACCTCGACAACCTGGGGGCGGTGCTGGATGCGGTGATCGACGCCGGGGCCAACGATTTCAACGGGCTGACCTTCTCGGTTCAGGATCCGGATACGCTGATCGAAGAGGCCCGCGCCAATGCCGTTGCCGATGCCATCGCCAGGGCCGGGCAACTGGCGGCCGCCGCCGGGGTCGCGCTGGGGCCGGTGCAGTCGATTACCGAACAGGGGATGGGCCGGCCGCAGCCGATGATGATGATGGAAATGGCCGCCTCGCGCGGCGGCGACGTGCCCGTCGCCGGCGGCGAGGTGACGCTGACGGTGTCCGTCGCGATGGTGTTCGCCATTGCCGAAGCGGGCGGCCAGTAGACCAGGGGGGCCGGGGGCATGGCGCCCCCGTCTCAGCCCAGCAGCGCCCTGACCCGATCGGCGACCGCCTGCGCGGTGATGCCGAACCGCTCGTAGAGTTCCCCGGCCGGCGCCGATGCGCCGAAACCCGTCATGCCGACGAATCCGGCGCGGCTGGCGCGGCCGCGCTCGCCCAGAAGCCAGCGGTCCCAGCCGCCGTCGCGCGCCGCCGCCTCGATGCCCACGCGCACCGGCCCCGCCGGCAGTACCCGGCGGCGATAGGTTTCGTCCTGCTCGGCGAAAAGCTCCATGCAGGGCATCGACACGACGCGGGTTCCGATGCCCTCGCCCTCAAGCATCGCGCGCGCCTCCAGCGCCAGCGAAACCTCCGATCCGGTGGCGATCAGGATCGCCTTGCGCGGTGCCGTGGCCTCGGCCAGCACATAGGCGCCCTGCGCCGTCAGGTTGCGCGCCTTGTGCGCGCTGCGCACCGCGGGCACGCCCTGGCGGGTCAGCGACAGGACCGAAGGCGTTTCCTTCGAGGTCAGCGCCAGTTCCCAGGCCTCGGCGGTTTCCACCGTGTCGGCGGGGCGGAAGACCCGGGTGTTGGGCGTGGCGCGGCTGATCGCCAGATGCTCGATCGGCTGGTGCGTCGGGCCATCCTCGCCCAGGCCGATGGAATCGTGGGTCATGACAAACACGGTGGGAATTCGCATCAGTGCCGCCATGCGCATGGCCGGGCGGGCATAGTCGGTGAACGCCATGAAGGTGCCGCCATAGGGGCGGATGCCGCCGTGCAGCACCATGCCGTTCATCGCCGCGGCCATGCCGTGTTCGCGCACGCCCCAATAGACATAGCGGCCCTTGCGGCAGTTCGGGGCGAACGCGTCGAGATCGGCGGTCCTGGTGTTGTTCGAACCGGTCAGGTCGGCCGAACCGCCGACGGTTTCGCGCATCACCGGGTTCACCACTTCCAGCACCATCTGCGAACTTTGCCGCGTGGCGACCTTGTGGGCCGCATCGCTGGCCTGTTTCTTCAGCGCGCGGATGGTCGCGCTCAGCCGTTTGGGCGGTTCCAGCGCGAAGGCGCGGTCGAATTCCGCCCGCCGCCGGTCCGACATCGCGTCGTGGCGGGCCTGCCATTCGGTCCGTTCGCCCGCCCCGCGGGCACCGATCGCTTCCCAGGCCGCCTTGATGTCCTCGGGCACGTCGAAGGTTCCGGCGCTCCAGCCATAGGCGGCCTTGGCATCGGCGATCAGTTGCGCATCGGTCAGCGCGCCGTGGCCTTTCGACGTGTCCTGGGCCGAGGAACCGAACGCGATATGCGTCTTGCAGGCGATCATGCTTGGCTTGCCGGTGGATTTCGCCTTGACGATGGCGGCGTCGATGGCGTCGGGGTCGTGGCCGTCGATCTCCTGCACATGCCAGCCCGAGGCGCGGAACCGGGCCATCTGGTCGGTGCGGTCCGACAGTTCGACCCGCCCGTCGATGGTGATGTCGTTGTTGTCCCAGAACAGGATCAGACGGCCCAGCTTCTGGTGGCCGGCGATGCCGATCGCCTCGTGGCTGATGCCTTCCATCAGACAGCCGTCGCCGGCGATCACATAGGTATGATGGTTCATCACGGCGCGGCCGAAGCGGGCGCGCAGCATCTCTTCGGCCATGGCGAAGCCGACCGAATTGGCCAGCCCCTGGCCCAGCGGGCCGGTGGTGGTCTCGATCCCGGGGGCATGGCCGTATTCTGGGTGCCCCGCCGTGCGCGCGCCCCACTGGCGGAAATTCCTGATCTCGTTCAGCGTCATGTCCGGATAGCCGGTCAGATACAGCAGCGAATAGAGCAGCATGGAGCCATGCCCGGCCGAAAGGATGAAACGGTCGCGGTCGGGCCAGCCGGGGTGGGATGCGTCGAACTTCAGGTGTTTTTCAAACAGAACCGTGGCCACGTCGGCCATGCCCATGGGCATGCCGGAATGGCCGGAATTGGCCGCATGGACCGCATCGAGGGTCAGGGCGCGGATGGCCGTGGCCTTGGCCCAGTGATCGGGGTTGGCTTTGCGCAGGGCGGTCAGATCCACTTGTGTCATCCTTGAGATTGCCTTCGGGGTTGCGGGCGTTCGGGGGCGCGTTCTGGGCGGCCTGGGCGCTCAATATCAGCCGCGCCCCAAAGATCAAGAGTGCGCGCCTGGGCGGAATCCTGCCGCCGGTTTCGGCATTACTTCAGGTCAGGCGCCCAAGTGATTGAAAGCAAAGCAAGGGTATTTTGCCCGCGCCCGGGGTGGTCTAGCATCGGCATATCCACAGGTCCGATTCGCGGCGGCCGGTCCGCCCGTGCGGCCCAGACGGGACGAGGCAGACAAGACCGATCGAACGGGGAAGGTGAGGGGCATGAGCCAGATCGAGGAATTGCAAGGCCGGATCGCCGCGGCGATGGATCGCATCGGCAGCGGCGTGGAGGCGCTGGCGGCAGGTGCGGGCGCCGCCGACAGCGTGGCCGACCTGACGGCCGCGCTGGACGAGGAGAAGCTGGCCAATGCCCAGCTTGGCGAACGGCTGAAGTCGATCAAGGCGCGCCACGAGGAAGAAATGCAGGCGCTGCGCGAGGAACTCGACCGGTCCGGCGAACTGGACGCGCTCAAGTCCGACAACGACCGCCTGGCCTCGCAGGTCGAGACCATGACGGCGGCAAACGAGGAACTGACATCGCAGAACGCCGCCCTGACGGCGCAGATCGAGGGGTTGAAGGCGGATGCCGAAGCGCACGCCGGCGAGGTCGAGAGGCTGAAGGCCGATCTTGCCACCGCCGAGAAGGGCGAGGCGGCGCAGGCCGAGATGGACAGGCTGCGCGCCGGGGCGGAAGAGCAGGGCATCATCCTCGCGCGCCTCGACATGGAGGTGCAGCGGATGCGCCAGTCCAACGACCAGTTGCGCGAGATCAACGCCAGGCTGCGCAAGGCCAACAGCGAAGGCATCGCAGAGCCGCAACTCATCAACAAGGCCATGCTGGCCGAGATCGAGGGGCTGCGCGCCGCCCGGGCCAGCGACGCGACCGAGGCCGGCGCGGTGCTGTTCAAGCTGGAAACGCTGCTGTCGGATGCGCCCGAACCGGCGAAAGGGGAGAACGAATGATGCCCGAGGTCACAATCCACATCGGCGGCCGCAGCTTCGACGTGTCCTGCCAGGAGGGCGAGGAAAGCTATCTGCATTCCGCCGCCAAGATGCTGGACGACGAGGCGCAGGTACTGTCCGACCAGATCGGGCGCATGCCCGAGGCGCGCATGCTGCTGATGGCGGGGCTGATGCTGGCCGACAAGACCGCCGCGGTCGAGGATCGCATCCGCGTGGTACAGGCGGAACTCGATCAGCTGCGCGCCGCGGGCGCCCCCGAACCCGAACGCATCGAGGTTCCCGTCGTGCCCCCGGCCGTGACCGAGACGCTGGCCGAACTGGCGGCCCGGGCCGAGGCGCTGGCGGCGGAGATCGAGGAAAGGACCGCGGCCAAGGGCGGGGCGGCGTGACGCGCGCGGCCCGCCATCGGGCGTTTGCCGGTCTCGCTCTGGGTCTGAGCGCGACGGCCGGCCTGGCGCAGACGCAGATCCTGGAATTCACCTATAGCTGCGATCGCGGCGTCGAACTGTCGGTCCGGTTCGTCAACCCGCCGTCCGAGCCCGGCATCGCCGTCATGGGCATCGAAGGCAAGCTGGTGGCGCTGCGGGCCGTCCCGGCGGCGTCGGGCGTGCGCTATGTGGCGACCGACGAACAGGACAGCTATCGGCTTTACACCAAGGGCCGCGAGGCGTTCGTTACCTGGATGGCCGCCGATCACACCGCCGGGGAAGTGACGATCCTCGACGGCTGCCGCGCCCCGCAATAGGGCGCGGGCGGCGGCGTTCGGGCGGCGCTCAGCCGTTGGCTTGGCGGATCTTCTCGGCGGCGTCCTTGTCGAAGGCGACGCCGGACTTGTCGAACAACTCGTCCAGTTCGCCCGACAGCGTCATCTCGGTGATGATGTCGCAGCCGCCGACGAATTCGCCCTTGACGTAAAGCTGCGGGATCGTCGGCCAGTCCGAGAAATCCTTGATGCCCTGGCGGATCGCGTCATCGGCCAGAACGTCCACATCCCGGTACTGGACGCCCATGTAGTTCAGCACACCGGCAACGCGGGAGGAAAACCCGCATTGCGGCATCGTCTTGGTGCCTTTCATGTAAAGCACCACGTCATTGGCGGCGTTGGTTTCCCGGATACGGCTTGCTGCGTCGGTCATGTTGGAAATTCTCCGTGGGCGTGAGTGGTCAGGTAAGGGTCAGTCGGGCGCCTTGGTGGTCAGTGCGAGGGCGTGCAGATCGCCCTGCGTCCCGTCCATCTTGCCCTTGAGTGCGGCATAGACTGCGCGTTGCTGTTGCACCCGGTTCATACCGCGAAAGCTCTCGTCGATCACCATCGCCGCCATGTGTACGCCGTCGTCGCCCTCGACCACGATGGTGGCGTCGGGAAAGCTGCTTCGGATCAGCTCTTCGATTTCGTGCGGCTGCATGGGCATGTCGGTACTCTCCTCGTGATCCTGGCATTGATGTAGAGCGATGCGGGCGGCTGTGCAAGGGAACCCCGCCGCCGCCGCGATCAGGCGATGGCGGCGGCAAAGCTGGCGCGGTAGAGCGCGGAAAGTTCGCCCAGCGGGGCCTCGCTCTGGCCCAGCCGGACGGTGTCGCCGCCGAACCGGCCGACGCTGGCAATGACGACCCCGGCCCGCGCGGCGGCCGACATCAGCGCCTCGGCCTGATCGAAATTGCAGGCCACCAGGTAGCGCGCCTGATCCTCTCCGAACAGGGTCTCGATATCGCCCGCGCCCAGATGCACGCCGATGCCCGACCCTTCGGCCAGTTCGAAGGCCGCCAGCGCCAGCCCGCCGTCGGACAGGTCGGTGCAGGCGCGGATCAGATCGCGGTTGGCGCGGATGAAATCGCCATTGCGGCGTTCCGCGTCAAGATCGACGGGGGGCGCATCGCCCTCGGCGCGGTTGAACACCTCGGCCAGCAGCGCCGACTGGCCCAGATGGCCACGGGTTTCGCCGATGACCAGCGCCTCGTGGCCCTCGCGCACCTGCGTGCCGATGATCTGGCCGGCATGATCCAGCAGCCCCACCGCGCCGATGGTCGGCGTCGGCAGGATCGCGGCGCCGTCGGTTTCGTTGTAAAGCGAGACGTTGCCCGACACGATCGGCATGTCGAGCGCGGCACAGGCCGCGCCGATGCCCTTGATGGCGCCGACGAACTGGCCCATGATCTCGGGCTTTTCGGGGTTGCCGAAATTCAGGTTGTCGGTCGCCGCCAGCGGCCGTGCGCCCACCGCGCAAAGGTTGCGGAACGCCTCGGCCACGGCCTGCTTGCCGCCCTCTTCGGGGTTCGCGCGCACATATCGCGGCGTCACGTCGCTGGTGAAGGCCAGCAGCTTGTCGCTGCCATGCACCCGGATCAGCCCGGCGCCCAGGCCCGGCGCGCGCACCGTGTCGGCCATGACCATGGTGTCGTATTGTTCATAGACCCACTGTTTCGCCGCGTAGTTGGGCGAGGATATCAGCGCGCGCAGGCCATCGACGGGATCGACCTGCGGCACATCGCCCAGCGGTTCGGCGGGGGCGGTCGCACGCCACGGGCGGTCGTATTCGGGGGCCGATCCCGCCAGCGTGGCCAGCGGCAGATCGGCTTTCACGTCGTTGCCGTGCAGGATGAGAAAGCGGTCCTCGGCGATGGTCTCGCCGACGATGGCGAAATCCAGATCCCACTTGTAGAACACGGCGCGCGCCTCGGCCTCCTTTTCCGGGCGCAGCACCATCAGCATGCGTTCCTGGCTTTCGCTCAGCATCATTTCATAGGCGCTCATGCCGGCCTCGCGCTGGGGCACGTCGTCAAGCTGCAACCGGATGCCCAGGCCCCCCTTGTCGCCCATCTCGACCGCCGAACAGGTCAGCCCGGCGGCGCCCATGTCCTGAATGGAGATGACCGCGCCGGTGGCCATCAGTTCCAGCGTCGCCTCCATCAGGCGCTTTTCGGTGAACGGGTCGCCCACCTGCACGGTGGGGCGCTTTTCCTCGATGCTGTCGTCGAATTCGGCGGATGCCATGGTCGCCCCGCCGACCCCGTCGCGCCCGGTCTTGGCGCCGAGATAGACCACCGGCATGCCCACGCCCGAGGCCGCCGAATAGAAGATGCGGTCGGCATCCGCCAGCCCGGCGGCAAAGGCGTTGACCAGGCAGTTGCGGTTATAGGCCGGATCAAAGCGCACCTCGCCGCCCACCGTGGGCACGCCGAAACAGTTGCCGTACCCGCCGATGCCTTCGACCACGCCATGTACCAGCTGGCGCGTTTTGGGGTGGGAGATCTCGCCGAAGCTGAGCGAGTTCATCGCCGCGACGGGGCGCGCGCCCATGGTGAAGACATCGCGCAGAATGCCGCCCACACCCGTCGCCGCGCCCTGGTAGGGTTCGATATAGGAGGGGTGGTTGTGGCTTTCCATCTTGAACACCACCGCCTGATTGTCGCCGATATCGACGACCCCGGCGTTCTCGCCGGGCCCGCAGATCACCTGGGGGCCGGTCGTGGGCAGGGTGCGCAGCCATTTCTTCGAGGACTTGTAGGAACAATGTTCGTTCCACATGGCCGAGAAGATGCCGAGTTCGGTAAACGAAGGTTCGCGCCCGATGATGTCCAGAATACGCTGGTATTCGTCCGGCTTCAGGCCGTGGCTGGCGATCAGTTCGGGCGTGATGGCCGGTTCCTGCATGGGCGTGGTTCCCCGGATGTGGAATTTGCGCCCCTGTTAGAGCATGCCACGTCCGGGGAAAAGACCCGCCGCCGGGAAGGCCGGGGGTATTCCGTCGCAGGGGCGGCGCTCAGAAACGCTGGCCGACATAGACATAGACCAGGTTGTCGCCGTCGCTGTTGCGGCTGCCATCGACCGAGAAATCCAGCGGGAACTTGCGCGACAGCCGGTACCGCGCGCCGACACCCCCGGCCCAGTGGGTTTTCCCGTCGAATTGCGGCGCGGCCTGCGCCTTGACCCGTCCGGCGCCGGCGAAGGCCACCACGCCCAGCCGCTTGCCCAGCCTCTGGCGGAACTCGACCTGGGCCGAGAGCGACCTTTCACCCAGATACCTGGTCGCCGAGAAGCCGCGGAACGCGTCGGTCATGCCCAGCGAGCATTTGTAGAAGAACGGCGAATCGTCGGTGGCCGAACAGCCCGAGATCCGCGCCGCCAGCACCCCGCGCTCGCCCACCTGCATGAGGGCGTCGAAATTGGCGTAGCTGCGGTTGTAGTCCCGCTTGAGGCGGCGCAGCGACATGCCGTGCGACGAGGCGACGAAAAGCCGCGTGCCGCGTGTCGGGTAAAGCGTGTCGTCGCGCCGGTCCCAGTCGAGAGTCAGCCCGGCATTGAACAGCTCAAGCCGGGCATCGGGTGCGATCTGGGCGGGCAGGATGCCCGAGACCGCCGAGACCGTCGATTCGAGGTACTTCAGATCGACCCCCAGATGCAGATTCTCCGAGACGCCGTAGCCGAGCGTGAAACTGCCAAGCTTCCCGGTCTGGTTGATCGGGATGGTCCGGGTCGCACCGCCGACGTGCAGGTAGATGTCATAGTTCACGTCGGCCTTGACGAGAATGCCGCCGATCTTCCAGCGGTTCTGCCCGAACGAGACATTGGCGCCCAGCCCGTATCCGATGCTGCCATTGTCCGAGCGCAGGCCGCCGAGCCCGAAATAGGAACTGTCCGAGCTCTCGTCGGTGGTGAACAGATACCCCGCGCCCAGCGCCAGGCCGCTGCCGATCAGCGGGTTGGAAAACGGGATCGGCGCGACGACCAGCGATCCGCGGCGGAACCCGAGTTCGGGGTTTTCCGAGATCTGCGCCACGGCGCCCGTGGCGTGGCCCTGCAACGAGGCCGGCTCTGCCCGCAGATCGGTTGCAGCGCCCGACAGGCACAGGGCGGCGCCGGTGGCGGCGGCGCGGACACGCGGGACGGGGGCGCGGAAGACGGGCAGCACCAAGGCCTCCTGGTCCGGGTCCGTGCAAGAGTTACCGTGCCGGGGCCGCGTGTAAAGTACCGTTTGGCAAGCGATCAGGCGGGGCGGGCGGATTTCGCCGCCATCAGCCAGACCAGCGCCAGCGCGCCCGAGGCGAGCGCGTTCCAGCTGGCCATCGACAGGCCCAGCATCTCCCAGGGCACATCGTCGCAGCGCACCAGGGGCGCCGCCATGATCTGATCCATCAGCTGCTGCGGGCTCAGATCGGCGATGCCGCCCGACGTGCAGGTGGCCGGACCTTCCCACCAATGCCGCTCGACCCCGGTGTGATAAAGCGCAATGGCCGCTGTCGCCAGCGCCGCCAGCGCACCGCCAAGCGGCAGCGCGCGGCCCGGCAGCCACAGCGCCAGCGCGCCGATCGCCACCGCCGCGGCGTGCGGCCAGCGCTGCCACAGGCACAGCTTGCAGGGCGCCATGCCGCCAAGGTACTGAAACGCGAACGCCCCCAGCAGCAGCGCCGCCGAGCCGCCGGCGGCGATCAGAATCAGCTGGGTCCGGTTGTCAGGCATGGCGTTCCTCACAGGTATTTCACGACCAGGAAACCGCCCGCAAGCAACACCACGAAGACCGTGAACACAAGCCCCAGCCGCCGTTCGATGAATGCGCGCACCGGTGCGCCGAACACCCGCAGAAGCGCGGCCAGAACGAAGAACCGCAGCGCCCGCGCCAGGATCGAGGTGGCGATGAACGTGCCCAGCGGCATGCCGGTCCAGCCCGACATGATGGTGATGACCTTGTAGGGGAACGGGGTGACGCCGGCGGTCAGCACCGCCCAGAACCCGAAATCGTTGAAGCGCGCGTTGAAGGCCTCCATCGCGTCGGCCTTGCCCATCGCCGCGAGAATCGGCTGCCCGATGCTCTCATAGGCCAGCGCGCCGATGGCATAGCCCAGCAGCCCGCCCAGCACCGACGCCGCCAGCGCCACGCCGGCGATGGCCCAGCCGCGCGACGGCCGGGCCAGGATCATCGGGATCATCAGCACATCGGGCGGGATGGGAAATACCGAGCTTTCCAGGAAGGCGATGGCCGCAAGCGCCCACATCGCGTGGCGATGATCGGCCAGCGCCATGGTCCTGTCGTAAAGGCGTCTGAGCATCGGCGCGTCGCTTTCCGGCGAGTGGATCTGCGCGCGGCAAACCACGCGCCGCCGCCCGGGTCAACCGGCAACGCCGCGGCCCCGCGCCGGGGGAGCGAATTGGCTCTGGACCTCGGCCTGCGCCAAAGGTACTTCTCGGGCGCTGGCCCAAGTGGCGGAATGGTAGACGCAGGGGATTCAAAATCCCCCGCCCTTGCGGGCGTGCCGGTTCGAGTCCGGCCTTGGGTACCAGCGAAATCGGCACCTGCGCGCGGGCGAACTGCCCCGGATGCGAAGCCGGCCCGGTCCGGAACGGGCCGGGGCGTCAAAAACTTGACATAAGTCAATTCGCGCCCTGTGATCTATGCTACCGTCGCGGCAGGGAAACGAACGTTACCGCTGACTCGGCGGTAGCGGTCTGTTCGCGCAGCCGTGCC
>JAGRMG010000130.1 GCA_020441385.1 Paracoccaceae bacterium
CTGCGAGGGCAGGTTCTGCGAGGGCAGGGCGCGGATGGCCTCGATCATCGCGGCGGGGGAAAGCCCGTCGCGGGTTTCGTGCAGCATCCGCACCAGCCCGAGTTCCTCGGCCCGGCTGGCGCGGATCCACTGTTCGAGACGCGGCGTCGTGCGCGGCACGATCACCGCCCGCTGATCGAAGGACAGAACCTCGCAGAACGTGTTGTATCCGCCCATGCACACGACGCCGGCGGCGCCGGCATAAAGCGTTTCGATCTGGCTGTCGAAGCCGGTTGCCGTGACCCGCCCGCCCAGCGCCCCGACCCGGGTTTCGAACAGCGCGCGGGTTTCACCCGACAGGAACGGGCCATAGACCAGGATCGCGCGCGGCGACAGCTGCGGATCCTGCTCGTAGGCGGAAAGCACCAGGTTCACCAGTGTTTCGCCATCGCCCCCGCCGCCGGGCGTGACCAGGATATAGGGCTGCTCGGGCGGTGCGGCCGGCACATGCTGTTCGCGCCGCAGATAGCCGGTAAAGTGGATTCGCGCCCTGGTGTCGGGGGTGAAATCCAGCCCCGCGGTCGGATCGTGGATCGACCGGCTGCCATAGACCCAGATCTCGTCATAGTATTTCCCGGTGGCCGCGACTGCGCCCTTGCGCGCCCATTCGGCGGCCAGAACCTCGGGCTCGTCCAGGACATCGCGCAGCCCCAGCACGATCCGGGTGCCGCCGATGCCGATCAGCCGGTCCAGTGTGGGCAGCAATTCGCCCCGGAACCCGGTCGGTTCCTTGTCCACGATCAGGACGTCGGGGCTGTACTGCTCGACCGATGTCTTGATCAGTTCCGAGCGGAATTCGGTCACTTCCTCGATCCCCATGCCGGTGGTCTGCGACGCATAGGAGCCGTCGGCAAGCTTGGTCACGCCCAGCAGACGGACGTGATCGACCCGTGGCGGAAAGGCAAACCGCCCGGCCACCGGCGATCCGGTGAGGATCAACGCGGAGGCGGCGGGATCGGCGCGCGTGATCGCCGCCGCCAGCGCGCGGGATCTGCGCAGATGGCCCAGCCCGAACGTGTCGTGACTGTAAAGCATCACGCGGGGCGCGCGCTTTCCGGTCCGGGGCAGGTTCTGGGAAGTTCTACCTTTCATGGTGCCGCCTGTAATCTCGGATCCGGGCCCGCTAGCCCCTACTAGTCAACGCGGCCACGTTTGAAAACACGGTTTTTCGTTGCGCTGTTCCCGACTCCGCTGCGACGCCGCAAGGATTTGCGCCGCTGCGCGCAGTCCTGTAGCGTTCGCGTCACATCTCTTCGTCCAGGGCCGGTGCCGCGATGCCACAAGACTTCCTGCGTTCCTTGGCCGTTGCGTTGATATTGGCGCTGTCGGCAATTGCGGCCCCCTCCGCGGCCCCGGCCCAGCAGGCCGCAGCGGCGGACAGCGCGACCGCCGCCGCGAACCCGGCGCCGGTCGATCTGGAGGCGCTTGTGCGCGAGGCCGCCAAGAGCGGCGTCGGCGTGGTCGTCATCGACCCGTCAGGCCGGATCGTTGCGCCTGGCGCACCCCAGAGCACCGCCGACGCGGCGAAGGCGGGGGATGGCGGCTCGATGATGCTGCATGCCCAGTCCGAGGTCGACAAGTTCCGCAACACGCTGCGCGAACGTCTCGCTGCGCTGCCCAATTCGATCAACGAGGTCGCGTTCATCCTGCGCGCGACCAGCCCCGACGGGCGCATCATGACCTATGTCGAGGTGGTCTTCTGGAGCCTGGTGCTGTTCTTCGCGGCGGGCTTTGTGGTGCGCTACTTCTACGGCCGGCATTTCGCCCTGGGCATCATGCGGGCGCATACGCTCGAGAATCCTCGTGGCTATCGCGAGAAGATGCCGCTTCTGGTGCTGCGTTTTTTCCTTGGCGTCGGCGGAGCGGTCCTGGGGATGCTGCTGGCCTATGTCACCGGCTACCTCATCTTCAGCCCGGCCGAAGACAAGTCGATCGAACTGACCATCGCGGCGGTCTATTCGACGTTCTTCATCGCCTACACGCTGTCGAACCTGTGGCGGATGCTGCTGTCGCCCTACCTGCCGCAATACCGTATTCCGGTGCTGTCGGACCGCGATGCCAGACGGCTGTATCACTGGGCCTGGATCCTGGGGGCCTACAGCGTCGCCACCATCGTCTTCAGCACCTGGATCGCCGATTTCGGGCTGAACTACAACGTCTATGCCATCCTCTATGGTGCGCTGTCGCTGCTGGGCGCGCTGGGCAATATCGCGATGATCCTGTTCAACGCGCGGGCCATTTCCAACGCCATCCGCGGCGGCAAGGCGGCCCAGCATGTCGCCTGGCTGACGCGGGTTCTGTCCTTTGCCTGGGCGCCGGTTCTGATCGGCTATGTCGTGTTCGGCTGGCTGGAACTTGCATCCGATCTGGTGCTGGAACAGGAAGTTTCGGTGCCGCTGATCGCCGGCGCCTATGCGGTGTTCCTGTCGATCATCGTGGTCTATGGCGTCATCAACTATCTGATCGAGAGGTTCTTCGACCGCAGCCGCGAGGCTTCGCGCATCGAGACGGAACTGGCCGCCGCCGAGGCCGGCGACTCCGCCGGCGGCGGTGACGCGCCCGCGCCGCCTCCGGTCGTCGAGATCATGACCTACGAAGAACTCGCCCGCCGAATCGCCGGTGTCCTGGCCTTCGTCGCCGGGTCATACGCGATGCTGCGGGTGTGGGATCCCGAGAACGAGGTGCTGCCCAATTCCGTGGTGGGCGACCTGCTTGACGTGATCAGCATCCTGTTCATCGGCTACATCGTCTACAACCTGTTCCGCATCTGGATCGACAGCAAGATCGCCGAGGAAAGCGTCGATGCTGCCGAAGCGGGCCTGGGCGACGAAGGCGGCGCCACCACCGCCAGCCGGCTGGCGACATTGCTGCCACTGTTTCGCGGCGCCATACTGGCCGTCGTGGTCGTATCCATCGGCCTGATCGCGCTGCTGGAACTGGGCATCAACGTCAGCCCGCTGTTTGCCGGCGCCGGTGTGGTCGGGCTGGCCATCGGGTTTGGCGCGCAGACGCTGGTGCGCGACATCTTCTCGGGCGCCTTCTTTCTGCTTGATGACGCGTTTCGCAAGGGGGAATACATCGACATCGGCGACGTGAAGGGCACGGTCGAGAAGATCTCGGTGCGCTCGTTCCAGCTGCGCCACCATCTTGGCGCGCTGAACACGATTCCCTTCGGCGAGATCAAGGTGCTGACCAATTATTCCCGCGACTGGGTGATCATGAAACTGCCGCTGCGCGTGACCTATGACACCGATGTCGAAAAGGTCCGCAAGCTGATCAAGAAGCTCGGCCAGGAACTGCTGGACGATCCGGTTATCGGCGACAACTTCATCCAGCCGCTGAAAAGCCAGGGCGTGATCGAGATGCAGGACAATGCCATGATCATCCGGGTCAAGTTCATGACCAAGCCGGGCGATCAATGGCTGGTGCGCAAGAAGGTATATGAGGAAATCCGTGCCCGTTTTGCCCGCGAGGGCATTCACTTCGCGCATCGCGAAGTCACCGTGCGTCTGGCCGACGGAAAGGCCGGGGATCTGAGCGAGGCGCAGCGCGAGGCGGTGGCGGGCGCCGCGCAGGGCGTTCTGGACGGCGATGAATTCGACGAACCGGGCCTGGCCGGGGATGAACGCTAGGGCCGCCATGGCGACATTGCGGCGCGAATATCGCACGCGCGTCCGGCCGATTGCGCGATCTGCGCCGATAACAGGTTTTCACTTTGCGAAATGCAGGCTAGCTTCACGACCCAAAGCGGCCCGGGGCCCGCAACAGCAGGCATCGGAGATCTGAACATGCCGACACCAGAGAAAATCCGCGAAGGGCTGCATTATGTGCTGGACGGCGTGGCCGAGCCGATCACCCAACCATCCGGCCCGCCCTATACCTTCACCTACCAGTTCGCCGATACTGTCCAGCCCTCGGACATGTCGATGGGATTTACCGGCTGGACCGCCCTGTTTCCCCGCGAAAAGGCCGCGGTCCGCGCCGCGATGGACTATGTCGAGACCTTTCTGAACGTGCGCTATGTCGAGGTCACGGACCAGCCCGACCCCGACATCAACATCGGCAAGGTGACGATCCCGGGCAGTTCGGTCGGCTTTGGCGGGTATGAGTACACCTATTTTTCCGACGGCACCCTGGGCAGCTACGACGGCTTTGCGGTCTATGACAACACGATCAACATCGCGTCGGATCGCGGCGGTCTGATCCTGCACGAACTGGGCCATGCCCTTGGGCTGAAACACCCGTTCGAGGCCCATAGCGCGGGGGGAAGGACCAACGGGCCGCTGCCGGCCGAATTCGACAACAAGAAATACACGATCATGTCCTACACGGACAGTCCCGACACCGGCGGCGATCCGGGCGCGATGATGCTGCTTGATATCTACGCGTTGCAGGCGCGATGGGGCGCCAATGACGACAACATGGGAGGGGACGATACCTATACCGGGCCGCGCCAGGGCACGGTTGATGTGGTGTGGGACACCGGCGGAACCGACACGTTCGATGCACGCGGCACCGCGACACCCGTGGTGCTCGACCTGACGGAGGGCGCGTTTTCCCGGTTCGGAACGCGCGATGACATGGCCATTGCCTACGGCACGGTGATCGAGAACGCCAATGGCGGCGACGGGCACGATGTACTGACAGGCAACGCAAGCGGAAACCGGCTGCTGGGCGGTGGCGGCAACGACACCCTGCGCGGCATGGACGGGGCCGACACGCTGAACGGCGGGGAGGGCGACGACCTGATCCAGGGCGGCGCGAGCGAGGCCGATCTGCGCGATGTCATCTATGCCGGCGCGGGCAACGATTCGGTCGATGGCGGTCATGGTAACGACCAGATCTATGGCCAGGGCGGCAATGACACGCTGGCCGGCGGGTTCGGCGCCGACACGGTCGAAGGCCAGGACGGAAACGACGTGATAACCGGCTCGGCCTATGCCGATTTCGTGTTCGGCGGCGCGGGCGACGATTTCGTCAATGGCGGGTTCGGGCACGACCTGATCAACGGCGGCACCGGGGGCGACAAGTTCTTTCATGTCGGCGGCACGGCCGATGCGATGCTGGGCCACGGGTCGGACTGGGTGCAGGACTACAATGCCGCCGAGGGCGACGTTCTGGTCTTTGGCGATTCCGCGGCCACGGCCGGCCAGTTCCAGGTCAACACCACCCACACCGCCAACCGCGAGACCGGCGAACGCTCGGGCGATGACGATGTGCAGGAGGCTTTCGTGATCTACCGTCCCACGGGCCAGATCCTCTGGGCGCTGGTGGATGGGGGAGGGCAGGACAGCATCAACCTCCAGATCGGGGCCGAGGTGTTCGACCTGCTGGGCTGAACCGCTGCGCCTGCCTGACGGATGCAGGCCCTGCCATGGCGCTCACGATCCGCGCCAGCGGTTGCACCCGGGCCCGCGCGGCTTTCCCCCGACACGCCTGGCCGAACGTGCCGCCTGAAACCGCGCGCACCCTTTCCCGTCACGGCGGAACCGGATAAGCCGGTGTGACGAGATCTTGAGAAGGCCCCCTCCGTGCCGACCCCCCAGACCCGGACGCAGACATGAAGCCGATCCGCCTGATGTCGGGTTTCCTGACGGTCGGCGTCTGGACCCTGGCCAGCCGCGTGCTGGGGTTCGTGCGCGACGCGATGATACTGGCCTATCTCGGCACCGGCCCGCTTTACGAGGCCTATGTCGTCGCCTTCCGCCTGCCCAACATGTTCCGCCGCTTCTTTGCCGAAGGCGCGTTCAACATGGCCTTCGTCCCCATGTTCTCGAAGAAACTGCAAAGGGGCGAGGGCGCGCGCGAATTCGCGCAAGAGGCCTTTGCCGGCCTTGCCAGCGCGCTGATCGTGCTGACGCTTCTGGCGCAGGCGGCGATGCCCTGGCTGATCCTCGGTCTGGCCAGCGGTTTCGCCGGTCAGCCGCAGTTTCCGCTCACCGTCGAATTCGGCCGCATCGCCTTTCCCTATGTGCTGTTCATCTCGCTGGCCGCCCTGCTGTCGGGCGTGCTGAACGCGACCGGCCGCTTTGCCGCCGCCGCTGCGGCGCCGGTGCTGCTGAACGCGATGGTGATCGCCGCGATGGCCGCCGCGGCGGCCCTGGGCGGCGATGTCGCCCGCGCCCTGATCTGGACCATACCGGCGGCCGGGGTGGCGCAACTGGCACTGGTCTGGATCGCCGCCTCGCGCGCCGGCTTCGCGCTGCGGCCGGCCCGCCCGCGCCTGTCGCCCGATATCAGAAGGCTGGTCAGGATCGCCGTCCCCGCCGCCCTGGCCGGGGGCGTCATGCAGGTCAACCTGCTGGTCGGCCAGCAGGTCGCCAGCTTTTTCGAGCGTGCGGTGGGATGGCTCTACGCCGCCGACCGCCTCTATCAACTGCCGCTGGGCATCGTCGGCATCGCCATCGGCGTGGTGCTGCTGCCCGACCTGTCGCGGCGGCTCGCGGCGCTGGACGATGCCGGCGGCCGCGCCGCGCTTTCGCGTGCCGCCGAGGTGGCGCTGGCTCTGACCGTGCCGGCGGCGGTGGCGCTGGTGGTGATCCCGCTGCCGCTGGTCTCGGTGCTGTTCCAGCGCGGCGCCGCAACCGCCGCGGACAGCGCCGCCATCGCCCAGGCGGTGGCGATCTACGGGCTGGGCCTGCCCGCCTTCGTGCTTCAGAAGATCCTGCAACCGCTGTTCTTCGCCCGCGAAGACACCCGCACACCGTTTCGCTACGCCGTGGCGGCCATGTTGGTGAACGCCGCCGCCGCCGTCGGCCTGGCGCCGCTGCTGGGCTGGATCGCCCCGGCCATCGCCACGACGGCGGCGGGCTGGTTCATGGTGGCCCTGCTGATCCGCGGCGCCCGGCCGATGGGCGAGGTCGCCCGGTTCGACCCCCGGTTCCGGGCCCGCATCTGGCGGATCTGCGCCGCCGCCTCGGCGATGGGCGCGGCGCTCTGGCTGGCCGCGGCGGCGCTTGGCGGCTGGCTCGATGCGCCGGGCTGGCGCTATCTCGGGCTGACGCTGCTGGTGGTGCTTGGCATGGCGGTCTATTTCGCCGCAGGCCAGGCGATCGGGGCGTTCCGGCTCTCGGAATTCCGCACCGCATTGCGCCGGCGCGGATAGCGGGCGGATCGGTCGACGTGTCCTCACGCTCGCCAAAGGGCCGCGCCCTGCCGGCGAACCGCGGACGCGGCCTCAGTCGTGCCGTATGCGCCCGCGGATCCGCGCCCAGCCGCCCGGCGCCACGACGAACGACATGGCAAATCCGGTGGCGAACCCGCCCAGATCGGCCACCCAGTCGCGGCTGCCTCCGAACAGCAGCCCGAACAGCAGCTGAAACCCCATCAGGAACGCGATCAGAACGAACGCCCGGGACTGGTTCGCGCCCACCCGCGCCAGCGAGTTCATCAGCAGAAAGGTGAACCCGCCGATCAGCCCGTAGACCGCCGGGAACCCCCCGATCAGCGGTATCGGATCGTTCAGCAACAGCGCATAGGCCAGCGCCCCGCCGATGCCCGATACCACGAACATCGCCAGCATCGCGACCGCCCCGAACACCTCGGCCACCATCTTGCCCATGGCCAGCAGGAAGATGCCCACGAACAGCGCATGCGTGAACGAGGCATGAACGAAGGGATAGCTCACCATCCGGATCAGGTGTTCGCCCGGCCAGCGCCCGTTCTGCCACATCCAGTCGAAGATATCGCCGGAAAATGCATAGGTCTGGATCGCCGCCAGCCGCCAGCCCACCGCCTCCGGCCCGCCGATCATGCCGCGCGCGCCCAGATCGAAGGCCAGCTCGATGCCCATGATCGCCAGGAACAGCGCCACGACCACCGGCGGCAGGGGGTTGACGGCGGCTGCCGGGGGCTGGCTGCTCATGGCTCGGGTTCTCCTGGGCGCTTCTCATGCGGGCCCTGTTGACGATGTCCGGCCCCATGGGTAAGCGAACGGGGCCGAATTTTCCAGACGGGAGTTGCCCCACATGTCCGATCCCAAGTTCACGCCGCGGGTGTTCTCAGGCATCCAGCCGTCGGGCAACCTGCACCTGGGCAACTACCTCGGCGCGCTCAAGCGTTTCGTCGACATGCAGGACCAAGGCGCTTTCGAGACCGTCTACTGCATGGTCGATCTGCATGCCATCACCGTCTGGCAGGAACCGCGCGATCTGCGCCATGCCACCCGCGAACTGTGCGCCGGGTTCATCGCCGCCGGCATCGACCCGGAAAGATCCATCCTCATCAACCAGTCCCAGGTGCCCGAACACGCCCAGCTGGCCTGGGTGTTCAACTGCGTCGCCCGCATGGGCTGGATGGGGCGGATGACCCAGTGGAAGGAAAAGTCCGGCAGGAACGCCGAAGCCGCCAGCCTCGGCCTGTTCGCCTACCCGTCGCTGATGGCCGCCGACATCCTGGTCTATCACGCCACCCATGTGCCGGTGGGCGAGGATCAGAAACAGCACCTCGAACTGACCCGCGACATCGCCGCCAAGTTCAACCACGACTACGGCGTCGATTTCTTCCCCCTCACCGAACCGGTGATCGAGGGCGCCGCGACCCGGGTCATGTCGCTGCGCGACGGCTCCAGAAAAATGTCCAAATCCGACCCCTCCGACCAGAGCCGGATCAACATGAGCGACGATGCCGACACCATCGCCCGCAAGATTCGCCGCGCCAGGACCGATTCCGAACCTCTGCCGTCCGAGGCCCGGGGCCTGGAACACCGCCCCGAGGCGCGCAACCTCGTCAACATCTACGCCGCGCTCGCCGATCGGCCGGTCGATCGGGTGCTGGCCGAATTCGGCGGCCGCCCGTTCTCCGAATTCAAGCCGCAGCTGGCCGACCTGGCGGTGGCGCGCCTGGCCCCGATCTCGGCCGAGATGGCCCGGCTGATGGACAACGAGGACGAGATCGACCGCATCCTGTCGCGCGGCGCCGCCCGCGCCCGCGAGATCACCGCCCCGGTGCTGCGCGCCACCTACGACATAATAGGCATGGTCGGGCCGAAACGGATCTGACGCATCCGCGGCCCCGTTGCCCGAACCCTGGCTTCTTTCTGGTTGCAAATACTCCGGGGGGTCCGGGGGGCAGCGCCCCCCGGCCGGTCGGATCGCGCCAGCGATCCGACGCGGGGCGGCACGATCGCGTCAGTCCACGAAGGCGCGGATCGCCGCGGTATACTCATCGGGGGCCTGCAACATGGCGAAATGGCTGACCCCGTCCAGAACCATCAGTCCGGCCCCCGGAACGGTGTCGGCGATCAATTGCGCATGCTCCATGCGGATCGCCTCGTCGTGGTCGCTCTGGACCACCAGCGTCGGCACGGCGATGGTCTTCAGCGACTCGACACCGCCGGGTTTCTCGGTGCCCCACATCGCCGCGATCCCGCCCAGGAACGCTTCGAACCCGTCCGGTGTCGGGGACATGGCGGCATAATCCTCGGCCATCATCGCGACATAGGCGCCGAACACCGCATCGGTTTCCACCGACGGGTCGATGCCGTCCAGCGTCACGTTGCCGGCATGGGCGAAATGACTGGCCAGGCGCAACGGCGCGGCCTGCGAGATCGCATAGCCGATATTGGCCCCGTCCGACCAGCCGACCAGATGCACCCGGTCCACCCCCAGATGATCCAGCAGCGCCAGGTAGTCCGAGGCCAGCAGATCGTAGGAATAGGTGCTGCCATCGTTGCTCGAGCGCCCGTGACCGCGGGTATCGGCGACAATGACCCTGTGATCGGGCATCAGGTCGGCGACCTGGCCGGCCCAGATGTCGCCATGCCCCAGCCCGCCATGGATCATCAGGACCGGCACGCCTCCGCCCTCGCCATAGATCGCGTAGTACATTCCTATGCCGTTGACCGGCGCGATGCCGCTTTCGGTTGCTGCCGGCATCTCCGCCGGCTCAGGGATCGCCGCCCAGCGGTCCTGCGCCAGGGCGGCGGATCCGAATGTGATGGCGGCGACGGCAAACAGCGTCTTCAGCATGGCGGTCCTCCCCGTTCTCGCACTCGCTCGATCCCATCCTAGCGCCGG
Source organism: Paracoccaceae bacterium (assembly GCA_020441385.1). Classification (GTDB taxonomy): domain Bacteria; phylum Pseudomonadota; class Alphaproteobacteria; order Rhodobacterales; family Rhodobacteraceae; genus JAGRMG01. Next base: position 10,056 of record JAGRMG010000130.1, read on the forward strand.
AACCCGGGCCTTGCCCAACCCTTTTTTCGCGCCATGCGCCCGACTCCCCCCAAAAAACTGCCCGCCGGTTCCGCGCGCCCGGCGGTGCGCCGAATCCTGCGCCAGGGGTCTGGACCTCGCCCGCGTCCCTGCCTAGGCTCGGCCGCGACGAGAAGGAGGCCCAGCCATGGCGACCGGCAAGAACATCCGCACCTATTTCGAAGGCCGGTGGCACGAGGGCGACACGCCCGTCATGCGCGCCGCCGACCACGGCGCCTGGCTGGGTTCGAACGTGTTCGACGGGGCGCGGTTCGTCAACGGGATGGCCCCCGATCTGGAACCCCATTGCGCCCGCGTCAACCGGTCGGCCAGGGCCCTCATGCTGAACCCGACCGTGCCGACGGCGGACATGGTCGCGATCGTGCGCGAGGGGCTGGCGGCCTATGACAGCACGGCGGCGGTCTATATCCGGCCGATGTACTGGGGCATCGACGGCGATGTCACGGCGATCATCCCGCAACCCGAGAAGACCGGCTTCGCCATCTGCCTGGAAGAGATCCCGATGGCGCCGGAAAGCGCCACCGCCACGCTGACCCGTACGCGGTTCCGCCGTCCGGTTCTCGAGGATGCGGTCGTCGACGCCAAGGCCGGCTGTCTATATCCCAACAACGCGCGCATGCTGGCCGAGGCCCGCGCCAAGGGCTTTTCCAACGCGCTGGTGGCCGATGCGATGGGCAATGTCGCCGAAACCGCCACCGCCAACATCTTCATGGTCCGCGACGGGGCGGTCTTCACGCCGATCGCCAACGGCACCTTCCTGGCCGGCATCACCCGCGCGCGCCATCTCGCCAACCTGCGCGCCGACGGCTACGAGGTTCATGAAACCGTGCTGGGTTTCGACGATTTCCACGATGCCGACGAGGTGTTCATGTCGGGCAACATGAACAAGGTGACACCGGTGAGCGGCTTTGACGAGACCAGCTATCAGATCGGCCCCGTCACCCGGCGCGTGCGCGAGATGTACTGGGACTGGGCGGCATCCGCCGGCTAGGCCCGACGCAACGCCGCGGTTGCCTGGCGCGCGGGCTTGCTGCATCATCCCGCGGAAAACAGGGGACGTGACGAGATGCGCAAATTCCTGGTCGTGCTGGACGACAGCCGCGAATGCCTGAACGCGATGCGCTTTGCGGCCATGCGCGCCGCGCGCACCGGCGGCGGCGTCGCGATCCTGTCGATCATACCGCCCGAAGAGTTCAATCACTGGCTCGGCGTCGGCGAAGTCATGCGGGAAGAGGCGCGCGAGCGGATTCACGCCCATTACGAGGTGTTCGCCAAGTGGATGCGCGACCGCCAGGGGGTCGATCCCGAACTGGTGATCCGCGAGGGCGAACCGGTGCCGGAAATCCTCGGCCAGATCCGCGACGATCCCGAAATCGGGATCCTGGTGCTGGGCGCGGGCAGCGACAAGAGCGGCCCCGGACCGCTGGTGACGCAACTCAGCCGGTCCTCGGCGACGCTGCCGATTCCGATCACCATCGTGCCCGGCGATCTCAGCAAGGAAAAGCTCGAGGCCATCACCTGAACCGCCCTGGCGCGCCGCGCGGGCTGCGCCGCATTGGCGCAGGCCGAAGCGGATTTAGAATCGTTCCAAAGCTTGACTTGGACCGGGCCGGACCGCATATCCAGAGCCAAGCACAACGGAGACGCGCCATGTTCATCCAGACCGAATCCACCCCCAATCCGGCGACCCTCAAGTTCCTGCCCGGCCAGACCGTGCTGGAGGCCGGAACCGCCGATTTTCCGACGGCCGAGACCGCCGGAAAATCGCCGCTGGCGGCGCGGATCTTCGAGGTTTCCGGTGTGACCGGGGTGTTTCTGGGCAACGATTTCGTCACCGTGACCAAATCGGACGATATCGAATGGGACCACATCAAGCCCGCGATCCTGGGCGCGGTGATGGAACATTACCAGTCCGGCGCGCCGGTCATGGAAGACGATGGCGCAAAATCGTCCGGCCACGCGGATTTCGAGGGTGCGGATTCCGAAATCGTGAACCAGATCAAGGAATTGCTGGATAGCCGCGTGCGCCCCGCGGTGGCCCAGGATGGCGGCGACATCACCTTTCACGGATTCGAGCGCGGGGTGGTCTATCTGCACATGCAGGGCGCCTGCGCGGGCTGCCCGTCCTCGACGCTGACCCTCAAGATGGGGATCGAGAATCTGCTGCGCCATTACATCCCCGAGGTGACAGAGGTGCGCCCGGTCGGTGTCTGACCCGCTGATCCTCGCGTTTGACACATCGGCCGCGCATTGCGCGGCCGCTTTGCTGTCGGGCGACCGGGTGCTGGCGCGCGTGGCCGAAGCGATGCCGCGCGGACAGGCCGAACGCCTGATGGGCCTGCTGCACGAGGTGCTGTCCGGTTCCGGCCACGACTGGCGCGACCTGGATGCCATTGGCGTCGGTATCGGCCCGGGCAATTTCACCGGCATCCGAATCTCGGTTTCCGCGGCGCGCGGCCTGGCGCTGGGGCTGGGGGTGCCGGCCTATGGCGTCGACGGTTTCGCCGCAAGGCGCCGCATCTCGCCCGGGCTGGCCACCGTGCCGGCAACGCAGGGGCGGCTTTATGTCGACATGGGCGATGCGCAGCCGGCCCTGATGCTGCGCGAGGAGGCCGGGGAACATGCCGGGCGCATCGGCGCCGCAATCGCGCCACAGCCCGACCCGGCGCAGCTGGCCGATGCCATCGCCCGGCTGGCGGCGGAACGCTGGCCGCGCCCCGCCCCGGCGCCGGCGCCGCTTTACATCCGCCCCGCCGATGCCGCGCCCCCGCGCGAGGCGCCGCCGGTGCTGCTGGATTGATGACGCCGGCCGACATGGCCGCCACCCATGGCGCGGCATTCCCGGGCCAGCGGCCCTGGAGCGAGGCCGAATTCGCCGCCCTTCTGGACGTGCCCCTGTGTTTTGCGACCGGCGACCGGCGCTGTTTCGCGCTGGTCCGCGTGGTCGCCGACGAGGCCGAGTTGCTGACGCTGGCCACGCTTCCGGCATACCGGCGCCACGGGCTGGCCCGCGCGGTCATGCACGCGTGGATGGCGCGGGCGGCTTCACAGGGCGCCGCGCGCGCCTTTCTCGAGGTTGCCGCGGACAATTCCGCCGCCCTGCCGCTTTACGAAAGCTGCGGTTTCGCTCTGTGCGGGGTGCGGCGCGACTACTACCGGCGCGAGGGCGGCGCGGCCGCCGACGCGCTGTTGCTGGCCTGTCCGCTGCCCGGTGGTCGGGCGGCAGAATCCTGAAGCGGCGGCCAGAAAGCGGTTGACCCTTCGGCCCGGCTGCGGCCTTAATTGCCAACGTGAAAAACAGACGGCCCGCCCGGGGCGGGACCGGCCGGACCCCGAAGGCGGGGTTCCCGGCAGATAACAATCGGGAGCTTTCCAAATGACATTCATGAAATCCGTGATCGGCGCCGCCGGCGCCCTTGCCCTGACCGCCGCTGCCGCGCTGGCCGAACCCGCGCTGATCTTCGATCTGGGCGGCAAGTTCGACAAGTCGTTCAACGAGGCGGCGTTTCGCGGCGCCAAGCGATGGTCCGACGAGACCGGAAATAGCTTTCTGGAGATCGAGCTGCAATCCGAAGCGCAGCGCGAACAGGCCCTGCGCCGTTTCGCCGAGGCCGGGGCCAACCCGGTGATCACCATGGGCTTTGCCATGGCCGATCCGCTGACCTCGGTGGCGCCCGACTATCCGGATACCAAGTTCGTGGTGATCGACGTCTCCTGGCTCGACGTGCCCAATATCCGCCAGGTGGCCTTCGCCGAGCATGAAGGATCGTACCTCGTGGGCATGCTGGCGGCGATGGCCTCCAAGACCGGCACCGTCGGTTTCATCGGCGGCATGGACGTGCCCCTGATCCGGCATTTCGGCTGCGGCTATGCGCAGGGCGCCAAGGCGGTGAACCCGGACATCAAGATCGTCGCCAACATGACCGGCACCACTCCCGCCGCCTGGAACGACCCGGTGAAGGGCAGCGAGCTGACCAAGGCCCAGATCAGCCAGGGCGCCGACGTGATCTATGCCGCCGCCGGGGGTACCGGGGTCGGCGTGCTGCAGACCGCCGCCGACGAAGGTATCCTGTCGATCGGCGTGGACAGCAACCAGAACCACCTGCATCCCGGCAAGGTGCTGACCTCGATGCTCAAGCGCGTCGATGTCGCCGTCTATGACGCGATGAAGGCGGGCGAGAACGTCGAGACCGGCGTCTTCACCCTGGGCCTTGCCGAGAACGGCGTCGGCTATGCGCTGGACGAGAACAACGAGGCGCTGATCACCGACGAGATGAAGGCCGCCGTCGAGGAGGCCAGGCAGAAGATCATCGATGGCGAGATCAAGGTGGTCAGCTATTACGAGAACGACAGCTGTCCGGTGCTGTCGTTCTGAGGCGCGGACGGTGAGCGCAGACGACCCCGCGGAGCGGCAGGAAACTGCCGTTCCGGCCATCGAACTCAAGGGCATTTCCAAGGCGTTCGGCCCGGTTCAGGCCAACAGGGATATCTCGATCCGTGTCATGCCCGGCACGATCCACGGCATCATCGGCGAGAACGGCGCGGGCAAGTCCACGCTGATGAGCATCCTCTACGGGTTCTACAAGGCCGACCGGGGCGAGATCTTCATCAACGGACGCAAGACCGACATTCCCGACAGCCAGGCCGCGATCGCCGCCGGGATCGGCATGGTGTTCCAGCATTTCAAGCTGGTCGAAACCTTCACCGTGCTGGAAAACGTCATCCTTGGCGCCGAGGACGGGCGGCTTCTGAAACCCTCGCTGGCCAAGGCGCGCAGGCTGCTGAAGGAACTGGCGGCTGAGTACGAGCTTAACGTCGATCCCGATGCGGTGATTTCCGATATCGGCGTGGGCATGCAGCAGCGCGTCGAGATCCTCAAGGCGCTCTACCGCCAGGCCGACATCCTGATTCTGGATGAACCCACCGGCGTGCTGACACCGTCCGAGGCCGATCAGCTGTTTCGCATCCTGCACCGGCTGAAGGACGAGGGAAAGACCATCGTCCTGATCACCCACAAGCTGCGCGAGATCATGGAAGCGACCGACACGGTCAGCGTCATGCGCCGCGGCGAGATGACCGCGACCGTACGGACCGCCGAAACCAGCCCCGAGCATCTGGCCGAACTGATGGTTGGCCGCAAGGTGCTGCTGCGGGTCGACAAGGCGCCGGTGCGGGCGGGCCGCACCGTTCTCGAGGTCGAGAATCTGCGCGTGATCGACGAGGAGGGTGTCGAACGTATCAGGGGTATCGACCTGAAGGTGCGCGCCGGAGAGATCGTCGGCCTGGCCGGCGTGGCCGGCAACGGCCAGTCCGAACTGCTCGAGGTGCTGGGCGGCATGCGCGCCGCCACCGGCCTGGTGCGGCTGAACGGCGAGGCGCTGGCGCTGTCGGGGCCGGGATCGGACGGGCAGGCGCGGCGCGCGGCCGGAATCGCGCATGTGCCCGAGGACCGCCAGCGCGAGGGCCTGATCATGGAGTTCCACGCCTGGGAGAATGTCGGCTTTGGCTATCACCGCGACCCGGCCTATCGGCGCGGGGCCGTCTTCATGAACAACGCGGCGCTGCGCGCCGACACCGAGGCCAAGATCGCGCAATACGACATCAGGCCGGCGAACTGCTGGCTGACCGCCCGCAATTTCAGCGGCGGCAACCAGCAGAAGATCGTCGTGGCCCGCGAGATGGAGCGCAACCCCGACCTGCTGCTGGTGGGCCAGCCGACGCGGGGCGTCGATATCGGCGCCATCGAGTTCATCCACAAGCAGATCGTGGCATTGCGCGACGCCGGCAAGGCGGTCCTGCTGGTTTCGGTTGAACTGGAAGAGATTCTCGGGCTGTCCGACCGCATCGCGGTGATGTTCGACGGCCGCATCATGGGCGAGCGGTTGCCCGGCGCGACCGACGAGAAGGAACTCGGCCTGCTGATGGCCGGTATGGCGCGGGAGGCGGCGTAGCCGTCAGGGTCGGATGAACCAATGATATGCAGGTTTTTGCGGAACACGAGATGAGCGGTCATGCGCCACCCGAACCGGGCGAAGGTGGCGGCACCACTACGCGGACGGATCGGACCCGGTGCGGCCGTAGCGGTCAGGTCATCGCCGAAGGCCGTTTCAAGACGGAGCGGAGGCGCGGCTGATGGATAGGATGCCGCAATGGGCCGATGTCGTCCTGATCCCGCTGATCAGCCTGATCCTGGCCGCGATCCTTTCGGCGCTGGTCATTCTCGGTATCGGCGAAGACCCGGTGGCGGCTGTCCGGATGATGGTGAACGGCGCGGTCGGCTCGACCTATGGCTGGGGCTATACGCTTTATTACGCCACGAATTTCATGTTCACCGGGCTGGCGGTTGCGGTGGCGTTTCATGCGCGGCTGTTCAATATCGGCGGCGAGGGGCAGGCGATGCTGGGGGGGCTGGGCGTCGCTCTGGTCTGCCTTCATGTGCCCTGGCCGCACTGGTCGGTGGCGCTGGTCGCGGCCGCGATCTCGGCGGCGGCGTTCGGGGCCGCCTGGGCCGCGATCCCGGCCTGGTTGCAGGCCCGGCGCGGCAGCCATATCGTGATCACGACCATCATGTTCAACTACATCGCCGCGGCGGTGCTGAACTACATGCTGGTCACGGCGCTGCGCCCCAGGGGCTCGATGGATCCGGCGACCGCGCGCTTTCCCGAGGCGGTGCATCTGCCGACCTTCCAGCAGATATTTTCAAGCGCCGGACAGCCGCTGTTTCGCGGCGCGCCGGCGAATATCAGCTTCTTCGTCGCGGTTTTCGCCTGCATTGCGGTCTGGGCGCTGATCTGGCGCACGCGGCTGGGCTACGAGATCCGCGCCTACGGCCATTCCGAGACCGGCGCGCGCTATGCCGGGATCTCGCCGTTCCGCATCACCATGATCGCGATGCTGATCTCGGGCGGACTGGCCGGGATGATGGCGATCAACAACGTCATGGGCGAGGCCGAACGCCTTGTGCTGAACGCCACCGAGGGTGCGGGCTTTATCGGCATCGCGGTGGCGCTGATGGGGCGCAGCCATCCGTTCGGCGTGTTCCTGGCCGCGATCCTGTTCGGGTTTCTTTACCAGGGCGGCGCCGAACTGGCGCTTTGGACGAACATCCCGCGCGAGTTGATCGTGGTCATTCAGGCGCTGGTGATCCTGTTCACCGGGGCGCTGGACAACATGGTGCGGATGCCGCTGGAACGTCTGTTTCAGGCGATCGGGCGCAAGCGCCGCGATGCCGGCGAGGGTGCGCCGAAACCCGGGCCGAGATCGGCCCAGCACGAGCCGGAGCCCGAACCGTGACCGGCGCGGCCCCGACCCGCCGGGCAGCGGCCCTGCCGCCGGACGCATCCCGCAACGGAGCCGCGCCATGGATTTCGTGACCCTGATCCAAGTGCTCGACAGCACCGTGCGCATGGCAACGCCGCTGCTGCTGGCCTGTCTGGCGGGGCTGTTTTCCGAACGCGCCGGGATCTTCGATATCGGGCTGGAAGGCAAGATGCTGGCCGCCGCCTTCTTTTCGGCCGCCGTCGCCGCCATCACCGGCAATGTCTGGCTGGGGCTTCTGGCGGGGGTCGGGGCCTCCCTGCTGCTGAGCGGGCTGCACGGCCTTGCCTCGATCACCTTTCGCGGCAACCAGCTGATTTCCGGCGTGGCGATCAACTTTCTGGCCGCCGGCATGACCGTGCTGATCGCGCAGGACTGGTTCGAACAGGGCGGCCGCACCCCGTCGCTGACCGGGCCCGGCAGGTTCCCGCCCATCACCCTGCCCTTCGCCGAATCCCTTGCCGGGGTGCCGGTGCTGGGGCCGGTCTATTCCGAACTGATCTCGGGCCATCCGGTTCTGGTCTATGTCGCGTTTCTAGCGGTTCCGGCAAGCTGGTGGATCCTGTTTCGCACCCGGTTCGGCCTGCGATTGCGGGCGGTGGGCGAAAACCCCGCCGCCGTGGATACCGCCGGCGTGTCGGTGGTGGCGCTGCGCTATGGGGCGGTGGCGATCTGCGGGTTGCTGTGCGGCATTGCCGGGGCCTATCTGGCCACCGCGCTGCAGGCCGGGTTCGTCAAGGACATGACGGCAGGGCGCGGCTTCATCGCGCTGGCGGCGCTGATCTTTGCGAAGTGGCGGCCATGGCACGCGATGTGGGCCTGCCTGCTGTTCGGCTTTCTTCAGGCCGTCGCGCTGCGCTATCAGAATATCGACGTCGGCGGTTTCACCATTCCGGTACAGGCGATGGATGCACTGCCCTATGTTCTGACGGTGCTGATTCTGGCCGGTTTCGTGGGCCGGGCCATCCCGCCGCGCGCCGGGGGCGAACCCTATGTCAAGGAACGCTGATCGGGCCAGTTCGAAAGGGTGCATCGGTCCAGTTGGCAGGGCAGGGGCATTCCCATTGATCCGCCGGCGCGGTGTGGCTATGGAAACCCATGCAGACCTACCTTCCGATCGCCGAAGTTTCAGTCAACGGATATCTGCTGCTGGGCCTGGGCGGCATCGTCGGGCTGCTGTCGGGCATGTTCGGGGTCGGCGGCGGGTTCCTGATCACGCCGCTCCTGTTCTTCATCGGCGTGCCGCCCGCCGTGGCCGTCGCCACGGGGGCGAACCAGATCGTCGCCTCGTCCTTTTCCGCCGTCCTTGCGCATTTCCGCCGGCGCACCGTCGATCTGACCATGGGCAGCGTCCTGCTGGCAGGCGGGCTGATCGGCTCGGCGCTGGGTATCGTGGTGTTCAACTACCTCACCCGGGTCGGGCAGGTCGATCTGCTGGTGCGGCTTTGCTATGTCGTGTTCCTCGGCATCATCGGTGCGCTGATGTTCATCGAAAGCGTCAACGCGCTGCGCAACGCGCGCAAGGCGGATACCGGCAAGAAACCCAAGCGCCGCCAGCGCACCTGGGTGCATGCGCTGCCCTTCAAGATGCGGTTCCGGACATCGGGACAGTACATGTCGGTGATCCCGCCGATTCTGGTCGGCATGGCGGTGGGCGTCCTGGCCGCGATCATGGGGGTCGGGGGCGGATTCATCATGGTGCCGGCGATGATCTACATCCTGGGCATGCCGACCAAGGTAGTGATCGGAACCTCGCTGTTCCAGATCATTTTCGTCACCGCGTTCACCACCATGCTGCACGCGACCACGAACCAGACCGTCGATATCGTTCTGGCGCTGTATCTGATACTCGGGGGAGTGGTGGGTGCCCAGATCGGAACCCGCATCGGCCTGCGCCTGAATGCCGAGCAGTTGCGCGTGCTGCTGGCCGGGCTGGTGCTGGTGGTCTGCGCCAAGGTCGCGCTCGAACTGGTCGTGCAACCCGCCGACCTCTACGCGCTTTCCGAACCAGGCCGGCACTGAGGGGATTGGGACGTTGCCATTTGTAACCGCACGGTACCCGGCAGGGCCATGCATTGTCAGTTGATCGGTTGAAAGACCGGGGATAGATAAACATATGCAAATCTATCTACCTATCGCCGAGATCTCCGTGAACGCCTTCCTGCTGCTCGGGCTGGGCGGGCTGGTGGGTGTGCTTTCGGGCATGTTCGGGGTTGGCGGCGGATTCCTGATGACGCCGCTGCTGTTCTTCATCGGCATTCCGCCGGCGGTCGCCGTCGCCACCGAGGCCAACCAGATCGTCGCGTCGTCCTTTTCCGGCGTGCTGGCGCATCTGCGGCGCAAGACGGTCGATCTCAAGATGGGGGTGATCCTGCAAGTGGGCGGCCTTCTGGGCGCCGCTTTGGGCGTCGTGGTGTTCAACTATCTCAGGGGGCTGGGCCAGGTCGATCTGCTGGTCAAGCTCTGTTATGTCGTGTTCCTGGGGATCGTCGGCGGCCTGATGTTCGTTGAAAGCCTGAACGCCATCCGCAAGCTGCGCAAGTCCGGCGGCACCCCGCCGAAGAAGCGGCGCCAGCGCACCTGGGTGCACACGCTGCCCTTCAAGATGCGGTTCCGGACCTCGGGCCTCTACATCTCGGTGATCCCGCCGATACTGGTCGGCATGGCGGTCGGCGTCCTGGCCGCGATCATGGGCGTCGGGGGCGGGTTCATCATGGTTCCGGCGATGATCTACATCCTTGGCATGCCGACCAAGGTCGTGGTGGGAACCTCGCTGTTCCAGATCATTCTGGTTACGGCATTCACCACCATGCTGCACGCCACCACGAACTTTACCGTCGATATCGTGCTGGCGGTGCTGCTGCTGATCGGCGGCGTGATCGGGGCACAGATCGGCACGAGGATCGGCGTCAGGATGAAGGCCGAACAGCTGCGCATCCTGCTTGCCGTCATGGTGCTCGCGGTCTGCGGCAAGCTGGCACTCGACCTGTTGTTGCAGCCGTCCGAGCTTTATTCGCTTGGCGCGGCCGGAGGGCACTGAACCATGCGCCACTGGATCCTGATCCTCGCCCTTGTCCTGCCGTCCCTGGCGGCCGCCGAAGAGGTGGTGCTGGGCCTGTCGCGCGACACCGTGTCGATCACCACCAGCTTTGACGGCTCCGACATCCTGATCTTTGGCGCGGTCAAGCGCGAGGAACCGATCAGGGAACAACCGCTCGAGGTGTTGATCACGGTCGAAGGCCCGTCGCACCCGGTCGTCGTGCGCCGCAAGGAAAGACGGCTGGGCATCTGGGTCAATACCGATTCCGTCGAGGTGGACGCCGCCCCCAGCTTCTATGCGGTGGCCACGACGGGACCGATGCAGCAGGTCATGTCGCAAACCGAGATCCAGCGCCACAACGTCACCATCGACCGTGCGATCCGGTCGGTCGGGGCACCGATGAACATCTCCAATTCGCAGGATTTCACCGATGCGGTCATCCGCATCCGCGAACGCAAGGGGCTGTACCAGATGCTGGAAGGGCAGGTTTCGCTGGACCAGCAGACGCTGTTCCGTACTGCCATCGACCTGCCCGCCAACCTGACCGAAGGCGTCTATGTAACGCGCATATTCCTGACCAGGGGCGGCGCCGTGGTTTCCAGCCATGAAACCGAAATAGACGTGCGCAAGGTGGGGCTGGAACGGTTCCTGTTCAAGCTGTCGCGGGAACAACCCATGGTCTACGGCATCATGGCGCTGGCCATCGCCATTGCCGCCGGCTGGGGCGCCTCGACCGCGTTTCGGATGATGCGCAACGGCTGATCGCCGGCAACCGGCGGCCGGCGGCTCAGCCGCGGCCGATATAGGGCATCTTCGTTGCCATCACCGTCATGAACTGCACGTTGGCCTCGGCCGGCAGGCTGGCCATGTGCAGCACCGAGGCGGCGGCGTCCTCGACCGCCATGGTGTGGATCGGCTCGCCATCGGGGTCGGCCTGCCGGCGCTGGCGGCTCAGCGTTTCGACCATCGGGGTGCGTGCGTTGCCGATGTCGATCTGGCCGCAGGCGATGTCGAAGGCGCGACCGTCGAGCGACAGGCTGCGGGTCAGGCCGGTGATGGCGTGTTTGGTCGCGCTGTAGGGCGTGGACAGCGGGCGCGGCACATGTGCTGCGACCGAACCGTTGTTGATGATCCGCCCGCCGCGCGGATCCTGCGCCCGCATCGCGGCAAAGGCGGCGCGGGCACACAGGAACATCCCGTGAAGGTTGACGTTGACCGTGGCGTACCAGTCGTCAAGCGCGATCTCGTCGATGAGACCCCCGGCGGGGAAGATGCCGGCATTGTTGAACAGCACGTCGAGCCGCCCGGTCTGCGTGAAGAACCCGGCAAAGGCCGCATCGACCTGATCGGGGTCGGTGACATCGGCCGCCAGCGGGATGGCGCCATGGGTATCGGCCAGTTGCCGCAACGGCTCGGCGCGACGCGCCAGGGCGCCGACAATCCAGCCCTCGCGGGCGAAAAGTTCGGCCACCGCCCGCCCGATGCCCGAGCTTGCGCCGGTCACGAGGATCGTTTTCATGTCTCTTCGGCCTCCAGTTTCAGCGCCGCCGCCGGGGCCGTGCGCAGGTCGTCGATGCGAAGGTCATGGCCGGGTCTGGACAGGCGGTTGCGCACCACCCAGACCAGCCGTTCCTGCGCCCGGGTGATGGCGACATAGGCCAGCCGTTTCCACAGCGCCTGTCCGGCCTCGACGCGGCCCATGCGCGCGGCGACGAAAATGTCGGGGGCAAAGACCTGCACGGTTTCCCATTGCGAGCCCTGCGCCTTGTGGATCGTCACCGCCGCGCCATGCAGGAACGCCGCCCCCATGTTGGCGGCGAAGGGAATGAACGGCTCTTCCTGATCGGGCTTTTCGATCTTGATGATCGACGCCGCGCTGACCTGCGGGTCTTCGGCGCCCACCACATGCAGGCGCGAGAATCCGGGCCGCTTGCCGGGGCCGAGATAGATCACCTGGGCGCCCTTGATCAGCCCGCGCGCCTCGAGGTCGATGCGTTTCTTGCGGTGCTTCAGCGGCAGTTCGATGCCGTCGCAGATCAGCGGTTCGCCGGGCAGCAGCGCGTCCGCGGGCGCGTCGTGAACCGAACGGAAGGCGTTGATCAGGCGGATGCGGGTGGCGTTGCGCCAGACCAGAACCGGGCTGCGCGCCATCAGGTCGACCTCGACCCGTTCGCCCAGGGTCACGCGGCCGTCGCGCCTTGCGGCGTCCTCGATCATGCGTTCGAAATCGTGGAACTCCAGCGCCGGGTCGCCCAGCGCATGCGCCAGATCCAGGATCGGGTTGTCGGAATCCTGCCGGTGAACGCGGCGCAGTTCGAGTTTGCGCGGCGCGGGCAGGGCGTCGAACACCATCGCGCCGGACTGGTTGACCGGCGCCAGCTGCGCGGGGTCGCCGAACAGCAGCAGCGAGGGGAAGATCTCCCTGAGGTCGTCGAACTGGCGATCGTCCAGCATCGAGGCCTCGTCGACAAAGCCGATATCCAGCGGATCCTCGCGCCGCTTCCAGCCCTTGATGAAATCCGATCCGCGCAGCCCCGCCGCCGCCAGCGCGCCGGGGATCGACTTGTTCGTGGCATAGAACGCCGCCGCCCGGTCCAGCGCGAGATCGCTCAGCCCTTCGATTTCGGGCTGCTCGCCATTGCCGGCCAGCCAGTCGGCGATGCGTTCGTATTCGGGGTCGTAGACCGGGGTATAGAGGATGCGGTGGATCGTCGTCGCCGGCACGCCGCGCAGGCGCAGGACGCTGGCGGCCTTGTTGGTCGGCGCCAGGATCGCCAGCGTGCGCCTGTCCTTGCGGCGGCGGCCCTCATAATCGCCCGAGACGACCTCGACCCCGGCGGATTCCATGGCCCGATAGAGTTCGGCCAGCAGCAGGGTCTTGCCCGACCCGGCCTTGCCGACGATCGCCGCCACCCCGGCGCCGCTGTCGCGCGGCGGTGTCAGTAGGCTGTCTTCCAAGTCGACTCCGGCGGCGCGAAGCATCTCGGCCACGGCGTCGAACGCGCTGGCCTGATCCTCGGAAAAGCTGATCTGCGGTGCGGTCATGGGGCGACCCTACAGCCGCACCGCGGGCTTCGCCAGACGGCAGCGCCGGCTTTCGCGCGCCGCTCAGGCCGAAAGCGCGCTTTGCCCCGGTGCCACCCCGCCGAAGGCGCGATCGAACCACAGGCGCGACAGGTCGGGCGGTATGCCGGCGCGCCGCGCCACGCGATCGCGCGCCTCCCTGGAAAACTCCCAAAGGCCGACGCTGATACGCTCGCGCCCCTCGCCCTGCGATCCCAGGACCTCGGGCGAGGACCCGATGGCGCGATAGATGCGCACCATGCGGGCGTCGAACACGCCGACGAAATGGCGGATGCCGAACTGCTGCATGATCTCGCCGCCCGCCAGCATCAGGGCCGCGGCCACGTTCGGCCCGGCGTCGCGCGCCAGGCAGAACCGGGTGCATTCCCAGATCAGCGGGCTGGTGATGGGCGCGCCGCCGGTCAGGTGCCCGAACACGTCGTTCACCATCACCGGGCCCGTGGTCGGCAGAAACCGCATCGACCCGCCATGCCCGCCATCGGGCCTCTCCCAGATCACATAGAGCGGATCGAGCCGGTCATAGCAATCACGCTCCTCGCCCCGATGATCCACCTCGACCGGCCATCCCAGCCGGGTGCCGAACTGGTCGGCGCGATCGCGAAACATGGCGCTGGCCAGCTTCGGGTATTGGTTCAGTTGGTTTGCATAAAGATACCGCAGCATAGTCGTCCCCTTCGTCTGTCTGCGCGTTCAGGGCTACGGCAGGAAAGGTTAACAACCGGTAAGCGGAGCGTGCGCCAGGGCGCGCTGCGCCCGAACGAAGCCGCCACCCGGCTGCCGGTGCGCTGTTTGGGGGGCTGGCCGATTGCCGCCCGGGTCAGACCACGATCAGTCCGCGGCTCATGGCGCGCGCGATGGCATGGGTGGTGTTGAGCGCGCCCAGCTTGTAGCGGGCGCTTTCGATATAGACCCGTAGCGTATGTTCCGAGATCGACAGCGTCTCGGCGACCTGCGCGCGGTTGTAGCCCATCGCCAGCAGCGTCATGGTGTCCACCTCGCGCGGCGACAGCGCGCTGCATTGTTCGGGCTTGCGGGCCGGCTCGAACTCGAGCGCCTTGCGGTTGAAGTAATGCGCGATCAGGATCAGGTCGCGGCCGCGCAGGCAGGTGAACTCGGCCCAGGTTTCGTCGTCGCAATCATGGCTGATCGTGAACAGGGCGAACTGCCCGTTCGGGCCGCGGATCGGGATCGAATAGCCCTGGTTGCCGACACCGTGTTCGAGGGCATCGCGCAGAAAGGCCCGCGCCGCCTTGGAGGACCAGTCCAGCCGCTTCCAGTCCACGGGGTGGAACCGTTGCAGGCAGCCGGTGATGACCGGATCGACACGCAGATAGGATTGCTCGATATAGCGTTGCACCCAGGCCTGGGAATAGGTGCCGCAGCCGTATTGTTCGCCGCCGCTGTCGACCCAGTGATAGACCATATGGTCGATGCCGAACGCGTCCCGCAGACGTTCGATGATGTTCTGAAGCGCGTCAAGCGCGGTGGCGGCATCCAGATCCGACAGCACCTGATCGAGGTTGAGATCGACCTTCATTCGTCCGCGCGGCTGCCTCTTCGTTCAGGGACGCGATCTCGGCCGCCGCGACCAGCGAGGTGTCATCCAGCTGCTCGGCAAGCGCGCCCAGACCGTTTGCCGAGGCAAATGACCTGAGGTCGGTCAGCACGTCCAGTATCCAGTCGTATCGCATTCCCAGATTCGCTTTCAAGTGGTTAACAAATGGTTAACACAACCTTAGCATGAGACGCTTCATCACGAAATTCGCCGCTTTTCATTCCCCGAAAACGGTGGGAGGGGCACGATGCAAGCCCTTGGAATCCTTGAAGTCGCGAATTGAAACGCAGGGCGCCCGCGACACCGGGTGGTGATTCGCGGGCGCCGCTCCGGGATGGAACGTCGGGAATTGCGCTAAACCTTGCCGGCGTCGAGAACATCCTCGATGGTGCGCAGCCCGGTGCGCGGCGATTGCACCAGGACGGCCATGTTGCCGGGCTTGTGTTCGTTGCGCAGCATCTTCATGTGCGCGACCGGAAGATCGGACCACGCGAACACCTCGGACATGCAGGGATCGAGCCGGCGTTCCAGCATCAGCTTGTTGGCCGATGCCGCCTGCTTGAGGTGCGCGAAATGGCTGCCCTGCACGCGTTTCTGGTGCATCCACAGATAGCGCACGTCGAAGGTGCAGTTGAAACCGCTGGTGCCGGCGCAGATCACCACCATGCCGCCCTTCTTGACCACCAGAACCGAGACCGGAAAGGTCGCTTCGCCGGGATGTTCGAACACCATGTCCACGCTGATGCCCTTGCCGGTGATGTCCCAGATCGCCTTGCCGAACTTGCGCGCCTCCTTGAGCCAGGCGCCATATTCCGGCGTGTTTACCGTCGGCATCTGGCCCCAGCAGTTGAAATCCTTGCGGTTGATGACGCCCTTGGCGCCCAGACCCATGACGAATTCGCGCTTGTCCTCGTCGCTGATCACGCCGATGGCGTTGGCGCCGGCAGTGTTGATAAGCTGGATCGCATAAGATCCCAGGCCCCCGGACGCGCCCCAGACCAGCACGTTCTGGCCCGGCTTGAGGTCGTGTGGCTCATGGCCAAACAGCATCCGGTAGGCGGTGGCCAGCGTCAGGGTATAGCAGGCGCTTTCTTCCCAGGTCAGGTGCTTGGGGCGCGGCATCAGCTGCTGCGCCTGGACGCGGGTGAACTGCGCGAACGAACCGTCCGGCGTCTCGTATCCCCAGATCCGCTGGCTGGGCGAATACATCGGATCGCCGCCGTTGCATTCCTCGTCGTCGCCATCGTCCTGGTTGCAATGCACCACGACCTCGTCGCCGACCTTCCAGCGCTTGACCTTGTCGCCGACCGCCCAGACGATGCCGGCCGCATCGGACCCGGCGATGTGATAGGGCTGCTTGTGGCCGTCGAATGGGCTGACGGGCTTGCCCAGCGCCGCCCAGACGCCGTTGTAGTTGACGCCCGCCGCCATCACCAGAATCAGCACTTCCTGGCTGTCCAGTACCGGCACGTCCAGAATCTCCTGCTGCATGGCGGTATCGGGTTCGCCATGGCGTTCCTTGCGAATCGCCCACGCGTACATCCGTTTGGGCACATAGCCCAGCGGCGGCATCTCCCCCATCTCGTAAAGCTCTTTTTCGGGCGCCTCGTACGGCACGATGTCGCCGTCGGTGTCCAAAGCCATGTCGGCCTCCTTCATGTTGGTCTTGCCGCGATGCAGAATCGTGAATCCTGCGCCCGGAATATGAAGTGCCGCGCAATAATGCAACAGCATTTCCCGGGAATTTGTAATTTTATGACCCAGCGGGCGCAGAAACCCCCTTCGCGCCCGCAGAACCTGCCAGCGCCGCCGGCGGCATCAGGTGCCGGATCGAATTTGCGTAGAACCGCAGCAGCGCCATGCCGCTCTCGCAAGGTGCGAACCGGTCCCCGACCTGCTCGATCATCCCGCGTTCGGCGAGGTTTCGCAATCCCACCTCGGCGGCATAGTCGCGGTCATGGCGGGGAACATGCACATGCGCATGCGGAACGCTGAGCGCGGCGCGGTCCATGCCTTCGACGATCTCGGCCCGGGTCATGGCACCATGGTTCAGCAAAAGCCAGGATACCAGAGGCACCGGCAGCACCGGCACGATTTCTCCGATCCGCTGCATCAGGAACCCGGCCAGCGGCGTCGTGATGTCGCCGCTCCGGCGGGCGCGGAAGGCGCGCAGCGACACCGGATGCCCGAAGCTGACCGCGGCATAGCCGAACCGGTGAAACCGCCCGGTGATCCGCAGCCAGAACTGGTGCAGTATGCGCCTGCCAACCAGACCGATGCGCGCGTTGAAGCGCCGCTCGCGCCCCTGATCGGCCGCGATCAGGATGCTGTCTTCAAGCACCCGGTCGTAGTTCAGCGCAACCGGAACGAACACGATGTCGCGCTCGGCCGGATCCGCCGCATCGGTCAGATATTTCAGCAGCCCCATTCGCGGCGGCATGAGCTCTCCCGACAGGCTCAGCCCGCCTTCGGGGAAGATGGCCTGCGTGACGCCGGCCCCGGTGGCCAGACGGATGTAGCAGGCCAGAACCCGGCGGTAGAGTTCGTTGCGCGACTTGCGGCGGATGAAATAGGCCCCCATCGCGCGGATCAGACGCGACAGGGGCCAGACCTGCGCCCATTCTCCCACCGCATAGCTCAGCGCCGCCCGTTGCGCGGCCAGATAGGTCACGAGGACGTAATCCATGTTGCTGCGGTGGTTCATGACGAAAACCACCGTCGCATGCGGGTCGATGGATTTGATCCCGTCCTCGTCGAGATTGCCCAGCCGCACACGGTAAAGCGAATTGCCGAGAAACCGGGCGATGCGGATGGCAAAGCCGTAATAGGCGAGCGTCGAGAACGACGGCACGATCTCGCGCGCATAGCGTTTGGCCTGTTCGAATGCCACGTTCTCGGGAATGCCCTCGGCGCTGGCGTGATCGACGATGGCCTGGCTTACGGCGGGGTTGTAGACCAGCCGCTGAATCATGTCGTGGCGCCGCGCCAGCTTGAACGGCTGGATCGGGCGTTCGAGCCGCCGGTTCAGACGGTCGACGGCGCGTTCCAGCCGTCGGCGGACGAACCAGCGCACCGACGGGAACAGGAAATGCGACGCGAACGTGACCGCCGCGAACAGCAGGATCAGCACGAATAGCCACAGCGGCAGTTCCACGGTCGAGGTCATTGGCCCAGACTGCCACCAAGCGGGCGGCACCACAACGAAATCGAATCCGGCGATGCCGCAATGCAGCGAATTGACACGACCCTAATATTTCATCTAATACCTCCCAAACGAAATATTATTGCCGCCCTGTTGAGAGGACGAAAATGACGCAGACGCAGAAAGACCGCCCCTGGCTGATCCGCACCTATGCCGGCCATTCCACCGCCGCCGCGTCGAACGCGCTTTATCGCGGCAACCTGGAAAAGGGGCAGACCGGGCTTTCCGTGGCCTTCGATCTGCCGACGCAGACGGGCTATGACAGCGATCATGTGCTGGCGCGCGGCGAGGTCGGCAAGGTCGGTGTGCCGGTCTGCCACCTGGGCGACATGCGCGCGCTGTTCGACGGCATTCCGCTGGAACAGATGAACACCTCGATGACGATCAACGCCACCGCGCCGTGGCTGCTGGCGCTTTACATCGCGGTGGCCGAGGAACAGGGCGCCGATGTCGCGCGCCTGACCGGCACCGTGCAGAACGACCTGATCAAGGAATACCTGTCGCGCGGCACCTATGTCTGCCCGCCCAAACCGTCGCTGAAGATGATCGCCGACGTGGCCGAGTACTGCTATGCCAACGTGCCGAAATGGAACCCGATGAACGTGTGTTCCTACCACCTGCAAGAGGCCGGCGCGACGCCCGAGCAGGAACTGGCCTTCGCGCTAGCCACCGCGATCGCGGTGCTGGACGAATTGCGCCCGCGCGTTCCCGAAGGCGATTTCCCGGCGCTGGTGGGGCGGATTTCGTTCTTCGTCAATGCCGGCATCCGGTTCGTGACCGAGATGTGCAAGATGCGCGCCTTTGTCGATCTGTGGGACGAGATCTGCGAAACCCGCTATGGCGTGACCGACCCGAAATTCCGCCGCTTCCGCTATGGCGTGCAGGTCAATTCGCTGGGCCTGACCGAACAGCAGCCGGAAAACAACGTCTATCGCATCCTGATCGAGATGCTGGCGGTCACATTGTCCAAAAAGGCGCGTGCGCGGGCGGTGCAGCTTCCGGCCTGGAACGAGGCGCTGGGCCTGCCGCGCCCGTGGGATCAACAATGGTCGATGCGCATGCAGCAGATCCTGGCCTTCGAGACCGACCTGCTGGAATATGACGACCTGTTCGATGAAAATCCCGCCGTGGATGCGAAGGTGGCGGCGCTCAAGCAGGGCGCGCGCGCCGAACTGGCCAATCTCGACAGCATGGGCGGGGCGATCTCGGCCATCGAATACATGAAGGGGCGGCTCGTGGACTCCAACGCCGACCGCCTCAACCGGATCGAGGCGGGCGAAACCGTCGTGGTCGGGGTCAACCGGTTCACGACTTCCGAACCCTCCCCCCTGACCAGCGCCGAGGGCGGTATCCTGGTGGTCGATGCCGAGGTCGAACAGGACCAGATCGGCCGGCTGAACGCCTGGCGCGACAGCCGCGACGCGGGCGCGGTCGAACGCGCGCTGGCGGCCCTGCGCGAGGCCGCCCGCAGCGGCGCCAACGTGATGGGGCCGTCCATCGACGCGGCCCGCGCCGGCGTCACCACCGGCGAGTGGGCCGAGGAAATGCGCCGCGCCCACGGCACCTATCGCGGCCCCACCGGCGTTTCGGCATCGGTTTCGAACCGGACCGAGGGGCTGGAGGAGTTGCGCGCCGCCGTGGATGCGGTCAGCGACCGGCTGGGCCGGCGGCTGAAATTCCTGATCGGCAAGCCGGGGCTGGACGGTCATTCCAACGGCGCAGAACAGATCGCCTTTCGCGCCCGCGACTGCGGCATGGACATTTCCTATGACGGCATCCGCCTGACGCCGGAGGAAATCGCGCAAACCGCCGCCAGGGACGGCGCGCATGTGATCGGCCTGTCGATCCTGTCGGGCAGCCATCTGCCACTGGTGCGCGACGTGATCGAACGGCTGGAGGCCGCCGGGCTGAGGCATGTGCCGGTCGTGGTGGGCGGCATCATCCCGGACGAGGATGCGCGCGCCCTGACGGCGATGGGGGTCGCCAAGGTCTATACCCCCAAGGATTTCGAATTGAACACGATCATGCGCGATATCGTGGTGCTGGCCGATCCCGAGGCAATTGCGGCGGAATAAAAAGTTAGTGTAGCAGTCATTTTTTCACTGTCCGGTTTCGATGTTTCCGCTACAAGGGGAAATGGCGGATACCGGACATTCCGCAGATTGGTAACGGGAAACGAAAATGACCATTGATCTGAACTCCATGTCCCGCAAGGAATTGAAGAAGCTGCAAAGGGATGTGGAGAAATCCCTGAAGGCAGCCGAACAGCGTGAGCGGGCGCAAGCCATCAAGGCCGCGGAAAAGGCGGTCGCGGAATACGGTTTCACCCTGGACGATGTCACGGCCGGCCCGAAATCGAAAGGCTCTGCAAGAGGTTCCAAGGCGACACCGAAATACCGCAACCCGATGAATCCCGAGCAGACCTGGACCGGCCGCGGGCGCAAGCCCGGCTGGATTCACGAAGCCCTGGAACGTGGTGACGATATCACCGATCTGGAAATCTGAATCGGTCTCGATTTGCGATGACAATTCACATCGGCGCCGCGCCCGGCGATATTGCCGAAACCGTCCTGTTGCCCGGAGATCCCTATCGCGCGAAATGGGCCGCAGAAACGTTTCTGAGCGATCCGCGCCAGGTCAATGACGTGCGCGGCATGCTGGGCTTTACCGGAACCTGGAAAGGCAACCGGGTCAGCATCCAGGGCAGCGGCATGGGCATGCCGTCGCTTTCGATCTATGTCAACGAACTGATCCGGGACTATGGCGCGAAAACCCTCCTGCGCATCGGGTCCTGCGGCGGCATGCAGGAGCATGTGGGTCTGCGCGACGTGATCCTGGCGATGACCGCGTCCTCGGTCAGCACGCCGTCGGCCACCATCCTGCGCGAGTTGAACTTCGCACCCTGCGCCGACTGGACATTGCTGGCCGCCGCCGCGCGCGCGGCAGAGGGCAGGGGGGTGGCCGCCCATGTCGGGGGCATCTATTCCTCGGACGTGTTCTATGACGAACGCCCCGACCTGAACGAACAGATGGTGCGCCACGGCATCCTCGGCGTCGAGATGGAGGCGGCGGAGCTTTACACGCTGGCCGCCCGCCACGGCTGCCGGGCGCTGGCGGTGCTGACGGTGTCCGACCACCTTCTGGACGGCACCGCGCTGCCCTCGGCAGAGCGCGAGCGCAGCTTTGGGGACATGGTGGAAATCGCGCTGGAGGCGGCCTTTGCCTGATGCGTCTCAGCGGCCGTGGCTGCGGTCGTAGCCGTTGAGCGGCGGCGCCGTCCAACCCGCCAGCGCGCCCGGTGCTGGCGCGAAGATTTCCACCAGCAGCGGGAAACAGGTGGCGTCATCGCTGGAATGTCGGGCCGAGCAGTCCCCGCCCGGGCAGGCGCTCAACGCGCCCAGAAGGCCGATTTCGGCGAACAGCTCCAGGTAATCGCCCGGCCGGACCGGGCTGGCCTTCATGAAATAGCGGCCCTCATCTCGGGTGAAGCCGGTACACATGAAGACGTTGAGGACATCGTGCACATGACGTTCGGCCCGGGCCGGTGCGACGCCGAGATGGTCGGCCAGCGCCCGGGTCAGGTTGGAATGGCAGCAATGGTGGTAGTGGCCGCCCGACAGCAGGTTGCCGGTATAGGGATCGCAGCGCGTGCCGATCACGTCATGCACGGCGCCGCCGAATTCGTCGATGCCGTACCAGTCCAGCGTGTCCGTCGTGATCGTGGCCATGGGGCGCAATGCGGGAAAGCTGCTCCACAGCCGGTCGCCGGTGCCGACATGGCTGCCGTGCAGGGCGCGGGTCTTGCCGGAATAGAAGCGTTCGTCGAGATCGGCGGCGTTCCACAGGTTGAGATCGCCGACCTGCGGACCCCGGGGCGCCGAGATGCGAAGGAAATGCCCGGCCGGCACCTCGAAACAGCGCGCCTCGCGGGGCGGGATCAGGATTTCGCCGGTCTTTCCGGCCTCGGCCCGCGCCGCGCGATACAGCCCGAGATCGGGGCGCGGCAGGGTGTCGGTGGGATAGCATATCACCGGCGCGACGGCGCGTCGGGCGTCGGCATCCGGCGGCGGGCGGTGGAATCGCGATGCGGGTTTCATGGCCGCAGCCTGACGCCAAAAGCGGCGCGGGGAAAGCCCCCGCGCCGCCGGTGCGCCCCGGTTCGGGCGGATCGCAAGCGAGTATTTTCGACCAGAAAGAAGCCGGGGCGGCGGCAATGCCCGGGCGGGGCTGGTCAGATCACCACGACATCCAGCGGCGGGAAGCCGTTGAAGCCGATGCTGGCATAGGTCGAGGTGTAGGCGCCGCAGTTGCGGATCAGGATCCGGTCGCCCGAGCGCAGACCCAGCGGCAGGGCGACGGGGCGCTTTTCGTAGAGCACGTCGGCGCTGTCGCAGGACGGCCCGGCCAGGATGCAGGGGCCCGTATCCTCGTGGTCGCGGTCGGTGACGAACTGGTAGCGGATCGCCTCGTCCATGGTTTCGGCCAGGCCCGAGAACTTGCCGATGTCGAGATAGACCCAGCGGAACATGTCGGTATCGGACTTGCGGCTGACCAGCAGCACCTCGGCGGCGATCATGCCGGCCTCGGCCACCAGGCCGCGGCCGGGTTCGGCCATCACCTCGACCGTGTCGCCGAAGCGTTCGCGCACGAGTTCCATGACCCTTGCGGCATAGGGTGCCGGCGCCTCGATCTCTTCGCCGTAGAACGCCGGGAAGCCGCCGCCGATGTTCAGCAGGCTCATCTCGTGGCCGGCGGCGCGGGCCTCGGCCCAGATGGCGGCGACCTGATCGAGCGTCGCGGTCCACATCTCGGCGCGGCGCGTCTGGCTGCCCACATGGAAGGAGAAGCCGACCGGGTCGAGCCCCAGCGACCTGGCCATGTCCAGCAGACCGATCGCCTTGTCGCGGGAACACCCGAACTTGCGCGACAGCGGCCAGTCGGCCTGGCTGGCATCGACGATCAGGCGGATATAGACGCGCGAGGCGGGCGCATGTTCGGCGATCTTTTCGAGCTCTTCCTCGGCGTCGGCGGCAAACAGGCTCAGCCCGGCGTGATGGGCGAAGGCGATGTCGGATGCGCGTTTGACGGTGTTGCCGAACGAGATGCGATCGGGCGCGGCGCCGAGGCCGAGGCAGAGTTCGATCTCGGCGCGCGAGGCGGCGTCGAAGCCCGAGCCGAGGTTGACCAGGGTTTCGATGAATTCACGCTGCGGGTTGGCCTTGACCGCATAGTGGATGCGGGCGCCGCTGAGGCCGGCGCTCAGCGCGCGGTACTGGTGCGCGAGCGCCTCGGTGTCCAGCACCAGCGTCGGGCGGTCGAAGCGCGTGGAGCGCAGGAACGCCTCGATGCGGGCGTTGTCGGTACGGGCGATGCCGGTGTGGAAGTTGCCGGTGTGGATGACGGGCGCGACTTCGCGCGCCGAAAAATCGGTCACGTAGGCGTTCATAACACTCTCCAAAAGACCCGGCCATACATGACCGCTCAGTTCCATCAGAGACGTTACCGTCGCTACGTAACCAGGGTGGAACCCCAGTGGACAGAGGCGCGTGCGTTGGCGTCTTGAGCGCGCATATGGCACTGCCCGCCGAGTCGATCAAGTGCGAATTCCGCGAAAAGTTCATGCCGCGAAATCGTGCTTCCCTTGCAACAGGTTTGTCGTTGTGCGGGGCTCATTCCTTCGGACGCAGGCAGACACGGGGGGCCTGCGTGCCCGGCTTTTGGGCGCCGCAGAAGGCGCAGCGCCAGATCCCGCGGCGCCGGTCCTGGCGCCAGCGGCAATCGCGGGTCAGCGTGGTCGATCTGTGACGCCAGTAGAGATAGGCGAAGACGCCAAGGGCCAGGACGATCAGCAGCACGGGCATGAGGATGTTCCCGAATCGCGCGCGGAGGGACGCTCAGGCCTGGCGATCAGCCGCCGTCCGACAGCGCGCCATTGTCCCAGTTGCCGGATTTCTCCTGCCCGGTGGCATAGCGCATGGTGCCCTGGCCCTGGCGCTTGCCGTCCTTGAACGTGCCCTCATAGACATCGCCATTGGCATAGGTGGCGACGCCCTGGCCGCTGATTTCGCCGTTTTCCCATGCGCCCTCGTAGCGGAAGCCGTCGGCCATCACGATCTCGCCCTGGCCGTGGCGCTGGCCGTCCACGAAGCTTCCGGTATAGACCGAGCCGTCGGGATAGGTGGCCTTGCCCTGACCGTGGCGCTGGCCTTCCTTCCACTCGCCCTCGTAGCGATAGCCGTCGGAATAGGTCATCACGCCCTGGCCGTCGTTCAGCGCGTTGCGGAACTGGCCCTTGTACACGATGCCGTTGGCGTAGGTCGCCGTGCCCTCGCCCTCGATCACGCCGGCGACCCATTCGCCCTCGTAGGTGGAGCCGTCGGGATAGGTGATCCTGCCCTCGCCATCGGCCAGATCGGCGCGGAACTGGCCGACATAATGCGATCCGTCGGGATAGGTGACTTCGCCTTCGCCCTCGATCTGGCCGGCCACCCATGAGCCCTTGTAGACATAGCCGTCGGTGCCCACGAACGTGCCCTGCCCGTGGCGCCGGTCGTCGGCGAACCCGCCCTCGTAGACATCGCCGTTGGCATAGGTCACGCGACCCTGGCCCTGGCGCCGGCCGGCGACCAGTTCGCCCTGGTAGACGTCGCCGTTGGGCTGGGTCAGGGTGCCGGTGCCGTCGATCTGCCCGTCGGTCCACTGGCCTTCATAGACCAGACCGTCGGGCAGGGTCAGCTTGCCGCTGCCGTGGCGCTTGCCGTTCACGACACCGCCCTCGTAGACCGCGCCGTCGGGATAGGTGATGACCGCCTCGCCCTGTTTCTCGCCGTCGACCCAGCCGCCGCGGTATTCGTAGCCGCCCGGGCTTTGCATCACGCCCTGGCCGTGGTGCCGGGCGTTGCGGAAGCCGCCCTCGTAGCGCACGCCGTTGGAATAGATGGCTATGCCCTGGCCGTCGATCACGCCGGCCTTCCATTCGCCCTCGTAGGTGCCGCCATCGGAGAAGGTGATCTTGCCGACGCCATCGGGCTTTCCCTTGGCGAACTCTCCCTCGTAGACCGATCCGTTGGGAAACCGCGCGACGCCGTGGCCGGTGATCTCGCCTTCGACCCAGTCGCCGGTATATTCATACCCGTTGGGCAGCCGGTAGGTGCCGGTGCCGTGCTGCTTGCCGCCCTGGAATGTGCCTTCGTAGACGCCTCCGATCTCGTCCTGCGTGGTCAGCACCTGCCCGTCCTGGGCAAGCGCGGGAAGGGGGATGAGGGCAAGGCAGAGGAGCAGCGGACGAAGGCGCATGGGGATACCTGTTGTGGCGGGGCGGGGCCCGTGGCCCCATGGCGATACTCGCCTGCAAACCTAAGCAATGGGGACAGGTGGGGCAATCGTCTTTTGCCGCGATATGCCGGTGCCATCCGCCCCTGGCCGGTGCGCGAGAGGGGATCGCCCGGACGCTCCCGGCCCGGATTTGCGAAAGCGGCTCCGGCGGCGCAAGGTTCGGGACGGGCGGGCGATTGTACGCCAGGGCCCGCGGTTATCGGGGTTTCACGCGTCCCGCGATCTGGTAAAGCTGCGCCGGACTGGCAGGGGGATGAGGCATGACAGAGCGGTTCCGCATCTCGTTGGGGCAGATGAACCCCACCGTGGGCGATCTGGCCGGCAATGCCGCCAGGGCCCGCGACGCCTGGGCGCGGGGCCGCGATGCCGGCGCGGATCTGGTGGCGCTGCCCGAGATGTTCATCACCGGCTACAACACGCAGGATCTTGTGCTGAAACCGGCCTTTCATGTGGCGGCGATGGACACGCTGCGCCAACTGGCCGCCGATTGCGCCGATGGTCCGGCGCTGGCGGTCGGCGGGCCGTGGGTCGAGGGCGTGTCGCTCTACAACGCCTATCTGGTCATGCGGGGCGGCCAGATCGACGCCCGGATTTTCAAGCATCACCTGCCCAACGAGACCGTTTTCGACGAGCAACGCCTGTTTGCCTCGGGCCGCGTTGCCGGACCCTACGCCATCGGTGGCCTGCGTATCGGCAGCCCGATCTGCGAGGATGCCTGGTTTCAGGACGTCGCCGAGACCCTGGCCGAAACCGGCGCCGAATTCCTGCTGGTGCCCAACGGATCGCCCTACTACCGCGGCAAGCATGAAACGCGGCTCAACCACATGGTCGGGCGGGTGGTCGAGACGGGTCTGCCGCTGATCTATCTCAACATGGTCGGCGGGCAGGACGATCAGGTGTTCGACGGCGCCAGCTTCGGCTTGAACCGGGGCGGCGAACTGGCCTTCCAGATGCCGCAATTCGATGCCGCGATCGCCCATGTCGATCTCGAGCGCGGGTCCGATGGCTGGCGGATCCTGCCGGGCGCGGTGCATGCCCATGCCAGCGAATGGGAACAGGACTATCGCGTCATGGTCACGGGTCTGCGCGACTACATGGCCAAGTCCGGCTTTGAGCGCGTGCTGCTGGGGCTGTCGGGGGGCATCGATTCGGCGCTGGTCGCGGCGATCGCCGTCGATGCGCTGGGCGGCGAGAACGTGCGCTGCGTGATGCTGCCCTCGGAATATACCAGCGCCGAGTCCCTGGCCGATGCCCGGGCCGTCGCGAAAGCGCTGGGCTGCCGGCACGATCTTGTGCCGATCGGCGCGGCCCGCGCGGCGGTCACGCAAACGCTTGCGCCGCTGTTCAAGGGCCGCGCCGCCGACCTGACCGAAGAGAACATCCAGTCGCGCCTGCGCGGGTTGCTGCTGATGGCGATGTCCAACAAGTTCGGCGAGATGCTGCTGACCACCGGCAACAAGTCCGAGGTGGCGGTGGGTTATGCCACGATCTATGGCGACATGGCCGGCGGCTACAACCCGATCAAGGATCTCTACAAGACCCGCGTGTTCGAAACCTGCCGCTGGCGAAACGCCCATCACCGGGCATGGATGATGGGCCCGGCCGGCGAGGTGATCCCGCCGCGCGTGATCGCCAGGCCGCCCAGCGCCGAATTGCGCGCCGACCAGAAGGACAGCGACAGCCTGCCCGACTACCCGGATCTCGACGCGATGCTGAACATCCTCATAGATCGCGACGGCTCCATCGCCGATTGCGTCGCCGCGGGGTTCGACCGCGAGACCGCGCGACGGGTCGAACACCTGATATACGCAAGCGAATACAAGCGCTTCCAGTCCGCGCCGGGGCCGCGGCTCACGATGCGCTCGTTCTGGCTGGACCGGCGCTATCCCGTCGTCAACCGCTGGCGCGATCCGTCCTGATCCCTGTGCGCCACCGCAAGGCGCCTGTGCGCGCGGGGCGGTTTCGCGGAACATCCGGCGGGTACATCTCGTTGTTCGGGATAGAGAGGAGAGGATTGCGACCATGAGCCAAGTCAAACTGACCGTGGTGTTCTATTCGACCTACGGAACCAATCACGCCATCGCGCAGGAGGCGGCGCGTGCCGCGCAGGAGGCCGGGGCCGAGGTTCGGCTGCGACGGATCGCGGAAACCGCCCCGAAAGAGGTCGTCGAGGGCCAGGCGGCCTGGAAGGAACAGCTCGCCCGGATGCAGGACATCCCCGAGGTTTCCCATGCCGATCTGGAATGGGCCGATGCCTACTTCTTCTCGGCGCCCACGCGCTTCGGTGTCCCCGCCAGCCAGATGCGCGCCTTCATCGATACGCTGGGGCCGCTTTGGCAGGCCGGCAAGCTGGCCGGCAAGGCGGTGACGGCGACCAGTTCGGCGCAGAACCCCCATGGCGGCCAGGAGGCGACGATCCTGTCGCTCTACACCACCTTCATGCACTGGGGGGCGATCATCGTGGCGCCGGGCTATGCCGATCCGGTCAAGTTCGAGGACGGCGGCAATCCGTACGGATTTTCCACCACGGCCGGCGGGCTGGACGAAACTGGCCGCAAGTCCATCGCCTATCAGGCGCGCCGGCTGGTGCAGACGGCCGGCAAGCTGATCGCGTGACAGGGCGGGCCGGCCCCGCCGGGCCGGTCGGGCGCTCATTCCCACCAGCGGTCGATGGCGGCGATGTCCGCGTCGGACCATCCGAAATGATGCGCGAATTCGTGGATCACCACATGCGCGATCAGGTCGTCCAGATCGACATCGCCGCGCTCGCGCCACTCCGCCAGGATGGGGCCGCGAAACAGCCATACCGTATCCGGTCCCAGGGGGACGTCCCAGACCGATTTCTCCGTCATCGGGATCCCCTCGTAAAGCCCGGTCAGCCCGTGGGGGTCGTCCATGCCGAGATCGCGCAGCATGTCGCGCGACGGCCAGTCCGCCACGCGCAGTGCCACCTCGCGCGCCGGCGCCGCGAAGGGCGCGGGCAGGGTGGCGACGGTGCGCCGGGCGATTGTCTCGAAATGGCTCAGCGAGCTGTCCTGCATGGCAGGCATATGGACCCCGGCGCGTCGCGGGAAAAGCCCGATGCGTGAAATCACCGACATGCGTGGTCGAATCGGGCCGGTATCGCGGCCATCGCACCGCTCTGCGCGGGTTCGGCAACAATCAATGCGAAAGCCCCCGATTGATGAAGGAATCGCGGCGAAATTGCGGCCGGATGCCTTGATTTCGCCCCATTGCCACGATTTTGACGCAATATTGCCCGGATTTTGCCTAATCTGGCTGAAATATGACCATTCAGAGGCGGCGAGGCCATGAAAATGGCGGCTTTGCCAGGAGCAGTCGGACCGGAACCAACAGCGGCATCAGACCGTGGGCCGGGAAATTGAAACGAGACCGAGCTCCAGGAGTTGCGTCATGACCGATTGGGCCACCCGCGCCAGCACACCCGAAAACCCGATCAGGGAAATGCAATCCCCCGCTCCGGCGGTCGATGACGATGCCACCATCGCCGCGATCCGCCGCATCCTCTGCGATCAGGAGCATCTGCTGCCCCCCGACGTCACCGCCTCGCTGGCCCGCCGGAACGCGGCCGCCGAACCGGCGCCCGAGCCGCGCAAGCCCTCGATCATCTCCGCGCTGCGCGGCCTGCGGCGCTGATCCGCGCCGAACCGGACGCCCCCGGCGCGCCGGGCATCCGCCCGTTGCCGCGCGTCCGGTCCGGCCCTGCCGCTTCTTTCTGGTCACAAATACTCGCGCCGCAGGCACGCGCCGGCAGGCGCGTTTCGCGCGTGCACGCAACGGTCCCTCCGACCCGCCCGCTGGACAAACCGTCCCCCCTGTGACAAAGGGCGCTGGCCACAGGAGACGCCGATGACCACCACCCGTTTCGCACCCTCGCCCACCGGCTACATCCACGTGGGCAACCTGCGCACGGCACTGATGAACTGGCTGATCGCGCGCAAGGCCGGCGGCACCTTCATCCTGCGCATCGACGATACCGACCCCGAGCGGTCGCAGGAAAGATACGTCGATGCGATCAAGCAGGATCTGGAATGGCTGGGCCTGACCTGGGACCGGGTCGAGCGGCAGTCGCTGCGGCTCGAGCGCTACCGCGAGGCCGCCGGGCGGCTGCGCGACATGGGCCGGTTCTACGAGGCGTTCGAGACCCCGACCGAACTGGACCTCAAGCGCAAGAAGCAGCTGAACATGAGCCGCCCGCCGGTCTATGACCGCGCGGCGCTCGATCTCGGCGCGGCCGAGCGTGACAGGCTGCGGGCCGAACGCGGGCCGGGCGTATGGCGCTTCAAGCTCGATCACGAGCGTATCGAATGGAACGACGGCATCCTCGGCGATATCTCCATCGACGCCGCCAGCGTCAGCGATCCGGTGCTGATCAGGGCCGACGGGCAGGTGCTCTATACCCTGGCCTCGGTGGTGGACGATACCGAAATGGGCGTGACCCATGTGGTGCGCGGCTCGGACCATGTCACCAACACCGCCACGCAGATCCAGATCATCCGCGCGCTGGGCGGCAGACCCCCCGAATTCGCCCATCATTCGCTGCTGACCGGCCCGCAGGGCGAGGCGCTGTCCAAACGTCTCGGCGCGCTGTCGCTGCGGGATCTGCGCGCGCGCGGCGTCCAGCCCCTTGCCCTGCTCAGCCTGATGGCGCGCCTGGGCTCGTCCGACCCGGTCGAATTGCGCGGCGACATGGCCGAACTGATCGAGGGGTTCGACCTGGGCCGCTTCGGCGCGGCGCCGACGAGGTTCGATGCCGACGACCTGTTGCCCCTGACCGCGCGCCATCTGCAATCGCTGCCGCTGGCGGCGGTGCGCGGCGAGGTGGCGGCGCTGGGCGTGCCCGGCGATCTGGCCGAACCGTTCTGGCTGATGGCGCGCGAGAACATCACCACGCTCGGCGATCTCGCGGGCTGGTGGCATCTGTGTCGCGACGGGGCCGAACCGCTGGTGGACGAGGACGATCGCGAGTTCGTGGCGCAGGCGCTGGCGCTGCTGCCCGAGCCGCCATTCACCCCCGAGACCTGGGCCCGGTGGACGGCGCAGGTGAAGGAGGCCACGGGGCGCAAGGGCAAATCCCTGTTCATGCCGCTCAGAAAGGCGCTGACCGGGCAGGCGCACGGGCCCGAGATGGCCGCGCTGATGCCGCTCATGCAGGTCGTCCGGGCCCGCCGATAGGCCGCCGCCGGCCTCCTGGTGCCGTTCAGACTCGCTGCGCCGTGTTGGCCACGATCCTGACGTCGAGCGCGGCCAGATTGTCATCGACAAAGGCGGTCTCCTCGCGGCTCAGGCGCTGGTGGCGCGCATAGCGCGGTTCGGCACGGTCGTTCAGCACCGGCGCGCCCCAGCCGTCGGTGGTGGCAAAGAACCGCTCGGCGCCGGCCTGTCCGAATTCGCGCAGATAGCCCTGTACCACCACGTCGATATAGCTCAGCAGTACCGGATACTGCTCGCTCGGATACCTGTGGCGGCTTTCGGGCACGGCATAGACGGCGATCTCGGCGGGCTGCGTCAACGGGTGGGTCACGGTTTGCGTGACCGGCACCCGGTCATAGGCCCATTCGCGCGCGTCCAGCGCCGCCCAGTCGTTGCCCGGAACATGGGCGATCAGTCCTTCGATGGTCCCGTCCGGGTCCGGTATCGCGGTCAGGAAGGCCACCGGGCGCAGGTCGGTATGGCGCCAGGCACGGCGCCAGCCGCGCAAGCGCGCCCGGTGCAGTCCGGGAAAATCATGGGTGGCGCGGTTCACCAGGCTGCCATAGCCAAAGAAATGGGGTTCGGCCATTCCGGGGCGGACTCCGTTCTCAAAAAGATCCCTTATTGATGTATGTCAAACAGGTTTTTTTGCCGATGTGCAATAACCGCCCGATATTCGTCACACGCGGGAGGAAAGCTGTGCGTATTACCAAGAGGACCAATATCGCCATCCGGCTTCTGATGTACTGTGCCGCGAACCAGGATCGTCTGGTCACCAAGGCCGAAATCGCGCAATGCTGCAACATCTCGGAAAATCACCTGGCACAGGTGATCAACCAGCTGGGTCAGCTCAACTACCTGCGCACGCAGCGCGGCCGCAACGGTGGCATGAGCCTCGCGCGCGGCGCCGATCAAATCCGCGTCGGCCATGTGTTCCGTCATATCGAAGGGTCGCTGCCGATGACGGAATGTTTCGCCGATACCGACAACACCTGTCCGCTGTCCGATTCCTGCCGGCTGAAACTGGCGCTGTCGGATGCCGCGCAGGCGTTCTATGCCGCGCTGGACGAGATCACGCTGGATTCGCTGGTGTGCGGCAATACCGATCTGATGAAGATCCTCCAGCCGGTCGCCTGCACCCGCGCGCCGGCCCCGACCGGCGAGGCGGTGCGGGGCCGGGCCGCGCGATAGACGCGCGAGACCGGCCCGGGCCCCGGCAAACCGGTCGGGAGACGAACGTGGGGGGCGGCGTGGCGATCACTCGCGCGACCTGAGCACTTGCGCGGGTCGCGCCGCCAGCGGCGCCCAGGCAAAGCTCAGCCCGGCCAGCAGCGTGGCCAGAACGCCGCCGCTCACGATGATCAGCGCCGAGGGCCAGATAACGGCAAACCCGGTGTCCAGCACAAAGCGGCTGACCGCCCAGCCGCCAAGGATGCCCGCACCCAGCGCCACCAGCCCCGCCGCCGTGCCCAGCAGCGCCGAACGCAGGGCAAAGCTGGCCAGGATGGCGCCGCGCCCGGCGCCCAGCGTCTTCAGCAGCGCCGCCTCGTAAGTGCGTGCCCCGACCCCGGCGGCGGCGGCGCCGATCAGCACCAGGAACCCGGTCAGCAGCGATGCCGAGGCGCCATAGGATGTCGCCGCGGCCAGTCCGGCCAGCAGGTCGGACACCCGCGCGATGGCGTCGCGGACGCGGATCGCGGTGATGTTGGGAAACCGGTTGGCGAGATCGCGCAGAATCGCGGCCTCGGCGCTTTGCTCGGCATAGACGGTGGCGATGAAGCTGTGGGGCGCTCCGGCGACGGCGGCGGGGTTCATGGTCAGGACGAATCCGATGCCGGCGGTCGAGAAATCGACCTCGCGGAAACTGGCGATGGTGGCCTCGATGTCGCGGCCCAGGATGTTGACGGTCAGCCGGTCGCCAAGCTTGAGCCCCATCTCGGCGGCTTCCTCGGCGGCAAAGCTGACCAGCGGCGGGCCGGAATAGTCCGGCGGCCACCATTTTCCGGCGGTCAGGCGGGTGCCGTCGGGCGGGGCGGCGGCATAGGTCACGCCGCGATCGCCGGTGACGACCCAGTGATTGCCCGCCACCTCGCGCGCCGGGCGCCCGTTGATGCGGCTGATGACCCCGCGCAGCATCGGCGCGCTGTCCATGCGGGAAACGGCCGGGTCGTTCTCAAGCCGGTCGGAAAATCCCGCCATCTGGTCCTTCTGGATATCCACGAAGAAATAGGACGGCGCGACTTCGGGCAGATCGCCCGAGATGGCGGCGCGCAGGTTGCCGTCGATCTGGCCCACCGCGGCCAGAACCGACAGGCCCAGCCCCAGCGACAGCACCACCGGGGCGGCGCCTTCGCGCGGGCTGCCGATGGCGGCCAGCGCCCATCGCAGCGCCGGTCGGCCACGGGCGGCGGCGGTGCCTGAGCGCGCGAGCGCGCGAATCAGCGCGGCGGCCAGGCCAAGCAGCGCCAGCGCACCCGCGATGCCGCCCGCCGCCCAGAGCGTCAGCGCGGTCGCGCCGCTGAACCACGCCGCCAGCCCGATCAGGAGGCCCAGGCCGGCCCCGATGGCGGCGAGATAGCGCGCCGGCGGCAGCAGGCGCGCGCCCGACAGCGCATCGCGGAACAGAGCCGCCGCGCGCACCTCTTCGGTGCGCGCCAGCGGCCAGAGCGTGAACACAAAGGCGGTGAGCAGCCCGTAGATCGCCGCCTCGGCCAGGGGTTCGGGATAGATCGAGAACACCGCCGGGATCGGCAGGCGGGCGGCGATCAGCGGCCCCAGCAGCAGCGGCACGAGCGCGCCCAGGGCCAGCCCGATCGCGATGCCGAGAAGCGAAAGCGCCCCGATCTGAAGGAAATAGGTCTGAAACACCGTCGCCCGGTCGGCGCCCAGGCTACGCAGCGTGGCGATGACGGATGTCTTTTCGGCCAGATAGGCGCGCACGGCGGCGGCCACGCCGACACCGCCCACCGCCAGCCCCGAAAGCCCGACGAGGATCAGGAAGGCGCCCAGCCTCTCGACGAACTGCGCCACGCCGGGCGCGCCGTTGCGGGCATCGGTCCAGCGCAGCCCGGCGCTTGCGAACCGGGACTTGGCGGTGCGCGACAGCAGCGCCAGATCGGCGCCCTCGGGCAGATCGAGCCGGTATTTCGTCGAAAACAGCGTGCCGGGTTCCAGCAGGCCCGAATTACCCAGATCGGCGGTCGCAACCAGCGTGCGCGGACCCAGCCCGAACCCGTCGGCGGCGCCGTCGGGTTCGTGTTTAAGCGCCGCCATCAGCACGAAGCCCTGCGTGCCCAGCCGAAAGCCGTCACCCACGGACAGGCCCAGGCGGTCGATCAGCACCCGTTCCATCACCGCGCCGGGCAGCCCGCCTTGCCCCGCCAGCGCGGTTTCCAGCGGCATCGGCGGGTCGAGAACCGGCGTTCCGACCAGCGGATAGGCCGCGTCCACCGCCTTGACCTGGGTCAGCGCGCGTTCGGCGACGCCATCGTGATCGACCACCGCCATGGAGCGGAAATCGACCACCTCGGACACGCGATCGGCCCGGGCGCGCATCCAGGCGCGCTCCTCATCCGTGGCGTAACGATAGGTAAAGCGCATCTCGGCGTCTCCGCCCAGCAGCGCCGCGCCCTCGCGGGCCAGGCCCGCGCCGATGCCCGAACGCACCGACCCGACGGCGGCGATGGCCGCGACCCCCAGCGTCAGGCAGGCCAGGAAGATGCGAAACCCCCGCAATCCCCCGCGCAACTCGCGCCGCGCCAGCCGGGCCGCCGTCGCAAGGCTCATTCAGCCGCCTCGCGGGCATCATCCGACGCGATGCGCCCGTCATGCAGGCGCACCACCCGGTCGCAGCGGGCGGCCAGGTCGTCGGCATGGGTGACAAGAACCAGCGTGGCGCCGTGCCGGTCGCGCAGCCCGAACAGCATCTCGATGATGGCAGCACCGTTGGCCGCGTCGAGATTGCCGGTGGGTTCGTCGGCCAGCAGGATGTCGGGGCGCGGCGCCGAGGCGCGGGCCAGCGCCACGCGCTGCTGTTCGCCCCCCGAAAGCTGCGCCGGGTAGTGGCCCGCGCGATGCGCCAGCCCGACGGCACCGAGTTCGGCCTCGGCGCGCGAAAAGGCATCGCGCGCGCCCGCCAGTTCCAGCGGCGTGGCGACGTTTTCCAGCGCGGTCATGGTCGGGATCAGGTGGAAGGACTGGAACACGATGCCCATGTGATCGCGGCGAAAGCGCGCCAGCGCGTCCTCGTCCATCGCCGTCAGATCATGGCCCAGCGCGGTGATCGTGCCGCCCGTGGCCCGTTCAAGCCCGCCCATCAGCATCAGCAGCGACGACTTGCCCGACCCGGACGGGCCGACCAGCCCCAGCGTTTCGCCGCGCACCACATCGAGCGTGACGGAATGCAGGATATCGACGCGCCCGGCATTGCCATCCAGCGACAATGAGGCATTCTTGAGCGAAATCGCGGGGTCGGTCATGGGGCCTCGTGCCGGATTGTCCTGGGGTTGGATATGGAGCCTGACGCGAAATGCGCAAGATCCTGAGCTTTCTTGTTTTCTGGCTGGCGGCCATCGCGGGCGGCCCGGGCGGGGCCGCAGGCCCGGTTACGATTGCCGCGCTGGGCGACAGTCTGACGCAGGGTTACGGCTTGCCCCAGGGCGATGGTTTCGTGGCTCAGATGCAGGCCTGGCTGGACCAACGCGGCGCCGATGTGACGCTGATCAATGCCGGGGTGTCCGGTGATACCACGGCAGGCGGGGCAGCGCGGGTGGGCTGGACCATGACGCCCGAGGTGGGGGGGCTGATCGTCGCGCTTGGCGGCAACGACCTGTTGCGCGGCATCGACCCGGCCGAAACCCGCGCCAACCTCGAGACGATCCTGAAGGCGGCGCAGGAGGCAGGAGTCGCCGTTCTGCTGGTGGGGATGGTGGCGCCGGGCAATTACGGCGCCGACTACAAGGCGGCCTTCGATGCGATCTATCCCGATCTGGCCGCGCAATACGGCACGCTCTACGCCGAGAGCTTTCTGGGCGGCATCGCCGGGCCGCGCCCCGATCCGGCCGACCTGCTGCCCTATCTGCAAGGTGACGGCATCCACCCCAATGCCAGGGGCGTCGCC
Organism: Paracoccaceae bacterium; assembly: GCA_020441385.1. Lineage (GTDB taxonomy): Bacteria > Pseudomonadota > Alphaproteobacteria > Rhodobacterales > Rhodobacteraceae > JAGRMG01. The sequence continues at coordinate 45,961 of JAGRMG010000130.1, forward strand.
CGCATCGTCGCCGCGCTGGGGCCAAAGGTTCTTGACCTGGCCGAACGCGCCGCGCCCCGGCGGTGACCTCTCGGGGGGCATTCATCGGGTTCGAATCCGGGACGCGACCGCCCCGTGGCCGGATCGGGCGGGCAAATGTCGCGGGCACGGGTTTCGCGCGGCCGGTCGGTGTGAAGTGTGAATAGCACGATCGCCGGGCGCTCCGGCGCAACCGATGCCTCACAACACGGTGACGACAGTTCCGATCGGCACCCGTTCATAGAGGTCCATGACGTGTTCGTTCAGCATGCGGATGCAGCCGTTGGAAACCGATTGCCCGATGCTCTGCGGCTGGGTGGTGCCGTGGATCGCGTAATAGGTGTTGACGCCGTTCTGGAACAGATAAAGCGCCCGTGCGCCCAGCGGGTTGGACGGACCGCCCGGCTGCACATAGTCGTTGTCCCTGAACCGGCCATAGCTGAGCGGATCGCGTTCGATCATCTCGTCGGTGGGGCGCCAGGTCGGCCATTCCTTCTTGACGTCGATCGTGGCGGTGCCGGTGAATTCCAGCCCGGCCTTGCCGACGCCGACGCCATAGCGGATCGCCTTGCGCGGTTCGGTGACGAAATACAGGTAGTAGGACCGCGGCAGAATCAGCATCTGCCCGGGCAGGAACTGCTTCTTGATCCGGACGAATTGCGGTGTGGGGTCGAATTCGGCGGTAGCCCGGGTCTGCCGGGGCAGGGAGAGCGCAGCGACCGAAGCCGCGGCCGAGGCGATCAGGAAACGGCGGGTGATCATCAGGGCTTCCGGAAATTGCGGATCTGTGCGCACCATATTCGAGCCGGATCGCGCCCGGGTCAATGGTTTTGCCGTCGCCGGTTCCGCGGCCCTAAACGAATCACGCCGCGCCCTTTCGGGGGCGCGGCGTGACATGTGCCGGGGCCAGGCCCGGGCCTGACCGAGGGATCAGGCCAGAGCCAGGTTCGTCGCGCTTTCGCGCCCGTCACGACCGGATTCGATGTCGAACGTGACCTTCTGATTGTCCTGAAGGCCGGTCAGGCCGGAACGCTCGACAGCCGAAATATGAACGAAGATGTCCTTGCTGCCCCCATCGGGGGCGATGAAGCCGTAGCCTTTGGTGGTGTTGAACCATTTCACGGTGCCAGTGGCCATTCCGTGGTCTCCTCTCTGGTTTGCTGCCCGCGGAGGTGCGGCAGCCCGGCACGTTTGGTCTGGATCGATAGACTGAACGCCGGTTTAACGGGAGACAGTTGGTCGACAAGAAAAACGGTAGCGCATGAACCTTTATGCGAAGCGCGCGTGATTGCAAGAGAAATCGCGATGACGGTCGCCGTTTGGCAGAGGCTTGCCGCCCCTCGGCGGCCTTCCTATATGGAAAGTCGAATGTGAAGGCGCCTCTGGCGCAGGTTGCGGCAAAAAAGGGGTGAGCCATGAGCGGCAAGAAACTGACCTGCCTTGAATGCGGACAGCTGAACCGGGTGCCTGACGACAGGTTGGGGCCGGCGGCCAAATGCGGCACATGCGGCGCCCGGTTGCTGCCGGAAAAGGCGGTCGAGGTGGACCCCGCGATCCTGGCCAAGGCCGCGCGCAACGACGACCTGCCGCTGGTGGCCGATTTCTGGGCGCCCTGGTGCGGCCCGTGCCGGATGATGGCGCCCGAATTCTCCAAGGCCGCCGGAACGCTGTCGGGTCAGGCGCGGCTGGTCAAGCTGAACACCGAGGACCATCAGGCGGCGGGCGCGAAATACGGCATTCGCGGCATCCCAACGATGGTGGCCTTTGCCGGCGGCCGCGAGGTCAGGCGCCAGTCCGGCGCGATGAGCGAGGCGCAGATTGTCGCCTGGGTCCGAACTTGACGGCACCGCTTCGCGGCGAACCGAACCGCGCTCAGCCAGTTTTCTTCCACAGATCCGGCCCCTGGCCGACCTGCGTCAGTTCGGGATAAAGCCCCAGGTCAAGCGATAGCGGTGCCAGCAGATAGGCATCCTTGCGCATGGTCGCGGCCATGCGCGCCTCGAGCCGGCGTTGCAGCGCCAGATCGGAAAGCGGCCGGAACGTATAGATCACGTCGAAACCGCCATAGTCGTACTCCAGCGCATCGGCGACTAGCAGATCCTCGCCCAGCCCGAAGGTGGCGCGGCCGATCTCGATGGCGACCGGATTGATGTCGAAACCCGCCGATCTGCCCAGCCGGAACAATTGCGAGGCGCGCGCCAGCAACAGGTTGCGCCCCGAACCGCAGCCGACCTCGAGAAACGAAACCGCGCGATAGCGCGGAAAAGGTTCCGGCTTCGGGCCGCTTTCGTCTTGGGGTTCGGCGATCGCGTAGGCGGGATCGACCGAAAGTTGCCGGTCGAGCTGGATCAGAAGGTCGAAAAAGCGCGGAATGTCCACCGGGATGTAGTCGTGCGAACTCTCGGGCAGATCGAACCGGGCGCTTTGGCCCCGACTCTCGTAGGCGTCCAGTTCGGCCCGCCAGCGGATGTCGAAAAGGTATTGCAGCGCCCGGGTCAGCGCCGCGCCCTGCCGCTGCCGGTGGTCGAGCGCGGCGCGCAGTTCGGCCATCATCGCGTAATGCCGATCGAACGCGTCGCAATAGGCCTCAAGCGCCCGCGCGTGCCGCCCCTGCGCCCGGGCGACAGCGCGTTGCGCCTTTTCGAGAAACTTCCGCTCGGCGTCATGGCGGGCGGTCGCCGCCAGCAGCTTGCCATGCGTGTCCATGCCCCAGCCCCGGGACAGGTCGCGGGCCAGCTTGTCGATCTGTGCGGCCAGCTTGTGTGCCCTGGTGCGGTGCAGCGCCTGCTGCTCGACGGCCTCGGCCAGGCCGGTCACGGCATCGTCCAGGGCAAGGGCGGCGCGCACGACCATCGGATCGTCGAGGGATGACTTGCGGCCTTGGGTCATTGGTGCCGCCTTTCGCGCTTGTGCCCGGCCAGTGTGCCCTGATGGCGCAAGTTTTCCAAGCGCCCGGACGCGGCGCCTTTTCGGTCGGCCTCGCTCGTCGCCCGCCAGCGACCCGGTACAAGGTGTCGCTGCGTCACTTTCCCGCAGCCCATAGAAATATCGTGCAATCCGCGAATAAAATTCAGATTATTGAATGAGTCCCGTCGGGACCGCATGCCAGCGGAGGAAAGTCATGGCACATATCGTCATCATGGGGGCAGGGCTCGGGGGGTCGATCATGGCCTACGAGATGCGCGACCAGATTCGCCCCGAAGACCGTATCACCGTCATCACCAAGGATCCGAAGTACCACTTCGTACCGTCCAACCCCTGGATCGCGGTGGGCTGGCGCAAGCGCGACCATATCTCGGTGGATCTCTCCGCGATCATGGCGAAGAAGCAGATCGACTTCATTCCGGTCGCCGCGAAAAAGGTCCATGCCGAGGAAAACCGGGTCGAACTGGAAGACGGCCAGTCGGTCGACTACGATTTCCTGGTGGTCGCCACCGGCCCGGAACTGGCCTTCGACGAGATCGAGGGGCTTGGGCCCAACGGCGGTCATACCCAGTCGATCTGTCATGTCGATCATGCCGAACAGGCCAATGTCGCCTTCGAGGAATTCTGCAAGAACCCCGGTCCGATCGTGGTCGGCGCGGTGCAGGGGGCGTCCTGCTTCGGGCCGGCCTATGAATTCACCTTCATTCTGGATACCGAACTGCGCCGCCGCAAGATCCGCGACAAGGTTCCCATCACCTATGTCACCGCCGAGCCCTATATCGGGCATCTGGGGCTGGACGGGGTCGGCGACACCAAGGGATTGCTGGAATCCGAGATGCGCGACCATCACATCAAGTGGATCACCTCGGCCAAGGTCAAGAAGGTCGAACCCGGCAAGATGACCATCGAAGAAATCGCCGATGACGGGTCGGTCAAGGCCGAGAAAGAGCTCGACTTCGGATTCTCGATGATGCTGCCGGGCTTTCGCGGCATCGACGCGGTCCAGGGCATCGAGGGGCTGGTGAATCCGCGCGGCTTCATCATCGTGGACAAGAACCAGCGCAATCCGAAATTCCCCAACATCTTCGGTATCGGCGTCTGCGTGGCAATCCCGCCCACGGGGCCGACCCCGGTGCCCTGCGGCGTGCCCAAGACCGGATTCATGATCGAATCGATGGTCACGGCAACGGCCATGAATATCGGCCAGATCCTGCGCGGCCACAAACCCGATCATGTGGGAAGCTGGAACGCGGTCTGCTTGGCCGATTTCGGCGACAGCGGCGTTGCATTCGTGGCGCAGCCCCAGATCCCGCCGCGCAACGTCAACTGGGCGTCCTCGGGCAAATGGGTTCATGTGGCCAAGGTCGGGTTTGAAAAGTACTTCCTTTCCAAGCTGCGCAAGGGCACCAGCGAACCGTTCTATGAAAAGGCGCTGCTGAAGGTTCTGGGCATCGCCAAGCTGACGGATGTGAAACGCATGTAACGCGGGCATCGTTCGCGACGATCCCGCGGCGGCCGGGGCCGGGTTTGCGGCCCCGGCCGGTTTCGTTTCAGGGGCGCAATCAACGCTTGCCCGCGCCGGCAATTCCATATAACTAGATCTATAGTTATATGGGGGCCGAACCGATGTGGGAAGCGGAGGCGCAGGGATTTGCTGCGATGGGGTCGCAGGCGCGGCTGAGGGTGCTGAAGGTGCTGGTCCGGGCCGGTGAGCCGGGCTTGACGGTGGGCGAGATACAGGACCGCACCGGCATCACGCCCTCGACCCTGGCGCATCATCTGAAACACTTGGCGGCCGGCGGGCTGGTGGCCCAGGAACGCGTCGGGCGCGCCACGATCAACCGCGCGCGTTTCGACGCGCTGCGCGATCTGGCCGGGTTCATCCTGGAGGAATGCTGCGCCGACGAGGCGCGAAAGGCGGTCAACGATGGCTGACGCGACACGGGCCGCGGGTGGCGGCTGGCGCGCGCGAATCGCGGCGCTGAAATCGCCCTGGGCGGCAATTCTCGCGATCCTGCTGGCGGTGGCGCTGCTGGATCCGGGCAGTCTCGCGGCGACGGTGGCGTTTGCCGCCCATGCGCTGGCCGCAACCGCGCCCTACATCCTGATCGCGGTCCTGCTGCTTGCCTGGCTCAAGGCGGCCGGGGCCGAGGCCATGGTGGCCCGCGCCTTTGCGGGGCGCGAAACCCGGATGATCGTCATGGCCGCGCTGATCGGCGGGCTGGCGCCGTTCTGTTCGTGCCAGGTGATCCCGTTCATCGCCGGTCTGCTGGCGCTGGGCGCGCCGCTGTCGGCGGTAATGGCGTTCTGGCTTTCCTCGCCGCTGATCGACCCGCCGACATTGCTGATCACCGCCGGGGCGCTGGGCTGGCCGTTCGCCATCGCCAAGGCGCTGGCGGCGGTGGGACTGGGCCTGTTCGGCGGTCTCGCGGTGCGCGGTCTCATGCGCGGGGGGGCGTTCGGCGCGCCGTTGCGGCGATATGCGCATACGGGCTGCGGCTGCGGGCCGAAACTGGACGGCAAGCCGCAGTGGCGGTTTTGGTCCGAGGCGCCGCGCCGCGGCACGTTCCGCGCCGAACTTGCCGGCAACGGCCTGTTCCTGCTGAAATGGCTGGCGCTGGCCTATGTGCTCGAGGCGCTGCTGGTGCGGTACGTGCCCGCCGACCTGATCGCGTCGTTCGTGGGCGGAAGCGGTGTTCTTCCCATCGTCACGGCGGCCTTTGTGGGGATGCCGGCCTATCTGAACGGTTACGTGGCGCCGCCGCTTCTGGCCGGGCTGGTCGAACAGGGGATGAGCCTGGGCGCCGCCATGGCTTTCATCGTCGCCGGATCGGTCAGTTCGATTCCGGCGATGGCGGCGGTATGGTCGCTGGTCAAGCCGCGCGTCTTTGCCGTCTATCTCGGGCTGGGCCTGGCCGGCGCCGTGCTGGCGGGGGTGCTGTTTCAGGCGGTGTCCTGACGCCTCAGGGGCGCTTGTGCGCGATCACCGGTCCGCCGCCCTGTCGGGCGATCCGGGCGATGGCCTGCGCGATCGGTTCGCGGCAGACGGCCATGTGAAAGGCGTTGGCGTGGATCAGTTCGCCGGGGCCGGACACCAGCGCCACATGGCCCGCCCAGAACAGCAGATCGCCGCGCCGCGCCGGGCTTGCGCCGGGCAGGGCCCTGCCCAGCGCCTCCTGCTGCTGGTCGCTGTCGCCGGGGCAGGGCAGGCCGCAGGCCAGCAGCGCCGCCTGCACCAGCCCGGAACAGTCGATGCCGGACCGGCTGTTGCCGCCCCAGAGATAGGGCGTGCCGAGGAACAGTTCGGCCACTGCCACGGGATCGCCCGCAAGCTCCGTCACCGGCGCGACATGCACCATCGGCACGAACCCGTCGCCGGTTTCCAGAAAGCCGCCCGTTTCCGCCCGGCCCGTCAGGCGCGAGCCCAGGCTCAGCGTCATGCGGTCGCGCGACTTGATGTCGGCGCGGGAATAGACATGCGTCGCGGGCGCCGCGACCCGATGCGTCGCCGCTTCGGCCGGCCCGAGAACCTCCGCGAGGACATAGCCGACATAGCCGTCCCTTTCAGCCTGCACGAAACTCCAGCCGTCGCGGTCCTCATAGACGGTCACGGCCTCGCCCAGCAGCAATTGCCGGTCGCGCGGGCCATGCGGCGCGCGCAGCAGATCCGCAACGGGATGCCGGATCCGGCGCGCGGTTCCCGTCATCCGCACCGCGCCCTCGGGGCAATGCGCCAGATGCGCCGCCGCCACCCGCGCGTTGGTCGGGGTGGTGCGCGGGTCGTTCACCGGCCCGCCAGGTCGGGAAGCGCGGCCAGGATCGCGCGCGCGCCCTGGCCCGTGCCGCCCTTGGGCCGGGCGGCCGTGGCGTCCGGGTTCCAGCCGTAGATGTCGAAATGCACATAGCGCGCCGCGCCGACAAAGCGGCGCAGAAACAGCGCGGCGGTGATCGAACCGGCAAAACCGCCGGCCGGCGCGTTGTCGAGATCGGCGTTGCCGGGCTCGATCATTTCCTCGTAGGGGGCGTGAAAGGGCATCCGCCAGACCGGATCGGCGACACTTGCCGCCGCGTGTTCCAGCGCCGCCGCGGCATGATCGTCGTCGGTATAGAACGGCGCGAGGTCGGGGCCGACCGCGACCCGCGCCGCCCCGGTCAGCGTGGCCATCGAAACGATCAGATCGGGGGCCTCCTCGTCGGCCAGCGCCAGCGCGTCGGCCAGGACCAGACGGCCCTCGGCATCGGTGTTGTTGACCTCCACGCTCAGCCCCTTGCGCGAGGTCAGGATGTCGCCGGGGCGCATGGCATTGCCCGCAACCGCATTCTCGACCGCCGGGATCAGGACCCTGAGCCGCAGCGCCAGCCCCAGCGCCATGATCATCCGCGCCAGGCCCAGCACGGTGGCCGCGCCGCCCATGTCCTTCTTCATCAGCGCCATGCCCGATGCCGGCTTCAGATCAAGCCCGCCGGTATCGAAACACACGCCCTTGCCGACCAGCGTCAGGCTTGGCCCGGCGTTGCCCCAGCGCAGGTCGATCAGCCGCGGCGCACGCGGCGAGGCGCGCCCGACCGCGTGTATCATCGGAAAATTCCGCTCCAGCAGCGCATCGCCCTCTACCGTGGCGATGCTGGCGCCAAAGCTGTCGGCCAGGTCACGCGCGGCGGCCTCGAGTTCGGCGGGGCCCATATCGGCCGCCGGGGTGTCGATCAGATCGCGGATCAGCGCCTCGCCCGCCGCCAGCGCCTCGATGCGGCCGGCATCGACACCGGCGGGGGCGACCAGCCGCGCCGTGCCGGATTCGCGCGCCTTGTAGCGGTCGAACCGGTGCCCGGCCATCAGCCACCCGAAACACTCGTTCTCCAGCGCCTGGCCCTCGGGGCCGGTGCGGATGTCATAGCTGCCCGCGGGCAGCTTCGCCGCCGCTTCGGCCAGCACGAAGCGGCGGCGGGCCCGGTCGGTTTCGCTGCCATGACCGGCCAGCGCCATCGCCGGACGGCCGCCGTCGCCGGGGCACAGCAGCGCCTGACCGCGCCCGCCCTCAAAACCGTTGGCTTCGACCCAGGCGCAGATCTCCGGTTCCTGCGCCCCGAGCCAGCCGGCAAGGTCCTGCTTGCCGATGACGTGCAGCGGCAATGTCTCATCGGTGCGGTCGGCGAAGCGCGGGGGCATGTGGGCAACCTTCTGTCATGACGTGTCGTGTCGCAGCCTAGCCCGCACACCGCCGCCCGCAAGCCCGTTCAGACCGAAAGATCCTGCGAATCCCAGACCGCCGACAACGACCGTTCGCCGGTGCGGATCAGCCGGAACAGCGTCGCGCCCGCAGCGGCGTCATCGCCCGCGTCGACCGCGGCGCAGACATCGCCGGCAACCCGCGCCAATGCGCTCATGCCGATCTGTTCGGCGATGGCAATCAGCGAACGGGCGCATTTGCTAAGGCCCGGCCCGTTGCCGTCCCGCCACATCCGTTCGCAAATGGAAAGGCGCGCGGCCAGTTCCTCGATCGCGCGGCAGACCACATCCTCGGCACCGTCTTCGCCCAACTGGCGGTAAAGCGCGCCAAGCCGGTCCCGATCCAACCGCACGGTTTCGGTTTGTTCAAGCGTCACTATCAAGGTCACAATTCCCCCCCGACATCCTGTGCCCCCACGGCGCGCGTGATCCTGCGGCGCAACGGGTTTGCAAATGGTTGCGCCCGCGGCTTCGGAATCTCTCGAATTTTGTCGCAATACCGATTATTCGGGGTCGCAGACCCATCACAGCAGCGGATGAAGACAATGAAACTTGCCAAACCCCTGCCCGGATACCTCGTGCAGCGCTACCACGGCTGGAAGGCCACCGCCTATGCCGAGAACCGCGGCTGGTACCGCCGCCTCGCCGAAGAGGGGCAGCGGCCCCGGGCGATGGTGATCTCGTGTTGCGACAGCCGGGTGCATGTCACGTCCATCTTCGGCGCCGATCAGGGCGAATTCTTCATCCACCGCAACATCGCCAACCTGGTGCCGCCCTATGAACCGGACGGCGACCATCACGGCACCAGCGCCGCGGTGGAATACGCGGTGTCGGTTCTCAAGGTGGTGCATCTGATCGTGCTGGGTCATTCGAGATGCGGCGGCGTGCAGGGCTGCATCGACATGTGCAAGGGCAAGGCGCCCGAACTCGAGGCCAAGGACAGTTTCGTCGGCCGCTGGATGGATATCCTGCGCCCGAAATACGACCTGGTGGCCGAAATCGAGGATGCGGCCCGCCAGACCCGGGAACTGGAACAGCACTCGGTGGTGACGTCGCTGGAAAACCTCATGACCTTTCCGTTCATCGAAACCGCGGTGCGCGAGGGCACGCTCGGCCTGCACGGATTGTGGACCGATATCGGCGAAGGCGGGCTAGAGAACTACGACGCGGCCGAGGGCCGGTTCGTGCCGGTCTGACACGAAAGCCCGCCCCGTCTGCACCAGAGCAGGGCGGGCGGCGTTTCGCCTTGGCCGCAGCTGCGGGCGGTGGCGCCAAAGGCGCGGCGGGCACCGGGTTTGCCGGTGCTGCCGCACCTTCTGCTTCAGGCCAGCAGGTCGAAGGTATCGGCCCCGATCTGGAGATTGATCGACGCCTCTCCTCCGCCATCGACCAGCGCCCAGAGGATCTGCCCCGTGGGCCTATAGATCACGAAGGCTTCCTGCACGTCGTCGTCGCCCGAACGCTCGCCAGTGGTCTTGTTGGCGGTGTGGGTGAAGTTGACCTGGAACTGATCGGCATTGCCCGACCCGCCAAAGACCAGAACGTCGCCCTCGGCGGCGCTGTAGTCCTGCACCCAGTCCGATCCATGCCCCTCGACCCCGACATGGAAGAACTTGTCCGCCCCGTCGCCGCCATTGATCAGGTCGTGCCCGAACCCGCCGTTGACGAAATCGTTGCCCGCGTTCCCGAAGACGATATCCCCGAAGGCCGAGCCGGTGATCACGTCGTCGCCGTCCTGGCCTTGCAGATCGTCGGCGCCAAAGCCCCCCGCAATCGTATCGTTACCACCCTGGCCGAACACCTGATCGTTGCCATAACCGGCATCGATGCTGTCATTGCCTTCGCCGCCATAGATCACGTCGCGGCGGTCGGCCGTTGTCGTGCCGCCGGTGATCACGTCGTCGCCGTCGCCGCCATTGAGCGTGTCGTTGCCGTCGTCGCCGTCGATCGTGTCATCGCCGGCCTCGCCGATCAACCGGTCGTTGCCGGCCAGACCCTTGATCGAATCGCCGAACTCGGCTCCGACCAGCTTGTCATCGCCCGGGGTTCCAATCAGGGTCAGGCCGCGGCCGCTGTCATCGGGGGCCACATCCGCCGTCGCGGCGCTGACCACCGCCTCGTCGGTTCCGGCCCCGTCGGTGTAAGTCAGCCGGACCGAAACGCGCGCGCCCACATCCTCGGGTTTCAGGCTATAGCTTTCGCCGGCGGCACCGGCGATTTCAACGCCATCACGTAGCCATTGATAGGAAAACGCGCCCAACCCGTCCGGATCCGACAGTTTGTCGGCATTCGCGGTCAGGGTTTCGCCCTCGCGCGCGGTTCCGCCGATGGTGACCTCGCCCAGCGGCGGGCGGTTCACATGCGGCGGCGCGGTGTTGCGGATATGGACGGTCTGATCAAGGATCGCCCCGGCATAGACCGCCCCCGCCACGGGCGTGTAATTCAGCAAGAACGTCTCGCGGCCTTCGTCGATCGTGTCGGCATCGATCCGGACACGCACCGCACCGTTCACCTGGCCGGGCGCGAAGGACACCCGGTCGTCGAGCAGTTCGAAATCTGCGCCTGCGGTTGCGGTGCCGCCATTGACCACAACCTCAAAGCTCAGTTCCTCGGGCCGCGCGCGCGACAGGAACACCGGGATTTCGACCTCGTAGGTGCCGGTTTCGGGTTCCGACAGCGTGGTCGGCGCGCCTGCCAGCGCGGTGTTCAGCCCGACCCCATCATCGTCCTTGATGAATCCCACCGCGCTTAGACTGTCCTGGCCGCCGGCGAGGGTCGCACCGGCCGCATCCCGCAGGGTCAGAAACACCGATTCGTCCCGCTCGTCGGTGTTGTCGGAATCGGGCCGAACGAAGATATTGGCCGAAGTCTGGCCGGCCTCGAAAGTCACCGTACCGTTGTTGCGCGAACTTGCCGAACCGTAAAACAGATCGTCGTCCGAAGCGCTGCCCAGGGTCGTCTGGTAGGCGACCGTGACCGGCTCGGTCGAGGGCTCGGAAAGGGTGACGACGAATCGCAGGTAGTCGCTCGATCTTTCGCCGGTCGTCGTCCCTTGCCGGAGCGAGATCACCGGCCCTGTGCTGTTGTCGTCATCCAGGATCGTGGCCAGGCCCGAAACGCCCTCCTGTCCGATCGATACGGTATCGGGCGTGGTGATGTTGAGCGCGAAGGTCTCGGTGTTCTCGGCCAGCGTATCGCCGGAAATCGCGACCGTGACGGTGGCTCGGTCCTGACCCGGCACGAAAGTCAGCGTACCGGTGGCGGCGGTGTAATCGGACCCGGCGGTCGCGGTGACGTCGGCGGTGGCGTAGGTGACGCTGAACGCGCTGGTCGCGGGGCGCGACAGGGTCACCTCGAACACCGCCAACTGTTCGCCGTCATCGCCTTCGATCAGGGTCGGGTCGGATACGAACAGGCCGAGATTCGGGCCGATGCCGTCATCGTCAAGAATGATCCCGCGCGTCGAAAGCGTGTTGCCGCCACTGGAAAATACCGCGTTCTCGGAGAGGTTGTACAATTCGACCGTAAAGGCCTCGTCGCGTTCATCGTCACGATCGCTCGACAACAGGATATAGATCCGGCTCGAGGTCTGCCCCGGGGCGAAGGTGATGGTCCCATTGGAATACCGGTTCGACGAGGTCGAGCCGTAGTAGAGATCGTCGTTTCCGGCCGACTGATCGAGCAGGGAGCGATAGGATACGGAAACCGCATCGAGCGGCGGTTCCGACAGGGTCACAGTGAACCGAAGATAGCTGCTCGACCCTTCCATCATCGATTCGCTTTCGATCGACACGACCGGGCTGCTGCCTTGATCGTCGTCTAGGATGAACGCGTCGCCCACGGCGCCGGTGGTGTCGATCTGTGGCGAGTCCGGGGGTTCGACCACCAGCGCAAAGCGTTCGCTGACTTCGGCCACCGTGTCGCCCAGCAGCGGCACCACCACCCGCGCCACGCTTTGCCCGGGCCTGAAATCGACCGTGCCGCTGGTGGCGGTATAGTCCTGCCCGGCGGTCGCGCTCAGATCCTGCGTGTGGTAGGACAATGTGAAGGCGTCTTCGGCGGGACGCGAAAGCTGGATATCGAAGGCCACTTCGCCGCCGCTGTCGCCTTCCACGATGACCGGATCGGATACGAACACCGCCAGGTTCGACCCGGCGCCGTCATCGTCGCGGATGATGCCAAAGCTGCGAAGTACGGGAAGATTGCCCGGAAAATTCGCGTTGGACGACGGGTTGATCAATTCCAGGGTGATCGCCTCGTCGACTTCGTCGTCGCGGTCGCCATCGGTCAGAATCGAGATTTCCTTGCTGGTCTCGCCGGGCGCAAAAATCAGGGTGCCGTTGTTTCTGCCACTCGCGCTTCCGTAGTAAAGATCGATGTCCGACGCGGTGCCGTTCAGAAGAATGCGATAGCCAAGCGACACCACATCGACGGCGGCCTCCGACAATGTGACGGTAAAGCGCAGATAATTGCTCGAACTCTCGTCAACGGCAGCGCTGGAAACGGTGATTTCAACCATGGACTGTCCCCCAAGATTGTTTTCGTTCTCATATCCCGGTACCGATGGTCAAAGGATCGACCCGTTCCGGTCAACTCCGCGATAGCCTCCGACCGATAGCTGGGCGTCAACCCGTTACCATCGGCAATCCGGCCGAATAGGGATCGTTGTCGCTCTGGACCCGAACGGGCGGAATTGGGCGCCGTCAGACCACCAGATCGAAAATGTCGCCGCCGATCTGGAGGTTGATGCTGGCCTCGCCGCCGCCATCGACCAGCGCCCAGAGGATCTGCCCCGTGGGCCTATAGATCACGAAGGCTTCCTGAACGTCGTCATCGCCGGAACGCTCGCCCGTCTCCTTGTTGGCGGTGTGGGTGAAATTGACCTGGAACTGATCGGCCCGGGCGGTGCCGCCGAACACCAGAACGTCGC
>JAGRMG010000131.1 GCA_020441385.1 Paracoccaceae bacterium
CAATGGCGCGCAACTGGGGCGTCACGGTGACGGCCGATCAGGTCGCGGCCATTCGCGACGAGGGCGATTTCGACGACCTGGTCGCCGAGGCGCTGGAGCGGCGCGCGCGCCCCTGAAGCCGGGCGCCGGTTCAGCCCCGGCAGGTGCCGATGGCGTCGCCGATGGCATTGCGCGCGTTGCGCAGGCCGACCTGCATGACGAAGGCGCCGGCTGCGTCGAACACCTGAATCGACGTCCCTGCCGCCAGAACCCCGATGAACGGGCTGGTGCGGTGCAGCGGTGTCGTCAACTCGACCCGCGAGCGGTCGAAATTCATCCAGTGATCCACACCGTCGACGCGCAGCCGGTAGGGCCCGGCCAGCCCCGCCATGCGATAGAGCACGAGATAGCTTTCGCCGCTTTGGCTGCACATGTAATAGAGGCCGCGCCCGCTGTTGTCCTGAAAGGCGATGCCGGCGCTGTAGGTGCGCCCGTCACCGGCCAGCCCGAAGGTCCAGCCGGGTTCGGGCGTGTCCGGTTCGGAGCCATCCGCGCCGCAGAAATTCATCACGCATTGATGGTATTGCGGGCTGCCTGCCCCGGGCGAATTCGCCAGACAGGACCACACGCAGCGTTGCATCGCCATCGGATCGTCGCCCTCGGCCCAGGCCGGCACGGCCACCCCAAGCAGGGCCGATATCACCATGGTTGCGCGCATCGCCACCTCTCTTGCCCGCTGCCCGAGAGGCGCAGCGGCGTCCTCATCCGGGATCGGCCCGAGAATAGCCCCGCGCCGCCGCCTTGTCTTTGAAAAACGGACGCAATTCGCGCACCCGTGCGGCCGCGGGCGCGCTGAATCCGCGCCGGCCCTTGGCAGGTGCGGCAACAACGACTATCAGACATCAGCCGAAATGGAAGAAGCGACAATGCCGATCAGAATCCCCGCCGATCTGCCCGCCTATGATGTGCTGACACGCGAAGGCGTCATGGTGATGTCCGAAGATCAGGCCGACCGTCAGGACATCCGCCCGCTGCGCATCGGATTGCTGAATCTGATGCCCAAGAAAATCCAGACCGAAAACCAGTTCGCCCGGCTGATCGGCGCCACGCCGCTCCAGATCGAGCTGAACCTGATCCGCATGTCCGAACACCAGACCAAGACCACGGCCGCCGAACACATGGAAAGCTTCTATCGCCCGTTCCAGGAGGTCAGGGACGAGAAATTCGACGGCCTGATCATCACCGGCGCTCCGATCGAGCATCTTGAGTTCGACGAGGTCACCTATTGGGACGAGTTGCGCGAGGTGTTCGACTGGACCCAGAGCAACGTGCATTCCACCTTCGGCGTGTGCTGGGGCGGCATGGCGATGATCAACCATTTCCACGGCGTGCCCAAACACATGCTCGAGCGCAAGGCGTTCGGCTGTTTCCGGCACCGCAACTGCGCGCCCGCCTCGCCCTATCTGCGCGGATTTTCCGACGATTGCGTGATTCCCGTCAGCCGCTGGACCGAGATGCGCCAGGCCGAGATCGACGCGGTGCCCGACCTGCACACGCTGCTGGGCAGCGACGAGGTCGGCCCTTGCCTGGTGCAGGACCCCCGGCACCGGGCGCTGTATATCTTCAATCACTTCGAATACGACAGCGACACGCTGAAACAGGAATACGACCGCGACGTCGAGAACGCGACGGCGATCAGCGTGCCCGTCAACTACTACCCCGACGACGACCCCACGAAGGCGCCGCTGAACCGCTGGCGCAGCCATGCGCATCTGCTTTACGGCAACTGGATCAGCGAGATCTACGAGACCACCCCCTATGATATCGGGCGCATCGGCATAGATGAAACCGATCTGCGGGGCCGGACGTGACCTGCCCTGCCCCTGCCCGCCCGGGTTTGCGCAAATCCGATCGGCATTCCATAGTGCGGACAGACAGCTATCGGAAAGGCAGGGCATGGACATTCCCTTCGACGGAGCGATCTCGCGGTTCTTCGAAACCCAGGCCCCCAAGGATATCCGCGACGCGATCCGGGGCGCGGACAAGGGCGATGTCCTGAACCCGACCTATCCCCATGGCGAACGCCTGCCGCGCAAGACCTACAAGGCCGACCTCGCGGGGTTGCAGATCGAACTGGTGAAGCTGCAATCCTGGGTCAAGTCCAGCGGCGCGCGCGTGGCGATCGTGTTCGAGGGCCGCGACGCCGCCGGAAAGGGCGGCACCATCAAGCGGTTTCGCGAGAATCTCAACCCCCGCGGCGCCCGCGTGGTGGCGCTGGGCAAACCGAGCGAGACCGAACGCAGCGAATGGTACTTCCAGCGCTATGTCGAGCATCTGCCGGCGGGTGGCGAGATCGTGTTCTTCGACCGGAGCTGGTACAATCGGGGCGTGGTGGAGCATGTGTTCGGCTTTTGCACGGAAAACCAGCGCGAACGCTTCTTCCGCCAGGTGGTGCCATTCGAACAGGCGCTGGTCGATGACGGCATCCACCTGTTCAAGTTCTGGCTGAATGTCGGGCGCGCGGAACAGCTGCGCCGGTTCCTGGCGCGCGAACGCGACCCCCTGAAGCAGTGGAAGCTGAGCGAAATCGACGTGCAGGGCCTGGCGCGCTGGGATGCCTATTCGGACGCGATCGCCGAAACGCTGCGGCGCAGCCACTGCGACCGGGCGCCCTGGACGGTGATCCGGGCCGACGACAAGCGCCGCGCCCGCCTCGCCGCCATCCGCCGCGTATTGCTGGCGCTGGATTACGGGCGCAAGTCGCCCGAGGCCATCGGCAGGCCGGATCGGCGCATCGGCGGCGGCCCGGATCTCTGGGATGAGTAAGCGGGGCTATCATCACGGCAACCTGCGCCAGGCGCTGGTCGAGGCGGCGCTGCGCCTGATCGAGCAGCGCGGGCCGACCGGGTTCACCCTGTCGGAGGCGGCCAAGCAGGCGGGGGTGACGCCCGCCGCCGTCTACCGCCATTTCGAGGGGCGCGAGGATCTGATCGCCGAAGCCGCGCGCCAGGGCTACGAGATGTTTGCCGACCTCATGCAATACGCCTACGACAAGGGCCAGCCCTCGGCGCTGGCGGCGTTCGAGGCGACGGGGCGGGCCTATCTCGCCTTTGCCCGCAAGTATCCCGGGCAATACATCGCCATGTTCGAAAGCGGCATCTCGGTCAACCGCAACCCCGAACTTGCCGCCGCCGCCGCGCGGGCGCGCGGCGTGCTGGAACAGGCCGCCGCCGACCTGTCCCGCCGCATCCCGCCGGAAAAACGCCCGCCCGCGTCGATGTTCTCGGCCCATATCTGGGCGCTGAGCCACGGCGTCGTGGAACTTTTCGCGCGAAACAGCCCCGGCACCGCCTCGCCCTTTCCGCCCGAGGATCTGCTGGAAAGCGGCATCGGCATCTACCTGCGCGGCCTGGGCCTGATCGCACCCGACGACTGAAGGCGGGGCCGCGTCGGGCCTTGTTTGGCGCCACGCCTGCCTGTAGACGGGAACACAGCGCCGGCCGGCGCAGCTTGGAAGGTCATGCCCCCCGTGTCACATCTCATTTCCAACACCACCATCACCCGCAAGGACCGTCTGCACCAGTTGAAGGAACGCGAACGCGGCTATTTCGATCTGCAGTTCATCAAGGCGATGGATGCCGGCCACCGCAACCGCTGCATCGACCTGCTGGGCCGGTCGCGTTCGCAATTGCGTCAGGATCTGTTCGCACTGGCGCAGGCGGATTTCAGGGACGGCGGGTTCTTCGTCGAATTCGGCGCCACCGACGGGGTCGAACTGAACAACACCTGGCTGATGGAGCGGGATTTCGGCTGGTCCGGCATTCTCGCCGAACCGGCGCGCGGCTGGCACGGCGACCTGAAGGCCAACCGCAAATGCATCATCGACACGCGCTGTGTCTGGAGCAGCAGTGGGGAAACGCTGCGCTTTACCGAGGCGCCGCGCGGCGAGAATTCGGCGATTTCGAGTTTCGTGAAGACATCGCGCAAGCTGCGCGGATCGCAATACGACGTGCAGACGGTTTCACTGAACGACCTGCTGGACGGCCACGGTGCGCCGGGGGTGATCGACTATATCTCGGTGGACACCGAGGGCAGCGAGTTCGACATCCTGAACGCGCTGGATTTCGATCGCTGGTCGTTCCGGGTCATGACGGTCGAGCACAATTTCGCCCCCCAGCGCGAGGATATCCACGCGCTGCTGACCGCCCGGGGCTACAGGCGCGTGCTGGAGGCGGTCTCGCGTTTTGACGACTGGTATGTGAAGGCGGGCTGAAGCCGGCCGCCGGTTCGTGGAGCGCCTGCGGCGCATTCCTTTTGTCTCGGCGCCGGCCTTTCGGCCGGTGCCTCGGGTGCCTCCGGCGGGAGTTTATTTGGCAAGATGAAGCGTCAGCCGGTCGTGTGCGTCGTTTCCGCCGCCACCCTGGCCGCGAGATCGCTGGCGATGGCGAAGGCGCCCCTGATCCTGTCGCCGGTCTTCTTCCAGTCGCGCCGCACCACGATCCTGTTGTCGCGCACCCGCGCCAGCCCGTTCTGGGCCTGGATGAATTCGACGAGGCCGGCGGGCGAGGCGAACTTGTCGTCGTGAAACTGGATGGTGGCGCCCTTCGGGCCGCCATCGAGGCGCGCGATGCCGGCGCGCTTGCACATGTCCTTGATGCGGACCACGGTCAGCAGGATGTTGACTTCCCTGGGCAGTTTTCCGAACCGGTCGATCAGTTCGGCGGCGAAGCCTTCCAGTTCGACCTTGGTGTGCAGAGCCGAGAGGCGCCGGTAGAGGCCCAGCCGGACGTCGAGGTCGGGCACATAGGCTTCGGGGATCAGGACGGGGACGCCGAGATTGATCTGGGGCGCCCACTGGTCGTCGGCTTGCGACAGCCCCTCGAGTTCACCGGCCTTGATCCGGGCGATCGCGTCTTCCAGCATCGACTGGTAAAGTTCGTATCCCACATCGCGCATCTGGCCCGACTGTTCCTCGCCCAGGAGGTTGCCCGCGCCCCTGATGTCGAGATCCTGGCTGGCGAGCGTGAAGCCCGCGCCGAGCGTGTCGAGGCTGCCCAGCACGCGCAGCCGCTTTTGCGCCGCCGGGGTCAGGCGGGCGCGCGGCTTGGTGGTCAGATAGGCATAGGCGCGGGTCTTGGAGCGGCCCACCCGGCCGCGGATCTGGTAGAGCTGGGCGAGGCCGAACATGTCGGCGCGATGCACGACCATGGTGTTGGCCGACGGGATATCGAGACCGGATTCGACGATGGTCGTGGCCAGGAGAATGTCGTACCTGCCGTCATAGAAGGCATTCATCCGGTCGTCGAGTTCGGTCGCGCTCATCTGCCCGTGGGCGACGGCAAAGCTCAGTTCCGGCAACTGGTCCTTCAGGAAGGTCTCGATCTCGGGCAGGTCCGAGATGCGAGGAACCACATAAAAGCTCTGCCCGCCGCGGTAATGTTCGCGCAACAGCGCCTCGCGGATGGTCACGGCGTCGAACTCGCTGACATAGGTGCGGATCGACAGGCGATCGACGGGGGGCGTTGCGATGATGGAGAGATCGCGCACCCCCGAGAGCGAGAGCTGCAACGTGCGCGGGATCGGCGTGGCGGTCAGCGTCAGCACATGCACATCCGAGCGCAGCGCCTTCAGGCGTTCCTTGTGGGCGACGCCGAAATGCTGCTCCTCGTCTATGACCAGCAGGCCGAGCTTGGCGAACCGTATCCCCCTGGCCAGCAGCGCGTGGGTGCCGATCACGATATCGACCGTGCCGCGGGCCAGGCCGTCGCGGGTCTTCTGCGCCTCGGCCGCCGTAACGAAGCGCGACAACTGTCTGACGCTTATGGGGAATCCGCGGAACCGTTCGGCAAAGGTGGCATGGTGCTGGCGCGCCAGCAGCGTGGTCGGTGCGATCACCGCCACCTGCACCCCGGACATGGCGGCCACGAAGGCGGCGCGCATCGCGACCTCGGTCTTGCCAAAGCCGACATCGCCGCAGACCAGGCGGTCCATCGGGGTGCCGCTGTCCAGATCGCCCAGTACGTCCGAGATGGCGCGCAGCTGGTCGTCGGTTTCCTGATAGGGAAAGCGGGCGCTGAACGCCTCCCATGCGTGGTGTTCCGCCTCGAGCACCGGCGCGCTGCGCAGGGCGCGTTCCGCCGCGACCCGGATCAGCCGGTCGGCCATCTCGCGGATGCGTTCCTTGAGCCGGGCCTTCTTGGCCTGCCATGCGCCGCCGCCGAGCCGGTCGAGCAGCCCCTCTTCATGACCATAGCGCGAGAGCAGTTCGATGTTTTCGACCGGCAGGTAGAGCCTGGCGCCCTCGGCATATTCGAGGGCCAGGCATTCATGCGCCGCGCCGGCCGCCGCGATCACCTCGAGCCCCTGGTAGCGGCCGACGCCGTGGTCCACGTGCACCACCAGGTCGCCGGGCGTCAGCGATTGCGCCTCGGTCAGGAAATTCTCGGCCTTGCGCCGGCGCCTGGGGGCACGGATCAGCCGGTCGCCCAGCACGTCCTGCTCGGCGATCACCGTCAGGTCGGGGGTCTCGAAGCCGTGTTCAAGCGCCCAGACCGCCAGGTGCAGCCCGCGACGGCCTATTCTCGTGCCGTTCGCGATGGCTATGGTCTCGGCCAGGCCCTCATCCTCGATCAGCCCCGTCAGCCGTTCGCGCGCACCTTGCGAATAGGACGCGACAACCACCGGCCCCTTGGCCATCCTGGCCTGAATATGATCTTTCAACGCCGCGAAAAGGCTGATGTTTTCCTGCTGCCGTTCGGGTGCGAAATTGCGCCCGATGCGCCCGCCGGCATCCAGTACGCCGGGGCCGCTGGCCTGGGGCAGCGGATGCAACTGCAAGACCCGGCGGTCGGCCAGTTGCGCCTGCCAGGCGGTATCGTCCAGATACAGCAGACCCGGCGGCGCCGGCTTGTAGACGGTATCCATCCGGCTTTTGCGTTCCATCGCGTGCAGGCGTGTTTCGTACTGGTCGGCGATGCTGTCCCAGCGCGCCAGCCGCGCCGGCGTGACCTGGTCGTCAAGCGTGACGGTGGCGCCGGGCAAATAGTCGAACAGGGTTTCCAGCCTTTCATGGAACAAGGGCAGCCAGTGTTCGAATCCCTGATGCTTGCGCCCCGCGCTCACCGCCTCGTAGAGCGGATCGTCGGTGCCCGCCGCGCCGAACTCGATCCGGTAGTTCTGGCGGAACCGCAGAATCGCCGCCTCGTCCAGAATGACCTCGCTGACCGGCGCCAGTTCCACGGCCTCCAACCTTTCGGTGGTGCGCTGGGTGGCGGGATCGAACCGGCGCGCACCGTCAAGGACGTCGCCGAAGAAATCCATCCGCACCGGACCGCCCTGCCCCGGCGGAAAGATGTCGATGATGCCGCCGCGGATCGCGTAGTCGCCCGGCTCCATCACCGTGGGGCTCTGGCTGAATCCCATGCGCACCAGAAATTCGCGCAGCGCGGCTTCGTTCACCCGGCTTCCGACCTGCGCCACGAACGCCGCATCGCGCAGGACCGCGCGCGCCGGCACGCGCTGGGTGGCGGCGTTCAGCGTGCTCAGCAACACGAACCGGTCGGGCATCTGGTGCACCAGCGCGGCCAGCGTCGCCATCCTCGCCGCCGATATGTCGGCATTGGGCGACACCCGGTCATAGGGCAGGCAATCCCAGCCCGGGAACGCAAAGACCGGCATGTCGGGCGCGAAGAAGGCGATCGCGGCGCGCATCGCCTCGGCGCGTTTGTCGTCGCGCGCGATGTGGCACACCGGCGCGCCGGTGCGGGCGATCTCGTCAAGGATCACCCTTGCGTCAAAGCCCTCGGGCGCGCCGCCGACGGTGATATGGCCCCTGCCCCGCATCGCCGGCCTAGCCCAGCACGCCGATCGAGAGGTTCTGATACATGCCCCAGAGGGAGGTGACGAATATCGAGAAGGTGCCGATCATCTGGGTATAGAGCCGGCAGCGCGTCAGCCGCTTGCGCAACAGGTCGCCGCGCCCGCCCTCGCTTTCGATCAGCCGGGCGGTCGAGATGTTCAGCAGCCCCACCAGCGACATCGGAAATGCCAGCAGAAACACCGCCTGGGCGAATTCCACGCCATAGTAGAAGCCCAGCACCGCCAGCGCCGAGAGGACGAAACAGCCCAGCCCCAGCAGCCACAGCCCCGATACCCGCGTGATGTAGAGCAGGCGGTTGACGTTGATCCGGGCAATGTCCTCGAGGTCGGCCTCGGCCTGTCCGCCGACGCGGCGGGCACGCATGACCATGTCGAAGGGCACCCCCAGCACCCAGTGGCTGGCCGAGGACCACACCACCGCCAGCGCGATCCAGAACCAGAGATTCGAAAAGGAGCGCATGTCGATCAGTTCGAAAACCGAGGATAACCAGTCCAAATGCCCTGCCCTCTTGCCGGCGATACGGCGAATTTCGCTGTTCCATCCCGCCCGGTTGCGGCGGCAGGGCTGACGGACGCCATCCTTGCCCTTGTGAGCGGTGGCTTTCCATGCCACCCAGTGACCGATTGTTCAAGGAGTGAGGCCCATGAAACCGACCGTCGCCCCCTTCCCGGCCGCGCGGCTGCGCCGCGCCCGCCAGTCGCCCGCCATCCGCGCGCTGGTACGCCAGAACGCGCTTGGTGTCGGCGATCTGATCTGGCCCGTCTTCGTGCGCGACGGCAAGGGGGTCGAGGAACCGGTGCCATCCATGCCCGGCGTGGTGCGGCGCAGCGTCGATCTGATCGCCAGGGCGGCCCGCGAGGCCGCCGATCTGGGCATTCCTGCGATCTGCATCTTTCCCTATACGGCGATGGAGGACCGGACCGAGGATTGCGCCATGGCCTGGGATCCCGACAACCTGTCGAACCGGGCGATCCGCGCGATCAAGGATGCGGTGCCCGAAATCGCGGTGATGACCGATGTCGCGCTCGACCCCTACAACATCAACGGACATGACGGTTTCGTGGTCGACGGAGAGATCGTCAACGACGAGACCGTCGAGGCGCTGGTGAGGATGACGCTGGCCCAGGCGCGCGCGGGCGCCGACATCATCGGGCCCAGCGACATGATGGACGGGCGCATCGGCGCGATCCGCCGGGCGCTTGAATCCGAAGGCTTTTCCAACACGATGATCCTCAGCTATGCGGCGAAATACGCCAGCGCCTTCTACGGGCCGTTCCGCGACGCGGTCGGTGCCTCGAGCGCGTTGGTGGGGGACAAGAACACCTACCAGATGGATCCGGCCAATTCCGACGAGGCGCTGCGCCTGATCCAGCGCGACCTGAGCGAAGGCGCGGACATGGTGATGATCAAGCCGGGCATGCCCTATCTGGATATCTGCCGACGCGTGAAGGACGCCTTCGGCGCGCCCACCTTCGCCTATCAGGTCAGCGGCGAATACGCGATGATCCAGGCCGCCGCCCGGAACGGCTGGGTCGACGGCGAGCGCGTGATGCTCGAAAGCCTGATCGCGTTCAAGCGGGCCGGCTGCGACGGCGTGCTGACCTATTTCGCCCCCGCCGCCGCGCGCCTTCTGAACGGGTGATCGCCGCAACCGGGCCCTTCGGACCGGAAAAACAGCGATATCCCGCCGACCCGGCCCGCTTGCGGCGTGACAGGCGCGGCCGATTTGCGTATATGTTGCGTCAAGGCCGGAGAAACCGGCCAGATACAGAACGATTGCAGGCAACCAGATCATGAGCAGCACACCCACTTCCCGAATGACCCGCCGCGGGTTCACCCTTGCCGCGCTGGCCGGCGTCACGCTTGCCGCCGGATGCGGCAACGGCGTCGGCAATTCCAACGCCGCCAAGATCGACGCCCGCGTCGACGCGACGCTCAGCCAGATGTACACGATGTTTCCCAACACCCGGGATCTGGCCGAGAAATCGACCGGCATGCTGGTGATGCCGCTGATGACGCGAGCCGGGTTCGGCCTGGGCGGCGCCTTCGGGCGCGGCGCGTTGCGGGTGAACGGCGCGACGGTGGATTACTATTCCTCCGTCAAGGGCAGCGCCGGTTTCCAGATCGGGGCCCAGCAATACGCCCATGTCCTGTTCTTCATGACCGACGATGCTTTGGCCTCGTTCCGCCACTCCTCGGGCTGGGCCGCGGGGGCCGATCTGGTCTATGTGCTGAACGACCGGGGCGAATCGATGGCCGCCGACACGAACACGCTGCGCTCGCCCATCCTGGCGGCGGTGTTCGGCCAGGCCGGTGTCTTTGCCGGCGCATCGCTGGAGGGCGCCAAGTACACCCGCATCATTCCCTGACCGGGCGCGGCGTCAGTCGCTGGTTTCGACCACCATCAACTCTCGTTCGGAGGCGCCGCGCGCATGGTTCAGCGCGGCCTGATACTCGGGCGAGTTGTAGCATGCCACGGCGGCATCGACGCTGGGAAATCTCGCCACCACGTTGCGCGGCCGTTCCTTGCCCTCGAGCTGGACGAAGCGGCCGCCGCGCGCGATGAACGTGCCGCCATGCAGGGCGATCGCCGGGCCGGCAAGTTCGGCATAGCGGCCATAGGCTTCGGCGTCGGTGACGGTTACATGCGCAATCCAGAGTGCAGGCATCTCATTTCTCCAAAAGCGATTGTGCGGCCCTGATCGCCGCCTGTGCATTGCCCGCGTCGCGGCCGCCGCCCTGGGCCATGTCGGGCCGTCCCCCGCCGCCCTTGCCGCCAAGTTCGGCAACCGCCGCGCGCACCAGATCGACCGCCGAAAGCCGGCCGGTCAGATCGTTCGTGACCCCCGCCGCCACCGCCGCCTTGCCGCCGGTATCGGCGATCAGCAGCACCGCGCCCGAGCCGATCCGCGCCTTGTGTTCGTCGATCAACACCGGAAGATCCTTGCCCGTGACCCCTGAAACGACCTGAGCGACGAAGGCCATCCCGTTGATATTGCGCGATTCCACTTCGGCCCCGCCGCTGCCGGCCATGGCCAGTTCACGCCGCAGCTGCGCCACCTCGTTGGCCATCTCACGAATGCGGGCCTGATCGCCCCGGATCCGCTCGACCAGCCGGTCCGGCGTGACCTTCAATTCGCTCTGCACCTCGCCCAGCACCTGCAACAGACGGCCGACATGGCGTTGCGCACCCTGCCCGGTCAGTGCCTCGATGCGGCGCACGCCGGCGCTGGATGCGCTGTCACCCAGCAGCACGAACGCGCCGATATCGCCGGTGCGCCGCACATGGGTGCCGCCGCACAGTTCCAGCGAATAGGCCGCCCCGTTGCCGCCCTTGCCGCTGCCCGGATCCAGACCCATCGACACGACGCGCACCTCCTCGCCGTATTTCTCTCCGAACAGCGCCTGGGCCCCGATCTCGCGGGCATCGTCGGGCGTCATGATCCGGGTTTCGACCGGCGCGTTCTGACGGATATATTCGCCCACCTCGGCCTCGACGCGCGCCATCTCATCGGGCGTCAGCGCCCTGGAATGGCTGAAATCGAAACGCAGCCGGTCGGCATCGTTCAGCGATCCACGCTGCGCCACATGATCGCCCAGAGCCCGGCGCAGGGCCTCGTGCAGCAGATGCGTCGCCGAATGGTTGGCCCTTATGGCGGTGCGGCGGGCATGATCCACCTCCAGCACCGCCGCCTCGCCCGCGGCAATGGTTCCTTCGCATACCTCGGCGATGTGCACATGCACGCCGGCGGTCTTCTTCGTGTCCGTCACCCGCGCGGCGCCGCTTTCGGTGCGGATCATGCCGGTATCGCCGACCTGGCCGCCGGCCTCGGCGTAGAACGGGGTCTGGTTCAGCGCGATCTGCACGCTTTCGCCCTTGCCCGCCAGCGCCACCTGCGCCCCTTCGCGCACCAGCGCCGCGATCTGGCCCTCGGCGGTCTCGGTGTCATAGCCCAGGAAATCGGTCACGCCCGCCTGTTCGGCGATATCGAACCAGATCGCCGCGTCCGCGCTTTCGCCCGATCCGGCCCAGGCGGCGCGGGCCTTGGCCTTCTGTTCGGCCATCGCGGAATCGAAACCCGCGGTCTCGACGGTGCGGCCCTTCTCGCGCAGCGCGTCCTGCGTCAGGTCGAGCGGGAAACCGAACGTGTCGTAGAGCTTGAACGCCGCCTCGCCCGGCAGCGCCGCCCCGTCCGGCAGCCCGGCGAGTTCCTCGTCGAGCAGCCGCAGACCGCGCTCGAGGGTCTGGCGGAAACGGGTTTCCTCGAGCCGCAGCGTCTCTTCGATCAGCGCCTGGGCCCGGCCGAGTTCGGGATAGGCCGCCCCCATCTGCCCGATCAGCGCCGGCACCAGGCGGTGCATCAGCGGATCGCGCGCGCCCAGCAGATGCGCATGGCGCATCGCCCGCCGCATGATCCGGCGCAGCACATAACCGCGCCCGTCATTGCCCGGCATCACCCCGTCGGCAATCAGGAACGAGGTCGAGCGGAGGTGGTCGGCGATGACCCGGTGATGCGTCCGGCCCGGACCGTCGGGGTCGGTGCTGGTGGCATGCGCGCTGGCCTCGATCAGGTTGCGCATCAGATCGGTCGCGTAATTGTCGTTGGTGCCCTGCAACAGGGCCGCGACCCGCTCGATCCCCATGCCGGTGTCGATGGACTGCGCGGCCAGTTCGCGCCGCGAGCCGTCCTCGAACTGCTCGTACTGCATGAAGACGAGGTTCCAGATTTCCACGAACCGGTCGCCGTCCTCCTCCGGGCTGCCCGGCGGGCCGCCCCAGTATTGTTCGCCGTGATCGAAGAAGATCTCCGAACAGGGGCCGCAGGGGCCGGTCGGGCCCATCATCCAGAAATTGTCATCGGTCGGAATGCGCAGGATGCGCTCGTCGGGCAGGCCCGCGACCTTCTTCCAGATCGCCGCCGCCTCGTCGTCGGTATGATAGACCGTGACCAGAAGCCGGTCCCTGGCGATGCCGAGTTCGCGGGTGATCAGTTCCCACGCAAAGGGGATCGCATCTTCCTTGAAATAGTCGCCAAAGCTGAAATTGCCCAGCATTTCAAAGAAGGTATGGTGGCGCGCGGTATAGCCGACATTGTCGAGATCGTTGTGCTTGCCGCCGGCGCGCACGCATTTCTGCGCCGTGGTCGCGCGCTGGTAGTCGCGGTGTTCGACGCCGGTGAACAGGTTCTTGAACTGCACCATGCCCGAATTGACGAACATCAGCGTCGGGTCGTTGCGCGGCACCAGGGGCGAACTGTCGACGACCTCGTGCCCGTGTTTGGCGAAATAGGTGAGAAAGGTCGAGCGGATGTCGTTGAGCGTGCGCATGGCGGCGGCCTGTCCCGGCGGGTTCGTGGGTTTGCGACGGTTTATCCGCCCCATCCGCCGCTGTCCACAGGCCATGGCGCGGCCGCGAAACGAAACCGGGCAGCGCCCGCCCCGAAAGGCCGCGGGTTCGCGCCGCGGCGCCCGCGCGCCTGTCCTGCGCTATGCCTCGACCACGTCGCCACCATCGTCCTTGTCGAAATCGGGCATGTCGAACTCCAGCCCGTGCGCGGCGCGGATCTTGTCCTCTATCTCGAGCGCGATGCGGGGGTTCTCGCGCAGATACTGCTTGGCGTTCTCGCGACCCTGGCCGACACGCTCGTCGCCATAGCTGAACCACGAACCCGACTTGGCCACGACCCCGGCCTTGACGCCGAGATCCAGCAACTCGCCCATCTTCGAGATACCCTCGCCATACATGATGTCGAACTCGACCTCCTTGAAGGGCGGCGCCACCTTGTTCTTGACGACCTTGACGCGGGTGGCGTTGCCGACCACCTCGTCGCGGTCCTTGATCGCGCCGATGCGGCGGATGTCCAGACGCACCGACGAATAGAATTTCAGCGCGTTGCCGCCCGTGGTGGTTTCCGGGCTGCCGAACATGACGCCGATCTTCATGCGGATCTGGTTGATGAAGATCACCATGCACCTGGAACGGCTGATCGACCCTGTCAGCTTGCGCATTGCCTGGCTCATCAGGCGGGCCTGGACGCCGACGCTGCTGTCGCCCATCTCGCCCTCAAGCTCGGATTTGGGCGTCAGCGCCGCCACCGAATCGACCACCACCATGTTGACCGCGCCGGACCGCACCAGCGTATCGGTGATCTCGAGCGCCTGTTCGCCGGTGTCGGGCTGGCTGATCAGCAATTCGTCCAGATCGACGCCCAGCTTGCGGGCATATTGCGGATCCAGCGCGTGTTCGGCATCGACGAAGGCGCAGACGCCGCCGGATTTCTGCTGCTCGGCGATGCAGTGCAGGGTCAGCGTGGTCTTGCCCGAGCTTTCGGGGCCGTAGATTTCGACGATCCGGCCCATCGGCAGGCCGCCGATCCCCAGCGCGATGTCGAGCCCGAGCGACCCGGTCGAACTGGCCTCGACCTCCTGGATATAGCCGCCATCGCCCAGTTTCATGATCGAGCCCTTGCCGAACTGCCGTTCGATCTGTGCCAGGGCGCTGTCCAGCGCCTTCTGCTTGTCCGCGCTCCGCTTGCTGTCCATCGTCAGAAGATCCGCCATTTCCCGTTTCCTGTCCTTTTGTCACACCCGTAATCGGGCGGCAATCGCTGCTTTGTTCGCCTCTTGTTCCTGATAGGACCAAAAAGAGAACATTTCAACCGGTTTTTGTCACGGCCCGACTGTTTCGCAATTGAGTTAAGGATTGGTTTACGCCAGTCTGGGCCCCGCCAAAACCGCGCGGAGCCCGTCGGAATGCTTGTTTTCTACAAGGAAAGGCTGGTCTTTCTGTCGGTCCCCAAGACCGGGACCACGGCCTATCAGAGCGCGCTGCGCGATCGCGCCGACATCGTCATCTCGGACCCGCCGGAACTGAAGCACGCGCCGGTCTATCGCTACAACCGCTTCCTGCGCCCGATGTTCGAAAAGGTCTGCGGGGTCGAGATGGAAACGCTTGCCGTGATGCGCGAACCGGTCAGCTGGCTGGGCAGCTGGTACCGCTACCGGCGCCGCCCCTTCATGCGCGGCAAGCCCAATTCCACCGAAGCGATCGGGTTTGACGACTTCGTCGCTGCCTATCTCAGGGGGGATCGCCCCGGCTTTGCCGATGTCGGCAGCCAGGCGAAGTTCCTCGAGCCCCGGCCGAACGGCACGGCGGTCACGCATCTCTTCCGCTACGAGGAGCCGGCGCCGCTGCGCCGGTTCCTCGAGCAGCGCCTGGGCATCGAAATCGAGCCGGGGCGGGAGAACGTCTCGCCCAGGATGGAACTCGCCCTGTCGCCCGGGACCGAACGCCGCTACCGGCGCAAATGCGCCGAGGAATTCGATCTTTACGACAGCATCGCCTGAATCGGGCCGCCCGGCTCAGGGCATCTGCTGGCGCACCGTGTCGGTCAGCTGGTTCAGCGAGAAGGGTTTGGGCAGGAACACCGAATTCGGCAGACCGGTTTCGGCCTTTCCGAAGGCGCCTTCGGCATAGCCCGACACGAACACCACCCGCACGCCGGGGCGGTCCTGCATCGCGCGGCGCACCCAGGTCGGGCCGTCCATGCCAGGCATCACCACATCGGTCACGAACACATCCACCTCGAGCGCGGGATCGGCGAGAACGCGCAGCGCGTCCTCGCCCGAGTCGGCCTCGATCACGGTATAGCCGCGCAGCCGCAGCGCGCGCGACGCGAAGGCGCGCACCGGCGCCTCGTCCTCGACCAGCAGGACGACCCCGTCGCCATGCCGGGCCGGGACATCGCGCGCAGCTTCCCTGGCGGGCGGCGGCGTGCCTTCCCGGGGCGCCTCGAATGCCGGGAAATACAGCGAGAATTCGCTGCCATGCCCCGGCACGCTGTCGACGAAGATGAAGCCGCCGGTCTGCTTGACGATGCCATAGGCGGTGGACAGGCCCAAACCGGTGCCCTCGCCGGTGCGCTTGGTGGTATAGAACGGCTCGAACACCTTCTGGAGCTTGTC
Source organism: Paracoccaceae bacterium (assembly GCA_020441385.1). Classification (GTDB taxonomy): domain Bacteria; phylum Pseudomonadota; class Alphaproteobacteria; order Rhodobacterales; family Rhodobacteraceae; genus JAGRMG01. The sequence continues at coordinate 15,824 of JAGRMG010000131.1, forward strand.
CGGCGCGATCCCGGTGCCGGCATCGACCACCTTGACGGTGACGTAGTCGCCGGCCGGCAGCGTGGCGCGGTCCCGCGTCAGCGGGCTGTCCAGCGTCACGACCTCGGTCTCGATGCGGATCTCGCCCCCCTGGGGCATCGCGTCGCGCGCGTTGACCACGAGGTTCATCAGGACCTGCTCGAGCTGGCGCTTGTCGGCCCGGATGGGGCGCAGCACAGGATCGTGGCACAGGGTCAGCGTCACCTTCTCGCCGACCAGCCGGTTCAGCAGATGCGTGAGATCGGCCAGGGTGTCGCGCAGATCCAGCACTTCGGGCCGCAGCGTCTGCTTGCGCGAGAACGCCAGCAACTGGCCGACAAGGGCCGCCGCCCGGTTGGCGTTCTCGTTGATCTGCACCAGATCGCCGAAGTCCTGATCGCCCTGATCGTGACGCAGCAGCAGCAGGTCGCAATGTCCGGAAATCGCGGTCAGCAGGTTGTTGAAGTCATGCGCGACCCCGCCCGCCAGCTGGCCGATGGCCTGCATCTTCTGGCTTTGCACGAACTGCGCCTCGAGCGTCTTCAACTCGGTGGCGTCGTTCAGCACACCGATCAGCACCGGCTCCGCCTGCTCGCTGGCGCGGCTGAGCGTGACCTGAACGAACACCTCCCGGTCCGGGCGGGTCAGGCGCAGGAATTCGGATTTCTGCCGCCCGTCATCATCGAACGTGGCGCGCAGCCAGTCGGCAACCGGGCGCCCCAGGCCGGTCATGACATGTTCCAGACCGACCCCGGGCGTCGCCCCAGACCCGAGAAGTTCGGCCCCCAGACGGTTGATTTCCAGAAGTTTTCCGGAAACGTCAATCTTGATCATGGCAACCGGCAGGGTTTCGAAGACCGCGCCGTTTCCGGCCCCGGCGGGATCGGCCGGCATCAGGAAGATCTCGCGCCGGCCCGCCGGAAGCGGGCGTTGGGCGACCAGCACGCGGGCGCGCCCGCCGGGGGTTTCGACACGGTGGAAATGCCCCGTCCGCAGCGGCAGATCCGCAAACAGCCGGTCCAGCGCGCGCGCCCGTTCTCCGACAAGGTCGCGCGCCGCATCGTTCATGGACAGAATTGCGCCCGTGCGCGACACCACAAGTGCCGCGATCGGCAACGTCTCGGCCTGGCCGGGCGCGCCGGCACGCTGCGCCAGCTCCTCCATCCGCCACAGGAATCCGTTCTCGCCCAGCCGGTGTACCGCCAGGCGCAGCCGCCCGCCCCGGATCGCGACATCTTCCTGCGCCGCGCCTTCGATCCGGGCGCGCGATTGCAGACGCAACAGCAGGGCGGAGGGGTTGGCGAGAAGCCCGCGCAGCAGCGCCGCCAGGGTTTCGCCGCCCGTGGCACCGAAACGCGCGCGGGCCGCCGCGTTGCGCGCATGCACCAGACCGTCGCCATCCGTGACGACACCGGGCGCCGCGTCGCGTTCGATGATCCCGGCCAGCAACTGCCTGGCGGTCGTGCGGGCGCGCTCCTGCATGCGCCGGTTCACCACCATCCCGCCGGCAACGATGATCACGCTCAGGCCCGCCGCGATCAGCCCGCGCCGCGCCAGGTCGGGCAGATCGGGCAGCCAGGCCGCGCCGATCATCAACGCCGCCAGGATCAGCACCGCGCCCATGCGCCCCCGGTCGGGCGCCAAAACGCGCAGGTCAGGCACCGGGATGGCGTGGCGGTCGGACATGTCGCGGCTCCGTCTGCGGACGATCGGCCCCTTTTTGCGGCATTGCGGGTTAAACCGGGCTTAACGCAGGACTTTCCCGCAAGGGTTGTTTATATCGCCGCGCCTTCCCGCGTCAAGAGTGCCGCAAAGAACCCGTCCGTCCGGTCCAGGGGTGTCCAGGTGCGCTGCGATGTGCAGACCCAGCCCGGATGCTCCTTGAGAAACGCCGCAATCCGCCCGCTATTTTCCTCCTCCAGCAGCGAACAGGTGACATAGGCCAGGCTGCCCGCCGGGGCCACGAGCCCGGCCGCCCGGTCGAGAATCGCGGCCTGTATGCCGGCCAGTTCGTCCAGGCGCGCGGCACTCAGGCGCCATTTGCCGTCCGGCGCGCGCCGCCAGGCGCCGCTGCCCGAACAGGGGACATCGCACAGCACCAGGTCGAAGGGCGCATGGGCCGCCAGGGCCTCGCCATCCAGACAGACCACCGGCACACCCGCCCGCTCCGCGCGTCCGGGCAGGTCGCGCATCCGCTCGGGCGCGGCGTCATGGGCATGCAGCACGATCCGCGCCCGGGCCGCCATCGCCAGCGCCTTGCCGCCCCCGCCGGCGCAATAATCCAGCACGGCCATGCCGTCGCGCAGCGGCAGACCGGCCACCACGGCCTGGCTGGCCGCGTCCTGAAGTTCCACCATTCCGGACAGATAGGCGCCGCTCTGCCGGATTCGGCGCTGCCCCGACACGACCTCGAGCGCCGTGTCCGCCGCCGGATGGGCCACGCATTCCACCCCGTCGTCACGCAGGGATGCCATCGCGCGCGCGCGCCCGGCCTTGCCAAGATTGACCCGCAGATGCACCGGAGCGCGCTGTTGCAGCGCCGCCGCGACCGGCGCGGCCTTCTCTTTCAGGCCGGCAAGCAGGCGCGGCCAGAGCCAGTCGGGCATGTCCAGCCGTTCGGCATCGCCTTGGGGCGCACGCCCG
>JAGRMG010000132.1 GCA_020441385.1 Paracoccaceae bacterium
AGTTGCGCGCCGCGCTGGGCGTTCCGGTGGCGACCTCGTCGCTGATGCAGGTGCCGATGGTTCAGGCGATGCTTCCGCCGGGCCGGCGGGTCGCCATCCTCACCGTTTCGGAGGCAACGCTGAGCGCGGATCATCTGGCGGCCGCCGGCGTCGCAGCCGACACCCCGGTCTTCGGCACCGACCGGGGCCGCGCCTTTTCCCGCGACATTCTGGGCGACGCCCCGGAAATCGACTTCGCCGCGTGTCGCGCCGATCTGCTGGACGCCGCGGACGCGATCCTGCGCGGCTGCCCGGATGCGGGGGCCATCGTGCTGGAATGCACCAACATGGTGCCCTACGCCGCCGATATCAGGCGGCGCACCGGCCTGCCGGTATTTTCGATCGAAAGCTTCGTGTCGTGGTTCCAGTCGGGCCTGATGCCGCGCCGCTTTCCCGGCGACCTCGACGACCCGAGATATTGAAGGGCCGCGCGCAGGCCGATGCCTCGCCGCACCCGGCCCACGCGATCGCGCGCCCGTGGCGCCGGACGCGGCAGGGCCCGCGGTGCGTCAGGTCCAGTCCAGCACCACCTTGCCGCTCTGGCCCGAGCGCATGGCGCCGAAGGCGGCCTCGTAATCGTCGGCCGCGAAGCGGTCGGTGATGATGCGCCCGATATCCAGACCATCCTCCAGCATGGCGATCATCTTGTACCAGGTCTCGAATATCTCGCGCCCGTAGACGCCCTTGATGGTCAGCGCCCTGAAGACGATTCGGCTCCAGTCTACCGCCGCCTTGCCCGGAGGGATGCCCAGCATGGCGATGCGCCCGCCCATCACCATGGCCCCGACCATCTGGTCGAAGGCGGCGGCATTGCCCGACATCTCGAGCCCGACGTCGAACCCTTCCTTCATGCCCAGCCTTGAGATGACCTCTTCCAGATCGGTCGTGGCCACGTTCACCGGCACCACGTCGGTCACTCGCGCGGCCAGTTCCAGCCGCGCCTGATTCACGTCCGTGATCACGACATGGCGCGCGCCGACATGCTGGGCCACCGCCGCCGCCATGATGCCGATCGGCCCGGCGCCGGTGATCAGCACGTCCTCGCCCACCAGATCGAAACTCAGCGCCGTGTGCACCGCGTTGCCCAGCGGATCGAGAATCGCGCCGATCTCGTCGGGGATGGCATCGGGCAGCGGGATCACGTTGAACGCCGGCAGCCGCAGATATTCGGCGAATGCGCCCGGTTCGTTGACGCCTATGCCGCGCGTTTCCGGATCCAGGTGGAACCGCCCCGACCGGCTCTGTCGTGAATGCCGGCCGATCAGATGGCCCTCGCCGCTGCATCGCTGGCCGATCTCCAGATCGTCCACGTTGCGGCCTTTTTCGGCGATCTCGCCGGCGAATTCATGACCCGTGATCAGCGGCACCGGCACCGTCTTTTGCGCCCAGTCGTCCCAGTTCCAGATATGCACGTCGGTGCCGCAGATTCCGGTCTTGCGGATCCTGATCAGCACATCGTCGGGGCCGATTTCGGGCACCGGTGCGGTCTGCATCCACAGACCTTCGCGGGGCTGCGCCTTGACCAGGCATTTCATCTGCTCGCTCATGCCAGGATCCCGACCCCCTTGCCCGCCACCTCGAAGGCGCAAAGCGCCCGGTCCAGTTCCTCGCGCGTCAGCGCCGCGCTCATCTGGGTGCGGATGCGGGCAAGACCGCGCGGCACCACCGGAAAGAAGAATCCGGACACATAGACGCCTTCCTCGAACAGCCTCGCCGCCAGATCCTGCGCCAGCTGCGCCTCGCCCAGCATCACCGGAACGATGGGATGTTCCCCCGGCAGCAGGTCGAATCCAAGCCGTTCCAGCCCGGCCCGCCAGTAGCGCGTGTTCTCGAACAGTTGCGCACGCAGGGCGGCGCCCGACTCGACCAGGCGGATCGCTTCCAGCCCTGCGGCCACGATAGCGGGGGGCAGCGAGTTGGAGAACAGATAGGGCCGCGACCTCTGGCGCAGCAGGTCGACCACCGGCTGCGGCCCGGCGACATAGCCGCCGATAGCGCCGCCCAGCGCCTTGCCCAGCGTGCCGGTCAATATGTCCGCATCGACGCCGAAATGATCCGGCGTGCCCGCGCCGCGCGGCCCCATGACGCCGGTGGCGTGACAGTCGTCCACCATCACCAGCGCGTCATGTTGCCTTGCCAGCCGGGTGATTTCGGGCAGGTCGGCCAGATAGCCATCCATCGAGAACACGCCGTCGGTCGCGATCATGACGTGGCGCGCGCCCTCGGCCCGGGCCTGCTTCAGCCGGGCCTCGAGATCGGCCATGTCGTTGTTGGCATAGCGATAGCGTCTCGCCTTGCACAGCCGTATCCCGTCGATGATCGAGGCATGGTTGAGACTGTCTGAAACGATCGCGTCCTCGGGCCCCGTCAGCGGCTCGAACAGGCCGCCATTGGCGTCGAAACAGGCCGCGAACAGGATCGCGTCATCCTTGTGCAGGAACGCCGCCAGCCGCTGTTCCAGTTCGCGGTGCAGATCCTGGGTGCCGCAGATGAAGCGCACGCTGGCCATGCCGAAGCCGCGCGGCTCCATCGCCGCGGTGGCCGCCGCGATCAGGGCGGGGTGGTCGGCGAGGCCGAGATAGTTGTTGGCGCACATGTTGATGACCTGGCGACCCGCGACCGTGATCTCGCCGCCCTGCGGCGAGGTGATCAGGCGCTCGCGTTTCATCAGACCCTCGGCTTCCAGCCCGGCAAGGGTATCGCTTACATGAGACAGAAAGGACTGTGACATCGGAATCTCCGTTCTGAGTCGCTTGTCTATCATGACGAACGGGCCTCCAAAATGGGAAATTGCAGTATCACGGAAATATCTCCGTAAAATCGGATTTTCGGAACAGAGCCAAGGAATTTAAGAAAATTCCTTGGTCAAATTTCTGATCAGAAATTTGGGGCTGTCTCAGGCGTGCTTGACGATCAGCAAGGCGCGTGCCTTGTCCCCGGCGGCCTCTATGGCATGCGCGACATCGGCCCTGTAGCTGGCGGTGTCGCCGGTGTTCAGCCTTTCCGATGCGCCGCCCGATGTGACGGTCAGGACGCCCTCGACCATGATCAGTTGCTCGCGCGCTGCCCTGGAATGGGGCTGGCTCACCAACGCGCCGCCGGGATCGAAGCGCAGGTCGTAAACCTCGTGACGGCCCGCTTCCTCGGGCGGCGACAGGATGCGGATGCGAACGCCCCGGCCGATATTGTCGATGTGCGGAATCGCGCCTTCGCGCAGCACGTCGATGCGGTCGTCCTCGCTCGGCGCGTCCAGCAGACCCGCGAAATCGACCTGCAGGGCGCGCGTCAGGTTCCACAGTGTCGCGATGGTGGGCGAGCTTTCGCCGCGCTCGATCTGGCTCACCATGGAACGCGATACCCCCGATAGATTTGCCACCGCCTCCAGCGAAAGACCCCGGCTGCGGCGCGCCGCCTTCAGCCGCGCCGGTAGCCGGTTCAGGATATCGTCGGTGTCGTCCGTCATAGCGGAATCCTGCGGCGCGGGCACGGGTTTGTCAATCGTCGCGCCAGCCCCGTCTTAACGGGACGTCGCGGCAGACAACCCATGCTGCATGTGCATAATGCGCGGGGACAGCATGAGGAGATTCCCGCAATGACGGACATCGTGATTCTGGACGGCGCGCGCACCGCCATCGGCACTTTCGGAGGGGCGCTGGCGGCGACACCGGCCATCGAACTGGCTGCCACGGCCTCCAGGGCGGCGATCGAGCGGTCCGGGGTCGAGCCTGGCCAGATCGGGCATGTGATGTTCGGCCATGTCATCAACACCGAATCGCGCGACATGTATCTCAGCCGCGTCGCCGCGATGCAGGCCGGGGTGCCCAGCGAAACCCCGGCGATGAACGTCAACCGTCTGTGCGGATCGGGGGCGCAGGCCATCGTGTCGGCGGTTCAGGCGCTGATGCTGGGCGATGCCGATTTCGCGCTGGCGGGCGGTGCCGAAAACATGTCGCGCAGCCCGTTCATCATGCCGGCCGCGCGCTGGGGTCAGAAGATGGGCGATGTCAGATCGCTGGACATGATGCTGGGCGCGCTGAACTGCCCGTTCGGCACCGGCCACATGGGCGTCACCGCCGAGAACGTGGCCGACGAGCATGACATCACGCGCGAGGCGATGGACGCGTTCGCCCTGACCAGCCAGCAACGCGCGGCGGCGGCGATCTCGGCGGGGCATTTCGCCAGCCAGATCGTGCCGGTCGAGGTCAGAATCAAGCGCGACATGGTGGCCTTCGAGGTGGACGAACATCCCAAGGCGACCACGGCCGGGGCGCTGGCCGGTCTGAAGCCGGTGTTCCGCAAGGACGGGCGGGTCACGGCGGGCAATGCCAGCGGTATCAACGACGGGGCGGCGGCGATCGTGCTGGCCACCGCGGCGGCTGCCGAAAGGGCCGGGCTGAAGCCCAAGGCCCGGGTGCTTGGATATGCCCATGCGGGGGTGCGCCCCGAAGTGATGGGTATCGGTCCGGTGCCGGCGGTGCGGGCCTTGCTGGAGCGCACCGGCCTGACGGCCGGCGATTTCGACGTGATCGAAAGCAACGAGGCCTTCGCCGCGCAGGCCCTGGCCGTGAACGCGGAACTGGGGCTGGATCCGGCGAAGGTGAACCCCAATGGCGGCGCCATCGCGCTGGGTCATCCGGTTGGCGCGACGGGCGCGCTCATTTCCGTCAAGGCGCTTTACGAACTCGAGCGGACCGGCGGATCCAGGGCGCTGGTCACCATGTGCATCGGCGGCGGCCAGGGCATCGCGCTGGCCATCGAGCGGATCTGATCTTTCCGATGCGCGTCCCGGGCCGGCTGTCGGGCGCCCGAGTATTTTTGACCAGAAAGAAGCGGGAGCGAGCGGCAATGGCCGCGCGCCCGCGTTGCCTGGCCGGCGGGACCCCTCAGGCCAGCATTTCCAGCGCCAGCACTAGGAAGGCGCCGGCTGCCGCGCCCGCGAGCGCGGGCCACAGCAGGGTCCAGCGGCTGGACCGCGCCGCCCTGGCCGGCGGGTTGGATTGTGCGATGAGCGCGGATTCGACCAGCCCCGGCAGGCGCGGGCCGAAGCGGGCCAATACGCGGGCGGTCTTCATCAGATCGGAGGCGATGGCGCGCGGGCCGATGGATTGCCTGATGTAGTCCTCGACGACCGGGCGGGCGGCTTCCCAGATGTTCATGTGCGGATCCAGCGACCGGGCAACGCCTTCGACCACCACCATGGTGCGTTGCAGCAGGATGAGTTCGGTGCGGGTTTCCATGCCGAACCGTTCGGTCACTTCGAACAGATAGCTCAGCAGCCGGCCCATCGAGATGCGCGTTGCGTCCATGCCGAAGATCGGTTCTCCCACCGCGCGCAGGGCGCGGGCGAATTCATCGACATCGCGGTCAGCCGGGACATAGCCGGCCTCGAAATGCACTTCGGCCACGCGCTTGTAGTCGCGCCGGATGAAGCCGAACAGGATCTCGGCATAGACCCGGCGGGTGTATTCGTCGATATGACCCATGATGCCGAAATCATAGGCCACGATATCGCCGTTCGGGGCCACCTTCAGGTTGCCCTGGTGCATGTCGGCGTGAAAGAAACCGTCGCGCAGGGCATGCATCAGGAACAGTTTCAGCACCCGTTCGGACAATTCGCGGCGGTCGTGGCCGGCAGCGTCGAGCGCGTCATTGTCGCCCAGCGGCACGCCCTCGACCCAACCCAGCGTCATCACCCGGCGCGCCGACAGGTTCCACAGCACCGGCGGCAGGCCGAACCCTTCGTCGTCTTTCGTGTTGGCGGCGTATTCGGAGGCGGCCGAGCTTTCCAGCCGCAGATCGAGCTCTCCCTGCACGACGCCGTCGAAATGTTCGATCACCTGCATCGGGCGCAGGCGGCGGGCGGCCGGGGCGAGCAGTTCGATCACCCGTGCGGCGAAATAGAAGGCGTCGATATCCTTGCGGAAGGCGCGTTCGATTCCCGGCCGCAACACCTTGACGGCCACGTCCTGGCCGCTGTCGGCCAGCTGGGCGCGGTGCACCTGCGCGATCGAGGCGGCGGCGATGGGTTCGCTGAATTCCGCGAACGCCTGCCCGACGGGCAGGCCGAGCGCGCGCTCGACCTCGGCCATCGCCTCGGTACGCGCAAACGGCGGCAGCTTGTCCTGGAGCACCCGCAGCTGGTCGGCCAGCTCCCGGCCCACCACGTCGGGGCGGGTCGAAAGCACCTGGCCGAACTTGATATAGGCCGGGCCGAGCGCCGTCAGTGCCCGGGTGGCGGGCGGCATCGCCGGATCGCCCCGGTAGCCGAGCCACATGAATGGCCGGCCCAGCGTGCGGGCGAGGATGCGCAGCGCCCTGGGGGCCTCGAACGCGTCCAGCACCACGTTCATGGCGCCGGTGCGTTCCAGCGTCGCGCCGGTGCGGACCAGCCGCCAGATATTGTGCGGGCCGCGCATCTCAGAGCTTCCAGCCCGAATGCAGGGCGGCGACGCCAAGCGACAGGTTGCGGTATTTCGCCTGCTCGAACCCCGCCTCGCGGATCATGCGCAGAAACGTCTCCTGATCGGGAAAGCGGCGGATCGATTCGACCAGGTATTGATAGCTGTCCCGGTCTTTCGCGATCAGCTGCCCCATGCGCGGGATCACGTTGAAGCTGTAGAGATCGTAGAGCCTTTGCAGCGCGTCGTTGGGCACCTGGCTGAATTCCAGCACCATCAGGCGGCCCCCGGGTCTGAGAACGCGCAACGCCTCGGCCAATGCGTCCTGCGGGCGCGTGACGTTCCGGATGCCGAAGCTGATCGTGTAGACGTCGAAACAGCCGTCCGGGAACGGCAGCGCCATGGCATCGCCCACCACCCAGTCGAGGCTGTCGGCCATGCGCCCCGCCTCGGCGCGCCGGCGCCCTTCGGTCAGCATCGGTTCGGTCAGGTCGAGGACCGTGGCATGGCCCGACCCCGCGCGCGCGAGGAACCTGAACGCGATGTCGCCGGTGCCGCCGGCCACGTCGAGCAGGCGCTGGCCGGGGCGCGGCGCCAGCCAGTCCATCATCGCGTCCTTCCAGACCCGGTGGATGCCCATAGACATGACATCGTTCATCACGTCGTATTTCGAGGCGACCGAGTTGAACACGCCGCGCACGCGGCCCGCCTTTTCGCCCTCGGGTACGGTCTGATATCCGAAATGGGTGGTCTTGCCGCTGTCGTCCGCCATGAGATATTGCCGTCCATTGCGATTTCGCCCCTGTTATAGGGGGATGAAGGCCGGGTACAATGCGCGCCGTCGGGTCGGGAGCGCGAAAATGCCGGAATTGCCGGAGGTCGAGACGGTGCGCCGCGGATTGGCGCCGGCGATGGAAGGGGTGGTGATCGCGCGCGCGCAGGTCAACCGGCCCGATCTGCGCTGGCCGTTCCCGCCCGGCATGGCCGACCGCCTGACCGGGGCCCGGGTGCGGCGGCTGCGGCGGCGGTCGAAATACATCCTGGCCGATCTGGACCGCGGCGAGACGCTGCTGATTCACCTCGGCATGTCCGGGCGGATGACGGTTTCGGGCGATCCGCTGGGGGTGTTCGCGCAACGCCGCGCGGTGCCGGTCAAGCACGACCATGTGGTGATCGAGATGGAGAGCGGCACGCGTATCGCGTTCAACGATCCGCGCCGGTTCGGCATGATGGACCTGATGGCCACCGAAACCGCGGAGTCCCACCGGCTGCTGGCCGGGCTGGGGCCCGAACCGCTTGGCAACGCGTTTCACGAAACCCACCTGATCGGTGCGTTCCGGGGCCGCAACACGCCGGTCAAGTCGGCCCTTCTGGACCAGCGGATCGTGGCGGGGCTGGGCAACATCTATGTCTGCGAATCGCTGTTTCGCGCCGGTATCGACCCGCGGCGCAAGGCCGGGCGGATCGCGCCCGCCCGGGTTGCGGCGCTGGTGCCGGTGATCCGGCAGGTTCTTGCCGAGGCGATCGAGGCCGGCGGGTCGAGTTTGCGCGATTTCCGGCAGGCGGATGGCAAACTCGGCTATTTTCAGCACAGTTTCGATGTCTACGGGCGCGAGGGGTTGGCGTGCCGCACACCCGGATGCAGCGGCGTCATAAGACGAATCGTGCAGTCGGGCCGGTCGAGCTTCGTTTGCCCGCGGTGTCAAAGATAGCTTGAACCATGTCGCCTGCGTGGTAAGGCTTCTGGCTTGAAACGGAACAATCGAAAGCGGATCTCATGGCCTTTGAGACGATCATCGTCGAAGTCGAGGACCACGTCGCCCTTGTCAAACTGAACCGGCCCGATGCCCTGAACGCGCTGAACACCCAGCTGCTGGGCGAATTGTGTCAGGCGCTGGAGGAGGCCGACGAAAACGACAAGGTGCGCTGTATCGTCGTCACGGGAACGGAAAAGGCCTTCGCCGCCGGGGCCGACATCAAGGAGATGTCGTCCAAGACCTTTGGCGATGTCTTCAACGAGAACCTGTTCGCCGATGCCAGCGACCGGATCATGGCGATCCGCAAGCCGGTCATCGCCGCGGTGTCGGGCTATGCGCTGGGCGGCGGCTGCGAGCTGGCCATGGCCTGCGATTTCATCATCGCCGCCGACAGCGCCAAGTTCGGTCAGCCCGAAATCAACCTCGGCGTCATCGCCGGCATGGGCGGAACCCAGCGCCTGACCCGATTCGTCGGCAAGTCCAAGGCGATGGACATGAACCTGACCGGGCGTTTCATGGATGCCGAAGAGGCCGAACGCGCCGGGCTGGTAAGCCGGGTGGTGCCCGCCAAGAAGCTGCTCGAAGAGGCACTTGGCGCGGCGCAGAAGATCGCCGAAAAGTCCTCGTTGTCGGTGATGGCGGCCAAGGAGGCGGTCAATCGCAGCTATGAGACCACGCTGAGCGAGGGCATCCTGTTCGAGCGCCGTGTGTTCCATTCGCTGTTTTCCACCGAGGACCAGAAGGAAGGCATGGCCGCCTTCCTGGAAAAGCGCGAGGCGCAGTTCCGCGACAAGTGAGGCGATTCGCTCCGGCGCGGGCCGCGTGCCGGGGCGGCGGCGCGAATTTTGCGGTTGGCAAGACCGCGAAACTTGGGTAATTGGCGCCGCTATACATGCGCGTGCGGCCCGCTCTGGTCTGGAATCATCCCGGTGAACCTGGCACCGGATCGGGTTTGGCATTGCGCTGACGACATGAACCGAACCCGAACAAAGGTATGAACATAAATGGCCAATTCGCCCCAGGCAAAGAAACGCGCGCGTCAGAACGAAGCCCGCGCCGCCGTCAACAAGGCGCGCCGCTCGCGCATCCGCACCTATTTGCGCAAGGTCGAGGAAGCGATCGCGTCCGGCAACAGGGATGCCGCCGTCGCGGCGCTGCGTGCCGCCCAGCCCGAACTGATGCGCGGCGTCACCAAGGGCGTGTTCCACAAGAATACCGCATCGCGCAAAATGTCGCGCCTGTCGGCCCGGGTGAAGGCGCTGGGCTGATACCGCGGCGCGGCATTTCCCGAAAATCCTGATCTGAAAAGGCGTTGCTTTCGGCAACGCCTTTTTTCGTCCGATCCGGCCTGTGACATTTCTGCGGAGGCAAGGGATTCTTTTCCCTCCAAACCCCGAGTCAACCGAATAGATTCATTGCCGGCCCGCAGGCGATATTGCTATCCCTTGCTGTGCGATTCACTCGCTTGGGGGGACAGGCGGCACCCGGATCCGGCAGACAGGCACATGTACCGGATCGGGGACGAAATCGGGACGTTCGGCACTTCGCACGTTCGGATGAGCTGTTTGCGCCGGCATGCGCCGGTCTGCGGCCCTGTCATGAAATGGGTAAGGAACGGCCTTGTGCCGGACGTGCGGGTTTGCCCCTGTTTTCGGGGTCCGAGCGCCGGCTGCCGTTGTCTGGGGCTCATGGTTCGGAGCCTTCGTCCGGTCACTGCGGCCGGACACGGAGGGTGTGTGCGTGAATCCTGCCGGAGGTATCCGGCCAATGAAGGAAGCGGCCGTTGGGGCCTGAAAAACCGGATGCATGGGGCGCTGGATGACAAACGAAAAATGGGGCAAACTCCGACAGAAGCTGCTCAAGACCGTCGGAAAGAACAATTACTCGACCTGGATCGAACCGCTGGAATTCATGGAATTGCAGGATGGGGTGGCCGTCTTCAGCGTGCCGACCAGTTTCATGGGCAATTATGTCGGCCAGAACTTCTCTGATCTGATTCTCTACGAACTGAATTGCGCAGGCTCCGCCGTGCAGCGCGTGGCGTTCCGCGTGGCGGCGAACACGCCCGCGCGGTTTGGCGCCGCCAGGGCGCCTGAGAAGAGCGAGGGCAGATCGACCGGCGCGCCGGAATCGGCCGAACCGGGACGGACCGCGTCCACAGTGACGCCGGCGTCGGAGCGCCGCGCGGCGGCAGGCGCGAGTGATGGCGCCGACACCTTGCAGGCGGCGCCGCTCGATCAGCGGTTCACCTTCGAGAGCTTCGTGGTCGGCAAGCCCAACGAACTGGCCCATGCCGCCGCCCGCCGGGTCAGCGAGGGCGGGCCGGTCACGTTCAACCCGCTGGTGCTTTACGGCGGGGTCGGGCTGGGCAAGACCCACCTGATGCACGCGATCGCCTGGGAGCTGCGCAACCGGCGCCCCGACCTCAACGTGGTCTATCTGTCGGCCGAACAGTTCATGTATCGCTTCGTTCTGGCGCTGCGCGAACGCAAGATGCTCGATTTCAAGCATCTGTTCCGGTCGGTCGATGTCCTGATGGTCGACGACGTGCAGTTCATCGCCGGCAAGGACAGCACGCAGGAGGAGTTCTTTCACACCTTCAATTCGCTGGTGGACCAGAACAAGCAGATCATCATCTCCGCCGACCGCGCGCCGGGCGAGATCAAGGATCTGGAGGACCGGGTGAAATCGCGCCTGCAATGCGGCCTTGTCGTCGATCTGCACCCGACCGATTACGAATTGCGCCTTGGCATCCTGCAAAGCAAGGTCGGGCAGTACCGCGAAACCTATCCCGATCTGTCCGTCTCGGATGGGGTTCTCGAATTCCTGGCGCACCGGATCTCGACCAATGTGCGGGTTCTCGAGGGGGCGTTGAACCGCCTGTTCGCCTTCGCCTCTCTGGTCCGGCGCGAGATCGACATGGACCTGACCCACGATTGCCTGGCCGATGTGCTGCGCGCCTCCGAACGCAAGATCACGGTCGAGGAGATCCAGCGCAAGGTTTCGGATTACTACAACATCCGCATGTCCGACATCATCGGGCCCAAGCGTCTGCGTTCCTATGCGCGGCCGCGCCAGGTGGCGATGTATCTGTGCAAGCAGCTGACCAGCCGGTCGCTGCCCGAGATCGGGCGCCGCTTTGGCGGGCGCGACCACACCACCATCATGCACGGGGTCCGCCGGATCGAGGAACTGAAGGCGACCGATGGCCAGATCGCCGAGGATGTCGAGATGCTGCGCCGCGCGCTCGAGGCATAGCGGCCGGGCGGGTGCCCCCCGATCGCGCGCCGCCGCCGCGAACGGCCGGCCGGTGTCGCAATGCCATACACGGCGCCCGGTTTCGCCCGCCCCCTTGACGGCCCCGCCGATTGGACGGACAAATCCCAGAAAAATCTTGTGTCGCAGGGGCAAACCGCTAGTTTGCTCCTCCCGGCCGACAAAGAGGAACATGGGACATGAAGATCAGCATCGAACGCGGCGCGCTCCTGAAGGCCGTGTCGCAGGCGCAATCGGTCGTGGAGCGCCGCAACACGATCCCGATCCTGGCCAATGTTCTGATCGAGGCCGAAGGCGATCATGTCCAGTTTCGCGCCACCGACCTCGATATCGAGGTGGTGGACCGCGCGCCCGCGCAGGTCGAACGCGCCGGCGCCACGACCGTGGCCGCCACGACCCTGCACGAAATCGTCCGCAAGCTGCCCGACGGGGCGCTGGTATCCCTGAGCGCCGACAACGCGACCGGGCGGCTCGCGGTTGCGGCGGGACGGTCGCATTTCTCGCTGGCGACCCTGCCGCGCGAGGATTTTCCGGTAATGGCCTCGTCGGAATACCAGTCGAGCTTTGCCGCGCAGGCGGTCGTGTTGCGCCGGTTGTTCGACAAGTCGAAATTCGCCATCTCGACCGAAGAGACGCGCTATTACCTGAATGGCGTCTACATGCATGTGGCCGATGCCGAAGGCGGCAAGGTGTTGCGATGCGTGGCCACCGACGGGCACCGCCTGGCCCGGATCGACGCCGATCTGCCGGCCGGCGCCGCCGGCATGCCCGGCGTGATCGTGCCGCGCAAGACGGTGGGCGAGCTGCGCAAGCTGCTGGAGGACGACGAGGCCGAGATCGCCGTTTCGGTGAGCGAAACCAAGGTGCGCTTCGCCACGCCCGAAATCACCCTGACATCGAAGGTGATCGACGGCACATTCCCCGACTACACCCGCGTCATCCCGCAGGGCAACGCGAAGCGGCTTGAAGTGGACGCGGCCGAGTTCGCCCAGGCCGTGGACCGGGTGGCCACCGTCAGTTCGGAACGCTCGCGCGCGGTCAAGCTGCAACTGGAAGACGACCGCCTGGTGCTGTCGGTGAACGCGCCCGACAGCGGCGCGGCCGAGGAGGAACTGGCCGTGGCCTATGGCGACGAACGCCTCGAGATCGGATTCAACGCCAAGTACCTGCTCGAGATCGCCAGCCAGGTGGACCGCGAGAACGCGGTGTTCCTGTTCAATTCTTCCGGCGATCCGACCCTGATGCGCGAGGGCAACGACCAGAGCGCTGTCTACGTGGTCATGCCGATGCGGGTGTGAGGCGGAAAATTTCTTCCAAGAAATTTGTGAAAACTCTTCAAAGAGTTTTCGCGTGAGGTGAGCCCGCGATGGCACTTGCGCTGACCCGGCTTTCCCTCTCGCAGTTCCGCTCGCATCCGGTGACGCGGCTGCAACTGGATGCGCGCCCGGTGGCGATCTTCGGGCCGAACGGGGCGGGCAAGACCAACATCATCGAGGCGGTGTCGCTGGTCTCGCCGGGCCGCGGACTGCGAAGGGCAGCGGCGGCCGACATGGCGCGCCGGCCCGAGGCTTTGGGCTGGAAGCTGCGCGGCATGATCGAGGCGCAGGGCCGCCTCCACGAGATCGAGACCTGGTCCGAGGGCGGCGCGGCCCGGCAGGTGCGGATCGACGGCAAGGCGGCCAGCCAGCTGGCCCTGGGCCGGATCGCGCGGATTCTGTGGCTGGTGCCGGCGATGGACCGGCTGTGGATCGAGGGCGCCGACGGGCGGCGGCGCTTTCTGGACCGCATGGCGATGAGCTTCGATCCCGTCCATGCCGAGGCCGCGCTGAGCTATGAGAAGGCGATGCGCGAACGCAACCGGCTGTTGCGCGATCAGGTGCAGGACGCGGCGTGGTATGGTGCGCTCGAGGCGCAGATGGCAGATGCGGGCTGGCTGATCCATTCGGGCCGGCTGGCGACGCTCGGGTTTCTGACCGCGGCGCAGGCCCGGGCCGAAACCGCATTCCCGGTGGCCGCGCTCGAACTGGTTCAGGGCGAAGGGCACATGCCCGGGGGCGAGGAGGATCTGAGGCAGGCGCTGGCCGAGAGCCGAGGCCGCGATCTGGCCGCCGGGCGGACGCTGATCGGACCGCACCGTTCGGATCTGCGCGGCGTCTATGCCGCCAAGGGGGTTGCGGCGGGCGAATGCTCGACCGGCGAGCAGAAGGCGCTGCTGGTGTCTCTGATCCTGGCCAATGCGCGTGCCCTGGCCGAGCGGATCGGCGCGCCGCCGATCCTGCTTCTGGACGAGGTGGCGGCGCATCTGGATGCGGGACGCCGCGCCGCGCTTTATGACGAGATCTGCGCGCTGGGCGCCCAGGCATGGATGACGGGAACCGGGCCCGAACTGTTCGCCGAACTCGGCGAGAGGACGCAGCGCATAGAGGTGTGCGAGACCGCCGGATCCTCGTCGGTCATTCAGCACTGACGCGCCCGCCGCGTGACGCGAAGCTGCCCGGTCGGGAATCTTGCCAATCCGCCACAAAATATGGGGGGATCGCGTGACAATCGACCCAACGGATCGTATAAGACGGGCAAACGGCAGGGGATGTTGAGAATGCCCGACAACGCACCGGCGCGGGAAGAATATGGCGCCGATTCCATTAAGGTCCTCAAGGGGTTGGACGCTGTCCGCAAACGCCCCGGCATGTATATCGGCGATACCGACGACGGCTCGGGGCTGCACCATATGGTGTACGAGGTCGTCGACAACGGTATCGACGAGGCGCTCGCCGGTCACGCCGACGCTGTGACGGTGCGCATACATGCCGATTCAAGCGTTTCGGTCAGCGACAACGGCCGCGGCATTCCGGTGGGCATTCACGAGGAGGAGGGCGTTTCGGCGGCCGAGGTCATCATGACCCAGCTGCATGCCGGCGGCAAGTTCGACAGCAATTCCTACAAGGTTTCGGGCGGATTGCACGGCGTCGGCGTGTCGGTGGTCAATGCGCTCAGCGACTGGCTCGAACTGCGCATCTGGCGCGACGGCAAGGAGCATTTCGCCCGCTTCGAGCGCGGCGAGACGGTGGAGTCGCTGCGTGTCACCGGCGCGGCGGAGCGGCGCACCGGCACCGAGGTGCGCTTTCTGGCCTCGACCGAGACCTTCTCGAATCTCGACTATTCCTTCGAGACGCTGGAGCGGCGGCTGCGGGAACTGGCCTTCCTGAACTCGGGCGTGCGCATCATCCTGATCGACGAACGCCCTGCCGAGGCGTTGCGCAGCGAACTGTTCTACGAGGGCGGCGTCAAGGAATTCGTCAAATATCTCGACCGTCACAAAAGCTCGGTCATGGCCGAGCCGATCTACATCACCGGCGAGCGCGACGACATCGGCGTCGAGGTGGCGATGTGGTGGAACGACAGCTATCACGAGACGGTGCTGCCCTTCACCAACAACATTCCCCAGCGCGACGGCGGATCGCATCTGGCGGGGTTTCGCGGTGCCCTGACCCGGACCATCAACGCCTATGCCCAGTCCAGCGGCATCGCCAGGAAGGAAAAGGTCAGCTTTACCGGCGACGATGCCCGCGAGGGGCTGACCTGCGTGCTGTCGGTCAAGGTGCCCGACCCGAAATTTTCCAGCCAGACCAAGGACAAGCTGGTTTCCTCCGAGGTGCGCCCGGCGGTCGAGGGGCTGGTCGGCGAAAAGCTGGCCGAATGGTTCGAGGAGAACCCGAACGAGGCCAAGGTGATCGTCGGCAAGATCATCGAGGCGGCGCTGGCGCGGGAGGCGGCGCGAAAGGCGCGCGACCTGACGCGCCGCAAGAACCCGATGGACGTGAACTTCCTGGCCGGCAAGCTCAAGGACTGTTCCGAGAAGGATCCGGCCAAGACCGAGCTGTTTCTGGTCGAGGGCGACAGCGCCGGCGGTTCGGCCCAGACCGGGCGCGACCGCGCCACCCAGGCGATCCTGCCGCTCAAGGGCAAGATCCTGAACGTCGAACGCGCGCGCTTCGACAAGATGCTGGGCAGCCAGGAGATCGGCAACCTCGTCATGGCGCTGGGCACCGGGATCGGGCGGGACGAATTCGACATCTCGAAGCTGCGCTATCACAAGATCGTCATCATGACCGACGCCGACGTGGACGGTGCGCATATCCGCACCCTGCTCTTGACCTTCTTCTACCGGCAGATGCCGGAACTGATCGAGGCCGGGCATCTCTATATCGCGCAGCCGCCGCTCTACAAGGTGTCGCGCGGCAAGTCCGAGGTCTATCTCAAGGATCAGGCGTCGCTGGACGACTACCTGATCCACCAGGGCGTCGAGGGCACTGTGCTGCGCCTTGGTTCGGGCGAAGAGATGACCGGTGCCGATCTGACCCGCGTGGTCGAAGAGGCGCGACAGCTAAAGCGGGTGCTCGATGCCTTCCCGACCCATTATCCGCGCCATATCCTGGAACAGGCGGCGGTGGCGGGCGCCTTCGTGCCCGGCGCCGTGGATGCCGATCTGCAAGGCGTGGCCGACCGGGTGGCGGCGCGGCTGGATCTGATCGCGCTCGAATACGAACGCGGCTGGCAGGGGCGGATCACCCAGGATCACGGCATCAGGCTGGCCCGCATCCTGCGCGGCGTGGAAGAGGTGCGCACGCTGGACGGGCCGATGCTGCGCTCGGGCGAGGCGCGCAAGACCGGCAGTTTCACGCAAGGCCTGCAAGAGGTGTATGGCACCGCCGCCACCCTTGTGCGCCGTGACCGCAGCCAGACGATCCACGGCCCCCTTGGCCTGCTGGCCGCGATCCTGGAAGAGGGCGAAAAGGGCCTGTCGCTGCAACGCTACAAGGGCCTGGGCGAAATGAACCCCGGCCAGCTTTGGGAAACCACGCTGGATCCGGATGCGCGCACGCTGCTCAGGGTCAGGGTCGAGGACATGGCCGAGGCCGACGACCTGTTCACCAAGCTGATGGGCGATGTGGTCGAGCCCCGGCGCGAGTTCATTCAGAAAAACGCGCTGAGCGTTGAGAATCTGGATTTCTGAGCCGGGCCGCGGGCGCGGCATCGCGTGCCGGCTGCGGCGCCGTGCCGGTTGCGCCTGATCTGCTGGCGCGGCTGCCGCTGGCGCCGCTGCTTGCCGCCCAGGCGGTCATGGTGCGCCACCGTGCGCTGATCCTGCCCGAGCCGCCGGGGCCGCGCAGCGGCGAGGCCGGTTCGGGTCCGGCCCTGCGGCTGCTGATCGCCGGCGATTCCTCGGCTGCGGGTGTTGGCGCACGAACGCAGTCCGAGGCGCTGAGCGGGCGTCTGGTGGCCGAGTTGTCGCGCCGCTTTCGCGTGCGATGGCGGCTTGAGGCGCGAACCGGCGCCACCACCGGCGCGGCGCTGGACCGCCTTTTGCGACTGCCCCCCGAAACCTTCGATGTCGCGGTCGTGGCGCTGGGCGTCAACGATGTGACGCGGCTGCTTCCACGTCGTCTTTGGGTCGCGCGCCAGGGCGCGCTGCACGATCTGATGGCGCGCCGCTTCGGCGTGACCCGCACCATCGTCTCCGGCCTGCCGCCGATGGGCCGGTTCCCGCTTTTGCCGCAACCGCTGCGCTGGGTTCTGGGCTGTCACGCGGCGCGGCTGGATGCGGCGCTGGCGGTGATGGCCGAAGGACGGCCCGGATTGCTACATGTGCCGATGGACATGCCGTTCGAGACCCGGTTCGTCGCCAAAGACGGCTTTCACCCCAGCCCGGCGGCCTATGCCCAATGGGCCCGGGTGCTGGCGGGCCGCGTGCAGGGCTGACCGCGCCGCCCGAAACGAAAAGGGCCCCGGCGATTTCTGCCGGGGCCCGGGCGTGGCGAAGCGGTGCGGATCAGTCCGCCGCTTCTTCCTTCCTGATCTCTTCGCCGGTCTCCTGATCGACGACCTTCATCGACAGGCGCACCTTGCCGCGGTCGTCAAAGCCCAGAAGCTTGACCTTCACTTCCTGGCCTTCCTTCAGCACGTCGCTGGGGTGGTTCAGGCGGCGGTTCTCGATCTGGGAGACATGCACCAGTCCGTCGCGCTTGCCGAAGAAGTTCACGAAGGCGCCGAAATCGACGATCTTGACGACCTTGCCGGTATAGATCTTGCCCTCTTCGGGTTCGGCCACGATCGAATGGATCATGTCATAGGCTTTCTGGATCGCCTCGGCATTGGGCGAGGCGATCTTGATGACCCCGTCGTCGTTGATGTCGACCTTGGCGCCCGACACCTCGACGATCTCGCGGATCACCTTGCCGCCCGATCCGATCACTTCGCGAATCTTGTCGGTCGGCACCTGCATGGTCTCGATGCGCGGGGCGTGGATCGAGAAGTCGGCGGCACCCGAAAGCGCCTTGTTCATCTCGTCCAGGATGTGCATCCGGCCATCCTTGGCCTGCGCCAGCGCCTTCTCCATGATCTCGGGCGTGATGCCGGCGACCTTGATGTCCATCTGAAGCGAGGTGATGCCGTTCGCGGTGCCGGCGACCTTGAAATCCATGTCGCCAAGGTGGTCCTCGTCGCCCAGGATATCGGTCAGCACCGCATAGGATCCGTCATCTTCCAGGATCAGGCCCATCGCCACGCCGGCGACGGCGGATTTCAGCGGCACACCCGCATCCATCATCGACAGCGATCCGCCGCAGACCGAGGCCATCGAACTGGATCCGTTCGATTCGGTGATCTCGGACACGACGCGGATGGTATAGGGAAAGTCGGTCGGTGCCGGCAGCACCGCCTGCAACGCCCGCCAGGCCAGCTTGCCATGGCCGATCTCGCGCCGTCCCGGGCCCATCACCCGGCCGACCTCGCCCACCGAATAGGGGGGGAAGTTGTAGTGCAGCAGGAAGTTCGACTTGAAGGTGCCGTGCAACGCGTCGATGAACTGTTCGTCATCGCCGGTGCCCAGCGTCGTCACCACCATCGCCTGGGTCTCGCCACGGGTGAACAGGGCCGAGCCGTGGGTGCGCGGCAGCAGGCCGGTTTCCGCCACGATGGGGCGCACGGTCCTGGTGTCGCGCCCGTCGATCCGCTTGCCGGTCTTGACCACATCGCCGCGCAGGATGCCGGCTTCGAGCTTTTTCAGGGCCGCGCCCAGGTTGGGATCGTCAAGCTGTTCTTCGGTCAGGGCATCCCTGATCGCGTTGCGCGCCGCGCTCACGGCGGCGGTGCGTTCCTGCTTGTCGGTGATCGCGAAGGCGGCGCGCATCTGCGTTTCGCCCGCCGCCCTGACGGCATCGGACAGCGCCGAATAGTCGGCCGGCTGAAAGTCGAACGGCTCTTTCGCGGTTTCTTCGGCCAGCGCGACGATCAGGTCGATAACGGGCTGGATCTGTTCATGCGCGAAGGTGACCGCGCCCAGCATCTCGGCCTCGGACAGCTCGTAAGCTTCCGATTCCACCATCATCACCGCCTCGCGCGTACCCGCGACGACCAGGTCGAGCCGCTGTTCGGGGTTGAGGCGCAGGTTGTGCATGTCCTCGACTTCGGGGTTGAGGATGTACTCGCCATCGACAAAGCCGACACGGCAGCCCGCGATCGGCCCCATGAACGGAGCGCCGGAAATCGTGAGCGCGGCACTGGCGGCGATCATCGCGACGATGTCGGGATCGTTGACCAGATCGTGGGACAGCACGGTGCACATCACCAGCACTTCGTTCTTGAAGCCGGGCACGAACAGCGGGCGGATCGGCCGGTCGATCAGGCGCGCGGTCAGGGTTTCCTTCTCGGTGGGGCGCGCCTCGCGCTTGAAGAAGCCGCCCGGCACCTTGCCCGCGGCATAGTATTTTTCCTGATAGTGGACCGTCAGCGGGAAAAAGTCCTGGCCCGGCCGCGGTTCGCGGGCGTAGGTCACGTTGGCCATGACTCTGGTTTCGCCCAGGGTGGCAATGACCGAGCCATCGGCCTGGCGGGCGACCTTGCCGGTTTCCAGCGTAAGCGTTTCCTCGCCCCATTGCATGGATTTCGTCGTAACGTTGAACATGTATCGTATCCTGTGAGGGAGCGCTCCCGGCCCCTGCCGGGTCTCCCGTTTGAATGGCGGCCCCATTGCCGCCGACCCCAATCCTTTTCATGCGCCCGGGGCCAATGGCGTCACGTCTCAGATTTGGGGGCCATACAGCAAGTTGGCCGTGATGGGAAGGGGCAGCGATCGCGGGCTGTCGGCGTTCACCCCTTGCGGATCGGGCGAAACCGCCCATGGGCTGTCCGCGCACTGGCGGCGTTTTGCAGATTCATCTCGCCGGGCGGCGCAACCGTGCTAGGATTCGTCCGGGGCGGATATCAGGCCGAAACCGGGCGAAGCGGACATGCGAACCAGTTCAGGGAGGTGAACGATGTGTGATCTGTGCGTAATGAATGCCGTCAAGGACCGGATGATCTCGCGGCGGGCGTTCTTCACCGCCGGAGCGGCGGCCGTCGGGGGCGCGGCCCTCGTCTCTGCCGGTGCGACGACACCGGCGATGGCGGCGGGCCATGACAAGGTGGTGGACATGACCCACGCCTATGATGCCGATTTCCCGACCTATTTCGGCGAACCCGGATTTGCCGCCGAACAGAAGTTCAACTTCAAGGACAACGGCTTCAACCTGTTCCAGCTGTCGATCAACGAACATACCGGAACCCATATCGACGCGCCGCTGCATTTTTCTGCCGACGGCGCATCGGTCGACGAGATACCGGTAAGCGATCTGGTGGTGCCGCTTTGCGTCGTGCACATCCATGAACGCGCGGCATCGAACCCCGATGCCCAGGTGACGCCGGATGACCTGAAGGCCTGGATCTCGCGCAACGGACCCATCCCCGACCGCGCCTGCGTGGCGATGCATTCGGGCTGGGATGCCAAGACAGCGACGCCCGAGTTCCGCAATGCCGACGGCGACGGCAAGATGCACTTTCCCGGCTTCCATGTAGAGGCGGTGCAGATGCTCATGGACGATACCGGGGCCGGGGCCATCGGCGTGGACACGCTGTCGCTGGATTACGGTCTCAGCCCGGATTTCGCGACGCACTACGCCTGGCTGCCCACCGGGCGCTACGGAATCGAGTGTCTCAACAATCTGGCCAAGGTGCCCGAGGCCGGGGCCACCCTGGTGGTCGGCGCGCCCAAGCATCGCGGCGGCTCGGGCGGGCCGGCACGCATCTTCGCGATGGTCTGATGGGCACCGTTGCGCTTCTGAGCGACGAGGAGGCCAGCGCCGAGGCGCTGGCCGTCTTCAACGAGATCCGGGCCGCGCGCGGCACCGCGTACGTCAACAATTTCTGGCGCGCTCTGGCGCATGATCCGGCGCTGTTGCGCGCCACCTGGGACCGGCTGAAGGCGGTGATGGCGCCGGGCGCGCTGGATCCGCTGGTCAAGGAAATGCTCTACGTTGCCGTGTCCACGGCCAATGGCTGCGAATACTGCGTGCATTCGCACACGGCGGCGGCGAAGGCCAAGGGCATGACGCCGGAAATGCACGGCGAATTGCTGGCGGTGATCGGCATGGCGGCCCAGACCAATGCGCTGGTGACGGGTTTGCAGACACCGGTGGACGACGCGTTCCGCAAGTGACGGTCTGAACCTTCTGCTCCGGAATGCCCGGGCCGACGACAGCGGCGCGCCAGAGGGCCATGAGAACGCCGCCCAGCCCTGCACGGGGCGCAGGGCCGGTATGCCGGTTTGCGGCTGGCAACCGGGGGCGGGGCTGTCTATCTCGCGCGGCGGGAGGAGACCTGACAAGACAACGGATGGTTTCCGAAATGGCACATTCCACGACCGACCACGCGGCCTTTGGCGCGTCCGTCAACCCGATCCGCCGGTTCCTCGGCCGGATCGGCGAATTCCTGGTCTCGCTGAGCTTTGCCCACGGGCGGGTTCGCCAGGTGCAGGCGCTGCAAGCGATGAGCGACGAGCAACTCAAACAGCTGGGGCTGGCGCGGCGCGACATCGTCAGCCATGTGTTCCGCGACGTCTACTGGATGTAGCCGCGCCCGGTCTGCGCGCCGCCCGAACCGCGGCCCGTGACTCATTCCCCCATCTTGAAGGCCGGGAGCACATGCTGCCCGGCCTTGCCGCGTTCAGCCCCGGTCACCCGCCGGGCCGGACGGGGCGTTTCGCGCACGCGCGGCCCCGATCCGATCAAATGCGATCTGCCATGACGTATCGACATTTACCGCTGCCCGCCGATAATGGCAGGCGGTGGACGCCGCCGGGTAATGTTACAGGAAATCGTGATCTCGATGTTTTCGGTTACATTTTCCTTGCCGCGAATCGGAACACCGGCTAATGACCGACCAGTCGGTCGTCTATTGCTGCCGGCCAGAACGGAGAATGAACCATGGATGCCTTCATCTGCGACGCGCAGCGAACCCCGATCGGTCGCTATGGCGGTGCCCTGTCGTCCGTGCGGACCGACGATCTGGCGGCGATACCGATCGCGGCGCTGATGGCGCGCAACCCCGATGTCGACTGGGCGGCGCTTGACGACGTGATCTATGGCTCGGCCAACCAGGCCGGCGAGGACAACCGCAACGTCGGGCGCATGGCGGCGCTGCTGGCCGGCCTGCCGGTGGAGGTTCCCGGCAGCACGATCAACCGGCTCTGCGCCAGCGGCATGGATGCGGTCGGTATCGCGGCCCGCGCGATCCGGGCCGGCGACTATGACATGGCCATCGCCGGCGGCGTGGAGAGCATGACCCGCGCGCCCTTTGTCATGCCCAAGGCGCAGGCCGCGTTTTCCCGCGCCAACGAGGTTTACGACACCACCATCGGCTGGCGCTTCGTCAACCCGAAGATGAAGGCGCAATACGGCATCGATTCGATGCCCCAGACCGCCGACAACGTGGCAGCCGAATGGAATGTCAGCCGCGAGGATCAGGACGCCTTCGCCGCGCGCAGCCAGGCGCGCTGGGAAGCCGCACACAAGGCCGGGATCTTCGCCGACGAGATCGTGCCGGTGACGATCCCGCAACGCAAGGGCGACGCGATCGTCGTCGATACCGATGAACACCCGCGCCCCGGCACCACCGCCGAGAATCTGGCCAGGCTGCGCGGCGTCAACGGCGCCGACCTGAGCGTGACCGCGGGCAATGCCTCGGGCGTCAATGACGGCGCCGCCGCGATCCTGATCGCCAGCGAGACCGCCGCCGCGAAGAACGGGCTGACGCCGATCGCCCGTATCGTCACCATGGCGGCGGCGGGCGTCGCGCCGCGGATCATGGGCATCGGCCCGGTGCCGGCGACCCGCAAGGCGCTGGCCCGTGCCGGCCTTGACATCGGCCAGATGGACGTGATCGAGCTGAACGAAGCCTTCGCCGCGCAGGGGCTTGCCAGCCTGCGCGACCTTGGCGTGGCCGACGATGCACCCCATGTTAACCCCAATGGCGGCGCCATCGCGCTGGGCCACCCCCTGGGCATGTCGGGGGCGCGGCTGGTGCTGACCGCCGCCATGCAGTTGAAGCGCACCGGCGGGCGCTATGCGCTCTGCACCATGTGCGTGGGTGTCGGACAGGGCGCCGCCCTGATCCTCGAACGCGTTTGAAGGGAGGTAGGTCCAAATGTATGCACAGATGGTTAAATCGGCTGGAAGCGGCGTGAAACCGCGCGAGGAAATGTCGGACGAGGAACGCGAATTCCAGGACAGGATCGACCGCGACATCAAGATCGAGCCGCGCGACTGGATGCCCGACGACTACCGCGCCACGCTGATCCGCCAGATCGGCCAGCACGCGCATTCCGAAATCGTCGGGCAACTGCCCGAGGGCAACTGGATCACCCGCGCGCCCACGCTTCAGCGCAAGGCGATCCTGCTGGCCAAGGTGCAGGACGAGGCCGGCCATGGCCTGTATCTCTACTGCGCCGCCGAAACGCTGGGTGTCTCGCGCGACGAACTGACCGAAATGCTGCTTGACGGGCGCATGAAATATTCCTCGATCTTCAACTATCCGACCCTGAACTGGGCCGATATCGGCGCGGTCGGCTGGCTGGTCGATGGCGCCGCGATCATGAACCAGGTGCCGCTTCAGCGCACGTCCTACGGGCCCTATTCCCGCGCCATGGTCAGGGTCTGCAAGGAAGAGAGCTTCCATCAGCGCCAGGGCTACGACGCCATCCGCAAGATGGCCGAAGGCACGCCGGAACAGAAGAAGATGGCACAGGATGCGCTGAACCGGCTTTGGTATCCCTCGCTGATGATGTTCGGGCCGTCGGACAAGG
>JAGRMG010000133.1 GCA_020441385.1 Paracoccaceae bacterium
CGACTGTAAACGGTGAGGCGGGCATTCTGATGCGGGTTGTTCATCCTTCGGGGTCCTCGGCTGGAGTTTGACGATTACAGCCTAACCCCATCCCGGGTGAACAACCTCCTGAGACTTCACAGCTAGCGGCGATCCTGGCGGCGGATGTCGTAGGCTATTCCCGGATGATGGCCGAGGACGACACCGCGACTTTGGCCGCCCTGAACCGTCTGAGGAAGTCCCGTTTCGCGCCGTCGGTGGCGCGTCTTAACGGCCGTATCGTCAAGCTCATGGGCGATGGGGCGTTGGTGGTCTTTGACAGTGCCGTCGAAGCGGTCGATTGCGCGATGGCGATCCAGCAGGCCGCGGCGGCAGAGGCCGACGCCCGGCCCGCCATCGTGCTGCGAATCGGCGTCAACCTGGGCGACATCATCCTTCAGGGCGACGACATTTTCGGCGACGGCGTCAATATCGCCGCCAGGCTGGAACAGTTGGCGCGCCCCGGCGGCATCTGCGTGTCGTCGGTGGTTCGCGAAAACCTCGGTGCCCGAGCCGGCGGCCTGTTCGATGACGGCGGCACGGTCAGTGTCAAGAACATTCCCCGCCCGCTGCGGGTGTTTCACTGGCAGCCGGACCGGACAGCGGCGGCGGCCACGGCGCCAGAGCCGAACGTCGCGGACCCAGGGGCCGGGTCCGCCTCGATCGCGGTGCTGCCGTTCGACAACATGTCCGGCGATCCCGACCAACAGTATTTTTCCGACGGCATCAGCGAGGATATCATCACCGATCTGTCCAAGGTCGCGAGGCTGACGGTCATCGCCCGCAATTCGAGCTTTGTCTATCGCGGCAAGTCGGTCGATCTGCGCCAGGTCGGGCGCGACCTGGGTGTCGGTCACGTTCTGGAAGGCAGTGTGCGCCGCGCCGGCCAGAGGGTGCGGATCACCGCCCAGCTGATCGACGCGGCCACCGGCGGCCATGTCTGGGCGGACCGCTTTGACCGCGAACTCACCGACATCTTCGCGGTGCAGGACGAAGTGACGCTGGAAATCGTGAACGCGCTGAAGATCCGCCTGACTGCGGCCGAACGCGCCGAGATCGCCGAATTCGGCACCGGCAATCTGGAGGCGCACGAAAACTACATGCGCATCCGGAGTTACCTGTTCTTTCCCGGCATGAATACCGAAAGCTGGACCCGGGCCGTTGCGGCGGGCGAACGCGCCGTCGCGCTTGATCCCGACTATGCCGACGCTCATGCCGTATTGGCGCTGATGCATGTTCTGGATTATCACAACAATTGGTCCGGCCGTGGATCGGACCAGGCGATGGAGACCGCCCAGGCGCTGGCCCGGCGCGCTTTAGAACTGGGTCCGACCGAGATCCTGCCGATGCAGGTCACCGCCGTGCTGGCCCGGTGGCGCGGAGATCTGGATTTCGCGCAGACCATGATCGACAGGGCGGTGGCCAAGATGCCGGACAATGCCCTGACGCTGTTCACGCGCGGTGAAGTGCTGCTGGCGGCCGGGCGCCTGACCGAGGCGGTCAAAGATATCGAACGGGCGATTCGTCTCGATCCCGCCTTCCGCCACCAGTATCTGCAATTCCTCGGGATGGCGCATTTCCTGATGGGGCACCACGAGACCGCCGCGCTGATGTTTCGCGAACGGGTCCACCTGGTGCCGGATACCGATATTGGCCGCGCCTGGCTGGCCGCGGCCCTGGGTCATCTCGGCGAGATCGACGAGGCGCGTGCGGTCTGGAGCGACCTGCGTCGGCTCAACCCCGGGTTCGACTTCGAAACCCGTCTGGCGCGGCTGTACCTGAACAAGCCGGACCTTGTCGGGCATGTGCTGGACGGCATCGCCAAGGCCGGCCTCGCCGATCCGCCCGCACCCGCCGGTCAGTCGTAGCTGC
Organism: Paracoccaceae bacterium; assembly: GCA_020441385.1. Lineage (GTDB taxonomy): Bacteria > Pseudomonadota > Alphaproteobacteria > Rhodobacterales > Rhodobacteraceae > JAGRMG01. The sequence goes on from JAGRMG010000133.1 coordinate 1,891, forward strand.
GCTGATCCTCGATCACCAGCCCGTCCCTGGGAAGGCTGCCGGGGGCGACCACTTCGACGGTGCCTTTCAGCTTCAGCACCTCGATCACCGACTTGTCGTAGACCGATCCGTCGCCGGCGTCGGATTCGATCTGCACGATCATCGTGTCCCTCTCGCCCTCGCGCCGGGCGATGACGCGCGCCCTGACGATCTCGGCGTGCTTTTCGACCAGCGCGGCCACCTGTTCGGGGCGCACGAACATGCCCTTGATCTTGGTGGTCTGGTCGGCCCGGCCCATCCAGCCCCGGATGCGCATGTTGGTGCGCCCGCACGGGCTGGTGCCTTCCATCACCGCGCTCAGATCGCCGGTGGCGAACCGGATCAGCGGATAATCGGGGTTCAGCGTGGTGACGACGAGTTCGCCGACCTCGCCGGGCGCCACCGGATTGCCGGTGCCGGGGGTGACGATCTCGACGATCACATGTTCGTCCACGATCATCCCTTCCATCGCCGCGCTTTCATAGGCGATGCTGCCCAGATCGGCGGTGGCATAGGATTGCAGGCAGGCGATGCCGCGATCGGCATATTCGGCCCGCAGCGACGGGAACAGCGCGCCGCCGCCGACCGCCGCCTTGGCGAAGGCCAGCTTCACGCCCATTTCATCGGCCTTGTCGAGAATCACCTTGAGGTAATCCGGGGTGCCGGCATAGGCGGTGGTTCCGATGTCGCGCGCCGCCGTCACCTGCAATTCGGTCTGGCCGGTGCCGGCCGGCAGCACGGCGGCCCCGACCGCCCGGGCGCCGCTTTCAAAGATCATGCCCGCTGGCGTCAGGTGATAGCCGAAACAGTTCTGCACCACATCGCCCCGCCCGATTCCCGCCGCATGCAGAAAGCGGCCCATGCGCCACCAGTCATGGGCGATGCCGCCAGGTTCGTAGATCGGGCCGGGCGACTGGAAGACATGCGCAAACCCGTGCGTCTGCATCACCGTGAAGCCGCCGAACGGCGGATTGGCGGCCTGGGCGCGGCTCAGTTCGGACTTGCGCAGAACCGGCAGCGCCGCCAGGGCCCCGGCATCGGTGACGGCACCCGGCTCGACGCTATCGAGCAGGCCGGCATAGCCCGGCAGCGATCTGGCCCGGGCGATCTGGCGCGGCAGCGCCTCGGCAAGCGCCGCTTCGCGTTCGTCCCGGGTCCGGGTTTCCAGCGCGTCGAAATACTTGGTCATCGGTGGTATCCTCCGGGCGCCGCGCAGGGCGCGCCCGCTTGCCTGATTGTCTTGGTGCCGGCCCTTGCCGCGGCAGGGGCCGGCCCGGCGGATCGGGTCGCGCGCCATTCCGGCGCCCGTGCCCTCAGCTCAGCCACCGCTTGCGGCGGCGGTAGGAACGCACGTCGCGGAACGACTTGCGCCCCTCGTCGGACATGCCGAGATAGAATTCCTTGACGTCGGGGTTCTCGCGCAGCTCGCCGGCGGGTCCGTCCATCACCACGCGGCCGTTTTCCAGGATGTAGCCGTAATGGGCGAACCGCAACGCGACGTTGGTGTTCTGTTCGGCCAGCAGGAAGGACACGCCTTCCTGTTCGTTGAGATCCTTCACGATCCCGAAGATCTCTTCCACCAGCTGCGGCGCGAGCCCCATGCTGGGTTCGTCCAGAAGGATGGTTTCGGGCCCGGCCATCAGGGCGCGGCCGATCGCCACCATCTGCTGTTCGCCGCCCGAGGTATAGCCGGCCTGGCTGCGGCGGCGTTCCCTGAGGCGCGGGAAATAGGAATAGACCTTTTCGAGGTCGGCCGCCATTTCGGCCTTGCCGCCCTTGCGCGTGTAAAATCCGGTCAGCAGGTTCTCCTCGACCGTCAGGTGTTCGAAACAGTGGCGCCCTTCCATCACCTGGATGACCCCGCGTTTCACCAGCGCGGCCGGGTCCAGATCTTGCACCCGGTCGCCGCGATAGAGGATCGTACCCTTCGTCACCTCGCCGCGTTCGGAATGCAGCAGGTTGCTGACCGCCTTCAGCGTCGTCGTCTTGCCCGCGCCGTTGCCGCCCAGCAGCGCCGTGATGCCGCCCTTGGGCACGCTGAGGGAAACGCCCTTCAGCACGAGGATCACATGGTTGTAGATCACCTCGATATTGTTGACGTCCAGAAGCGTCTGGGCCTCTGCATCGGCGGTCGTGGCTGCATTGGGCATTGGACTTGTCTTTCCTGTCAGACGGGTTCCCCCGGCGGGCGATCCGCCGGGGGAGGTTGCGTTCAGTTGCAGTCCTGGGTCGGCCAGGGCGCGTTGGCCGCGGCGTATTCTTCGGCCTTTTCCACCTCGAGCGGCGCGATCTCGTCGCGGTTCTCCTGAAGGTGGTCGCTGGCCTTGACGAATTTCGCGCCGTCCCATTGCAGCATCCAGCCGCCCGAATGGCCGGTATGGTCGCCGCACGAGGTCGAGAACGGCGGGACCATCCCGGTCATGCCCAGTTCGTCGAGCCGCTCGGCCGTCAGCTCGATATTCTCCAGTCCCCAGCGCAGCTGTTCGGGGCTGATGTTGCCGGTGCCGTATTCCTCCTGTGCGGCGCGGATGCCCTCGGCCAGCATCATCGACATGACCAGACCGCGCTGATAGAAGACTTCGCCGCGCTGTTCTTCGTCGGATTCGGTCTTGCCCGGCTCGATCACGTATTTCTGGATGTCGGCCCAGACCGGCGCATCCTCGACCGGCGCGTTGAAGCTGATCGCGCGATAGCCCTTGCCGTCCTGGCCCACGACCTGAAGATCGTCGCTATGGCCCGACCACCAGATGCCGACGAACTGGTCCATCGGGTACTTGGTCTTGACCGCCTCGGTCAGCGCACCGGTATTCATCGCGCCCCAGCCCCACATGATGACGAAATCGGGCCGTTCACGGCGGATTTGCAGCCATTGCGCCGACTGGTTCTGCATCTCCTTCAGCCCGACCGGGATCGGCAGCAGTTCGAAGCCGACATCGGCGGCCTTCTTCTCGAGATAGGGCAGCGGTTCCTTGCCGAAGGGATGGTCGAGATGCAGGAAGGCGATCTTCTTGCCCTTGAGCCCGCCCATGTCCTCGCCGCCCAGCGCCTTGAGGATCATCGACGCGCCGTCCCAGTACGAGGCCGGCATGTTGAAGGCCCACTGGAACACCTCGCCGTCGGCCATCGCCGAAAAGCCGTAGCCAGGCGCCAGGATCGGGATCTTGTCGACATTGGTCTTGGGCAGCACCTGAAGCGTGATGCCGGTCGACCAGGGCTGCGTCACGATCGCGTCGCCCTTGGTCTTTTCATAGCATTCGACGCCCTTCTCGGTGTTGTAGCCGGTCTCGCACTCATAGGCGTTGACCTTGACGCCGCCGATGCCGCCGTCGCGGGCGTTGAGCATGGTGAAATAGTCGGCCTGCCCATTCATCACCGGGGTTCCCGTCGATGCGAAGGGACCGGTGCGATAGCTGAGGTTGGGCAGGTTCAGTTCCTGCGCCCCCGCCGATGCGGCGAAGGTCGCGGCCATCGCCGCGGCGGCCAGTCTTGCGGTGTAGTTCATCGAATTTTCCTCCCGTTGATGGTTGCTCGATGAGGGTTCGCCGGCCCGCCTAGTGCGGGAACGGCCAGATGACGAGTTTCTCGCGGATCAGCCGCCAGAGCTGCGCCAGCCCGTGCGGTTCGACGATCAGAAAGAAGATGATGAGCGCGCCGACGATCATGGTGTTGAGATGTTCGGCCAGCGCCGAATCGGTCTGCATTCCCAGCACCTCGGGCAGAACGCCCAGGATCACCGGCAGCCCGACGATCAGGATCGCGCCCAGATAGTTGCCGAGGATCGAACCCAGCCCGCCGATGATGGCGATGAACAGGATGCGGAAGCTGAGCGGAACGTCGAACAGGTTCGGCTCGGCCGCTCCGCGCCACATGAACACGAACAGCGCCCCGGCGACGCCGACGATATAGGACGACACCGCGAAGGCGCCGAGTTTCGATTTCATCAGGTTGATGCCGATCAGTTCGGCGGCGAAATCCATGTCGCGGGTGGCCTTCCATATGCGCCCGGTGGTGCCGCGCGTCAGGTTGATGCAGACCCATGTGAGCAGCGTCACCACCGCCAGAACGACGTAGTATTGCACCATGGATGTCGCCTGCGGCCCCGAGACATAGACGCCGAAGCTTTGCAGGTTCGGCACCTGGATCGCGCCGCTGGCGTTGTAGTTGTAGAGCCAGGCCCATTTCTCGAACAGCCAGACCAGGAAGAACTGCGCCGCCAGGGTGGCGATGGCGAGGTAGAAGCCCTTGATGCGCAGGCTGGGAATGCCGAACACCACGCCGATGCCGGCGCTGAAGACGCCCGACAGCAGGATCGCCACGACCGGGCTCATCCACGGCATCAGCGTCACCATCTTGTAGCAGGCATAGGCGCCCACCCCCATGAAGGCCGCGGTGCCGAGACTGAGCTGTCCGGCATAGCCGGTGAGGATGTTGAGCCCCAGTGCCGCCAGCGAATAGATCAGGATCGGGATCAGCAGGGTCTGGAAGGCGAATTCGCTGGCCGTCAGCGGGAACACCACCCAGGCCAGGATCAGGATGAACCCCAGCAGCATCGCGTCCTGCCGGACCGGGAACAGCGCCTGATCGGCGCGATAGGAGGTCTTGAACTGACCGGCGGCGCGGTAAAACATGTCCTTCGATCCTTGCTTTCGGCGGGCGGTCGCCCGCCGCCCATGTCATTGTCTGGCCCTCGGGCCGGTTTTGCTCAGCGCGCCCCGCGCTGCCTCAGACCCGCTCGATTATGCGCTCTCCGAACAGGCCCTGCGGGCGGAACAGCAGCACGATCAGCGCCAGCACGAAGGCGAACCAGGTTTCGGTGTTGCCGCCCAGAAGCGGCTGGCCCCAGTAGATCTCGAACAGCTTTTCCAGCACCCCGATCATCAGCCCGCCGATGATCGCCCCGGCGATGCTTTCCAGTCCGCCCAGCATGAGAACCGGCAGCGCCTTGTAGGCGATCACCTCGAGCGCGAAGCTGACCCCGGCGCGCGCCCCCCAGGCGATGCCGGTGACCAGTGCGATGATGCCGGCGATGAACCACACCAGCACCCAGATCGTGCGCAGCGATATGCCCACCGACAGCGCGGCCTGCGAATCGTCGCCCAGCGCCCGGATCGCGCGGCCCATCTGGGTGCGGTTGAGAAACACCAGCAGCCCCACGACCAGCATCGCCGCCACCGCCACGGCGGTCACGTCCTTCTGTTCCAGGATCAAGAGCCCGCCGAAGGGTTCGAGCGTCCAGGACCCCGTGGGAATACCCAGTTCCTCGGTGATCATGACCTTGTTCTCGCCGCCGAAGATGATCTCGCCGAACCCGATCAGGAACAGCGTGATGCCGATGGTGGCCATGAACAGGATGATGTCGGGCTGGCCCACCAGCGGACGCAGCACCACCCGCTCGATCGCCACCGCGAGGCCGAACATCACCGCCAGCGTCAGGACCACGCTGATCCAAGCCGGCACGCCCATCGCGTGCAGCCCCACCAGCGTCAGCGCGGCAAAGACCACCATGATGCCTTGGGCGAAGTTGAAGATGCGGCTCGATCGGTAGATCAGCACGAAGCCCAGCGCGATAAGTGCATAAAGGATGCCCGAAACCAGCCCTTCCCAAAGCACCTGCATCAGGAAATCGGGTGCCGCGATCATGTCGGCGAACGGGGCGATGAATATGTCGTGAAGCATCTGCCGGGCTCCCTAGTGCTGTACGCCCAGATAGGCGTCGATGACTTCCTGGTTGTTGCGCACCTCGTCAGGCGTGCCGTCGCCGATCTTCTTGCCGTAATCCATCACCACCACCCGGTCGGACAGGTCCATGACCACGCCCATGTCGTGTTCGATCAGCGCGATGGTGGTGCCGAACTCGTCGTTGACGTCGAGGATGAAGCGGCTCATGTCCTCCTTCTCCTCCACGTTCATGCCGGCCATCGGCTCGTCCAGCAGCAAAAGCTTGGGTTCGGCCGCCAGGGCACGGGCCAGTTCGACGCGCTTCTTCAGCCCGTAGGGCAGGCGCGACACCGGGGTCTTGCGGATCGCCTGGATTTCCAGGAAGTCGATGACCCTTTCGGCAATCTCGCGGTTGGCGGTTTCCTCGGCCTCGGCGCGGCCCTTCCACAGGGCCTGCGAAAACAGGCCGGCCTTCATGTGGGTCAGCCGCCCGGTCATGACGTTGTCCAGCACCGTCATGCCCTCGAACAGCGCGATGTTCTGGAAGGTGCGCGCGATGCCCTGGCGGGCGACCTGATAGGGCTTCATCGGCGGCCGCGGCTGGCCGCGAAACCAGACCTCGCCTTCCTGGGGGGTGTAAAAGCCCGAAACCACGTTCAGCATCGAGCTCTTGCCGGCACCGTTGGGGCCGATGATGGCGCGTATCTCGCCCTCGCGGATGTCAAAGCTGATATTCTCGATCGCCACCACGCCGCCAAAGCGCAGGGTGATGTTCTTCATCTCCATCACGACCGGGCCGATCTTGCGGCCATCGGCGGTGGTATGGCCTTCGGTGGCGTCAAGCATCCGGCGTTCCTTTCCGGTTCGGGCCGGCCGCGGCAATACGGGACGGCGGGCGGGGCGACGACCGCAGGTCGAGCGGCGCTCGTCCGTCCCTCATTCCGCGGCCACCTGGTGCGGCGTCACCGGCACGACCTCGGCGTCGCAGATCGTCAGTGTCGCCTTGATCGCGCCCTTGCGGCCGTCCTCGTAGGTCACTTCGGTCACGGTGCTGACCTTTTCAGAGCCGTCGTAGAGTGCTTCGATGATGTCGGCGTATTTGTCTTCCACGATGCGGCGGCGCACCTTGCGGGTGCGGGTCATCTCGCCATCGTCGGCGTCCAGTTCCTTGTGCAGCACGACAAAGCGATGCACCTGACAGCCCGACAGCATCGCATCTTCGGCGACCGACCTGTTCACCGCGCTTACATGCTCCTGGATGGTATTCAGAACCCGGGGGTGGCCGGCCAGTTCCTGATAGGACGCATAGGCGATGTTGTTGCGTTCGGCCCAGTTGCCCACCGCGGAGAGGTCGATATTGATGAAGGCGACGCAATGGTCGCGGCCGTTGCCGAACACCACCGCTTCCAGGATGTCGGGATAGAACTTCAGCTTGTTCTCGACATATTTCGGCGCGAACATCGACCCGTCGGCCATCTTGCCCACATCCTTGGCACGGTCGATGATGCGCAGATGGCCGGTTTCCTCCTCGAAGAACCCGGCGTCTCCGGTGGCGACCCAGCCCTCCTCGTCCTTGGTGGAGGCGGTGCTTTCGGGGTTCTTGTAGTATTCGACGAACACCCCCGGCGATCGGTAGAAGATCTCGCCGTTCTCGGCGACGCGGATCTCCACATCCGGCGCGGGCACGCCGACGGTATCGGCGCGCACCTCGCCATCGGGCTGAACCGTGACGAACACCGTCGCCTCGGTCTGGCCGTAAAGCTGTTTCAGGTTGATGCCGAGGCTGCGGTAGAACTCGAAGATCTCCGGCCCGATCGCCTCGCCCGCCGTATAGCCGACGCGAATGCGCCCGTATCCCAGCGTGTCCTTGAGCGGCCCATAGACCAGGAAATTGCCAAGCGCGTATTTCAGCCGGTCCCAGGCGCCCACCGGCTTGCCGTCCAGCAGGCGGCCGCCGACCTTCTTGGCATGGCCCATGAAGTGATGGAACACGCGCTGCTTGAGGGGGCTTGCGTCCTCCATGCGGATCATCACGTTGGTCAGCTGGGTTTCGAAGACCCGGGGCGGGGCGAAGAAATAGGTCGGGCCGATCTCGCGCAGGTCGATCATCATCGTGTCGGCGCTTTCGGGGCAGTTGACGCAGAAACCGCACCAATAGGCCTGGGCGATGGAAAAGATGAAATCCCCGACCCAGGCCATCGGCAGGTAGGACAGGATGTTCTCGCCCGCGCCCAGATGGTCGAATTCGGCGGAATTGCGGGCGGTTTCGATCACGTTGCGGTTGGACAGGACCACGCCCTTGGGCTTGCCCGTGGTGCCCGAGGTGTAAAGCATGACGCAGGTGCTGTCATAGCTGAGGGCGTCGCGGCGGCGCTTCAGTTCGGCGATGCACCCGTCACCGGCGGCGCGGCCCTGATCCTGGACCTCGGTGTACCTGTGCAGGTTGGTATGATCGTATTTGCGCATTCCGCGCGGATCGAGATAGATCAGGTGTTCGAACTGGTGCAGATGCTCCTGCACCTCGATGACCTTGTCCACCTGTTCCTGATCGCCGACGATGGCAAAGCGGGCGCCGCAATGTTCCATCACATAGGCCATCTCTTCGGCGCCCTGGTCCTGGTAAAGCGGCACCGGCACCGCGCCGACCGACTGCGCCGCCACCATGGCCCAGTAAAGATAGGGACGGTTGCGCCCGATCACGGCGACGAAATCGCCTTCGTTGACGCCAAGCTCGATCAGCCCCAGCGCCAGCGCCTCGATCTCGGCCGCGGTCTCGGCCCAGGTCCAGCATTGCCAGATGCCGAATTCCTTTTCGCGATAGGCCGGCCGGTCGCCAAGCCGGGCGGCATTGCGATGAAGCAGCGCCGGAAGGGACAAAAGCCCCGTGGCACCCGACTGCGTCTGAGCCAATGTGTCGCTCCTCCCGGTACCGGCCGTTCGGCGGCCGCGCGTGATCGTCTTCGCGATCTACGCGCAAATCAGAACAGGCAAACACCTGCGCGTCAATATTTTCGCCATGTTTTCGCAAATCTTGCAAATTGTTGCA
>JAGRMG010000134.1 GCA_020441385.1 Paracoccaceae bacterium
CGGAAATGCGCGCGGCCCTCTGGGCCCGTGACGTGCTGCGCCTGCCGGTGCGCATCGTCTTCACCTCGGCCGCGCAGCGGCGGCATTCGGCATTTCCGCGCTGGCTGATCTCGCGCATGGACGCGGTCATCGCCACCACCGCACGCGCCGCCGAATTCGTGCCCCATGTGCGCGCGGTCGTCCCCCACGGGGTCGATACCGACCTGTTCCGACCGGCCCCGGACCGGGCCGGCGCCTGGGCCGCCCTTGGCCATGGCGGCAGCATGGGGATCGCCACGATCGGGCGGATCCGCCCGGAAAAGGGCACCGACCTGTTCGTCGATGCGATGCTGCGCCTGCTGCCCGACCTGCCCGGCGCCGTGGCGCTGGTGGTGGGGCGCGCCGCCAAGGAACACCGCAGGTTCGAGCTTGAAATCAAGGACCGGGTGCAGCGCGCCGGATTGATGGGCCGCATCCGCTTTCCCGGCGAGGTGGCGCCGTCCGACCTGCCCGCGCTGATGCGCGCGCTGTCGCTGGTGGTGCAGCTGCCGCGCTATGAGGGCTACGGCATGGCGCCGCTGGAGGGGATGGCGTCGGGCGTGCCCTTCGTCGGGTCCGAAACCGGCTATTTCGAGGCGTTTTCGCAACAGGGGCGCTGCGGCTTGGTGGTGCCGTGCGAGGCCGCGACCGCCGCGGCGGAGATGGCGCGCGACATCCTGTCCGATCCCGGCCGCCACGCGGCGATGGCCCGCGAGGCCCGGGCCGTCACCACCGGGACATTCAGCGCCGCGGCCGAAGCGCAAGGCATCGCCGGGGTCTACCGGAGCCTTTGGCAATGAGGCGCCGCCATCGCGCCGCCTGCCCAAGGGCGCGAGGTTCGCACGTCGCCGTCAGGCCCGGACGGGGGCCTGGCGCGCATCGCATGGCGCGGCCGGGCGTCCCGGCCCCCCGGGCGGCCGCTCACCTCGGGATCAGCGCCCAGTAGTCGAGATCGAGCAGCACCTCGGGCAGGTATCTGCCGTCTTCGCCCTTCAGCCGGAACGGATCGCCCCCCCTGGTCGCGACCAGACGCAGCCGGATCGCACCGACCCCCGGCGCCGGAGTTTCGGCCTTGTCCAGCACCTCGGACCAGGCCCGCACCGTATCGCCGGCAAAGCATGGATTGGCATGCGCGCCCGCGTTCAGCCCGACGATCATCTGGGCGTTGGCCAGCCCGTTGAACGACAGCGCGCGCGCCATGGATATCACATGCCCGCCATAGATCAGACGCTTGCCGTCGGCGCGGTTGGTGGCGTCGAAATGCACCTTGGCGGTGTTCTGCCAAAGCCGCGTCGCCAGCATGTGTTCGGCCTCTTCGATGGTGACGCCATCGACATGGTCGATGGTTTCGCCGATGCCATAATCCGCCCAGCGGTGGGTTTCCCCGCCCTGCACGAAATCGTAGCGGCTGAAATCGAGCCCCTCGGGCACCACGAGATCGCCCGGCGCCAGGGCCGGTTTCAGATCGGGCAGCACGGTTTCCGGGGCCGGCGCATCGGGATCGGATTTGCGCACCATGACCCAGCGGACATATTCGATGACCGGTTCGTCGCTCTGGTTCAGGCCGCGCGTGCGCACCCAGACCACCCCGGTCTTGCCGTTGGAGTTCTGCTTGAGCCCGATCACCTCGGAGACCGACCGCAGCGTGTCACCCGGCCAGACCGGTTTCAGCCAGCGGCCTTCGGCATAGCCGAGATTGGCCACCGCGTTCAGCGACACGTCGGGCACCGTCTTGCCGAACACCAGATGGAACGCGGCAAGGTCGTCGATCGGGCTGGCCTTCAGGCCGCAGGACCGGGCGAATTCATCCGACGAATACAGCGCATGGCGGGCGGGATAGAGCGCGTGGTAAAGCGCCCGTTCGCCCCCTCCGACGGTTCGCGGCACCGCGTGGGTCAGGGTCTCGCCGAGGCTGTAATCCTCGAAGAAGCGGCCCGCATGGGTCTTGGCCATCTATTGCTCTCCCAGTTTCATGTCGGGCGAATAGGGGTGCGAAATCTCCTTGGTCACGCCCTGGGCGCAGCGCATGACGCCGCGTGCCGAATCGAAGGCCATCGCCGGGGAACCCGCCAGCACCCAGCCCTTGGACAGCGCCAGCGTCACCTTGTGGCAGAAGGCCGATGTGTCGTCCTCGGTCAGCAGTCGGTAGATTGTCGGCATGGCGCGCCCCTCACGCCGCGAAGGGCGACGGGCCGACGAGGCCGTGAATCCAGCCGATCACCGCCAGCACGACCAGCGAGGCCACGAAGAACATCGCATCCTTGCCGAGTGTGCCCGATTCGGGCGGAGTCCAGGCCGGTTCGGCACGGTTGATGACGGCGATCTCGACCAGCGCCCAGGCCAGCAACCCTCCGAACAGCACGATGGAGGACAGATCGCCATTGACCAGCAGATGCGCGAAGGCCCAGAGCCCGAAGCCGATCAGCATCGGGTGGCGCACCCGGTTGAGAATGCGGCCCTTCTGCCCGGCGGGCGACATCATCCAGATGCCGACCAGCACCAGAAGGTTGTTGACATGGACCATCGAGGCAGGCGGCGCCCAGACGAACACCGTTTCGGTCATCCGGTAGCCGATCACCATCACCACCACCGACAAGACCAGCACCAGCGCCACCGCGCCCTTGGCGCCATTGCCCATCGCCGCGCGGCGCGCCGGCGCCAGACGCTTGAACAGATGCGGCAGCCACCAGAGCGCGATACCCAGGATCAGTAAAATCATGCCCATTGCGCGATCATCCCTCTTGCAATTCCCTTATCGCGTCCGCCTTTGCCAGAATTTCACGGGCGGTGGCAACATGCAGGTTCTCGACGATCCTGCCGTCGACCACCGCGACCCCCTGCCCCGACGCCTCGGTTTCCTGATATGCCGCGATCTGGCGGCGCGCGAGGTCGATCTCTTCGGCTGACGGCGCAAAGGCGGAATTGGCGATCTCGATCTGCGCGGGATGGATCAGGGTCTTGCCGTCAAAGCCCATGTCGCGGCCCTGGGCGCATTCGGCGACCAGCCCGTCATCGTCCTTGAAGGCATTGTAGACACCATCGACGATCACCAGCCCCTCGGCCCTGGCCGCCAGCAGGCACAGGCCCAGCCCGCCCAGCAGCGCCAGCCGGTCGGGCCGGTGGCGGCACTGCAACTCCTTGGCCAGGTCGTTGGTGCCCATGACCATGCCGCTCAGCAGCGGATGCGCGGCGATTTCGGCCGCGTTCAGCATGGCGCGCGGGGTTTCCATCATCGCCCAGACCGGCAGATCGCCGGTGATCGCCGCCAATGCGTCGATATCGGTAGCACTTCCCACCTTGGGCAGCAGCACCACATCGGCCGCCATCCCGCTCAGCGCCTCGGCATCGGCCCGCCCCCAGGGCGTGTCCAGCCCGTTGATGCGCACGATCCTGATGCGCGCGCCGTACCCGCCCCGATCGAGCGCCGCCTTCAGCGTTTCGCGCGCCGATTCCTTTTCATCGGCCGAAACCGCGTCTTCCAGATCGAATATGATCGCATCCACCGGCAGGGAGCGTGCCTTGTCCAGCGCCCGCGGCTTCGAGCCGGGAATGTAGAGAACGGATCGGTAGGGGCGTGCGCGGGGGTCCATTGATCTCTCCTGGGGTCACGACAATGCGCGGAAAGGGGCATTTTCGGCCGTGAAGTTCAAGCCGAAACCGCCGCGAATGCGCATTCGGCCCGCGACCGCACGCCGCGTTAACCATTCTTAAGCATCTTGCCCGCAGGTTTTTCCATGTCGGATCCGGGCGCGGAGGGACGTGCCGGCGGAGCCGCCGGGCAAGGACGGGCAGCGGGTCCGACAGCAGCCGAAACGACAGGCCGGCGCGGCCGGCGCGCGGGGGCGATCCGCGGGCCAGACCGGGCGCGCAGGCCGCAGCGAGAGGGGAAGAGAACCCGATGATAAACACGTTGATCAGGGCGACGACGTGCCTGGCGCTAATGGCGCTGGCCGCGCAGCAGGTATGGGCCGAGGGCGGGCGCAATTGCGCTCCCCGTCCGGTGGTGCTGGAACGGCTGGCCGAGAGCTATGGCGAGACGCGGCAAAGCATCGGGCTGGGCGCGCAGGGCGTGGTGATCGAGATGTTCGCATCGCGCGAGACCGGAAGCTGGACCATCACCGCGACGCTGCCCGATGGCGTCACCTGTCTGGTGGCCTCGGGCGAGGGCTATGAGGCGCTGGCCGAGGCGCTGCCGGCACAAGGCAACGACGCCTGAGGCAAAGGCGGCAGGCGCAGGCCGCGCCCAGGCGGCCTGCGCGCCCGGTCAGCTCAGCCCGTCCCAGACCAGCTTGGCCCCCGTCACCGACAGCAGAACATAGGTGATCGCGAAGAACGCCCGCTCGGGCAGCAGACGGTGCGCCCACACACCGAACCAGGCGCCGGCCAGCGCGAAGGGGGCCAGGGCCAGATCGGCCAGCAGGGTCTGCCGCGTGAACATTCCGAGATACGCGTAAGGCACGAACTTGGCGACATTGATCGCCCAGAAGACCAGCACGGTCGAGGCCTGGTATTCGGTCTTGGACAGGCGCTGGGACAGAAGATAGACCGCCGCCGGCGGCCCGCCGGCATGGCTGACGAAACTGGTGAACCCGGCCACCGCGCCGGCCGCCATCCCGGCCCCGCCCGGCAGCCGGCGGCGAAACGGCCGGATCAGCCCGC
>JAGRMG010000135.1 GCA_020441385.1 Paracoccaceae bacterium
CCGGATCGCTATATCGTGGGCACCTGCCCGAATTGCGGCTATGACAAGGCGCGCGGCGACCAGTGCGAGAACTGCACCAAGCAGCTCGATCCGACCGACCTGATGGATGCGCGCAGCGCCATTTCCGGCTCCACCGACCTGGAGGTGCGCGAGACCAGGCACCTGTACCTGCGCCAGTCGGCGCTGAGGGACGAGCTGGACGCGTGGATCGATTCGAAAACCGACTGGCCGGTGCTGACCACCTCTATCGCGAAGAAATGGCTGCATGACGGCGACGGCTTGCAGGACCGCGGCATCACCCGCGATCTGGACTGGGGCATCCCGGTCAGGCGCGGAACCGAGGACTGGCCCGGCATGGAGGGCAAGGTGTTCTATGTCTGGTTCGACGCGCCCATCGAATACATCGCCTGCGGCGCGGAATGGGCCGAGGCGCAGGGGCTGGACGACGCCGCCTGGGAACGCTGGTGGCGCACCGACAAGGGCGCCGGCGACGTGCGTTACGTTCAGTTCATGGGCAAGGACAACGTGCCGTTCCACACGCTCAGCTTTCCGGCCACCATCATCGGATCGGGCGAGCCCTGGAAGCTGGTCGATCACCTGAAGTCGTTCAACTATCTCAACTATGACGGCGGCCAGTTCTCGACCAGCCAGGGGCGCGGCGTGTTCATGGATCAGGCGCTCGAGATCCTGCCGGCCGACTACTGGCGCTGGTGGCTGCTGAGCCACGCCCCCGAAAGCAGCGACAGCGAGTTCACCTGGGAGAACTTCCAGACCAGCGTCAACAAGGATCTGGCCGACGTGCTGGGCAATTTCGTCAGCCGGATCACCAAGTTCTGCCGCTCGAAATTCGGCGAGGCGGTGCCCGGGGGCGGCGTCTGGGGCGAACAGGAACAGGCGCTGGCCGGCGCGCTTGAAACCCGGGTGCGGGCCTACGAGGGTTTCATGGACGCGATGGAGGTGCGCAAGTCTGCCCAGGAATTGCGCGCCATCTGGGCGCTGGGCAACGAATACCTGCAATCGGCCGCGCCCTGGACGATCTTCAAGACCGACCCCGACCGTGCCGCCATGCAGGTGCGGCTGGGGCTGAACCTGATCCGGCTATACGCGGTTCTCGGCGCGCCGTTCATCCCAGCCGCCGCGGCGGACATGCTCTCGGCGATGAAGGCGGCGGACACGGGCTGGCCGGACGACGTGGCGGGCGCGCTGACGGCGCTGGCGCCGGGCCATGGCTTTGCCGTGCCCGATGTGCTGTTCGCCAAGATCACCGACGATCAGCGCGAAGAGTGGCAGACCCGGTTCGCCGGCCAGCGCGACTGAAGCGGATCAGTCCACGATCGGTTGCGAGAAGGGCGGATAGTGCACCGGCGCCGGTCCGCCCTCGGCGTCGCGGACCTCGTGCCCGATATTGGCGCAGACCTCGAAATTGCCCCCGGCGCAGGCCGGTTTCCGTTCTTGCAATCCGGCCGGCAGGTTCCCCGCCGGGCCGGTGCAAGCGGCCAGCAACAGCGGCAAGACGCCAGACAATGCCAGTTCTTTCATGTTCCCACCTTCGCAGAATGACTTTAGCCCATTCTGCGGAAATTCGGCGAAGAGTCCAAAGGTTGATTCCGGCCTGAGCGGGGGAACCGCTCGGGAATGTCGCGGTGGTGGCGCGATATGAAAACAATCCGCCTTGTCGGGGTCGTTTGTTGATGCCCCCGGACGGGCGCCGGCGGGGCGCCGTTTTCACGGTCGCGGTCCGTCGCGCCCGCCCAGCATCCATTCGCCTTCGGGCCAGAACGCGTGAAAGGCGAAGGCGAACATCACGTCATGGGCGACATCGCGGCCGCGCGCATCGCGCACCCGGATGTTTCCCACATCGCGGCCCTCCCCGATCCGGGCCGTATCGAGCGCCGAGGCCTGCCCCGCGGACCAGGTGATGGTTATGCCGGCCTCGGAAAGCTCGCCTTCGCGCGACAGCCGGGTCAGCGGCCAGGCGCGGTTTGCCACGCGCACCACCCGGGCCAGCGGCGGGATGCCATGGGGCGGGTCTTCGCCATCGTAGAGGAACGGGCGGCGCGAACCGTCATAGCCCTCGTAGGGGTTGCGGCCATAGCTGCGGGGGTGGCCGGGCTGATCCATCACCAGCCCGTCTGGGTTGCGCGCGGCAAACTCGGCCCAGCTTTCCATCCAGCCGGGCAAGGCCCTCAGCCGCGTGCCGGTCAGCCTGCCGACGATGGCCTCGCCCAGCGCCTGCTGCCACCAGCTTTGGGTCTGGCGGTCGAACATCACCATGGCGGAATTGCGCAGCTTGCCCGAGACCCCGAATGTCAACGTGCCGATTTCGGTGCGCCGGTCGAAAACGATGCCGGAATTGCATAGCGGGCAGAAGGTGACGGCCACCGGAACGCCGCCGACGGTGTCGTTCACGATCTCGTGCCAGGTCAGGTATCGGAGCGGATAGGCACGCGGCGCAGTGCCGTCGAGTTCCAGCGTGATCACCGGTTCGCGGCCGCCGATGCGCGCTTCCTGCGCGGCGGGGATGAAGCCGGGATGGTCCAGCGCCGGGATACCGTCCTTGGGCGGGCCGCCCGACCGGATTTCGCCCCAGTCGGAAACGCTGGTTATGGCGAAATCGGTGTCGGGCCATTCATGGCGCCAGATTTCCGGATCGGCGGCAACGCATGTCGCGCCAAACGTGGCGAACGCGGCCGCCAGCAGGGTTCGTTTCAGCATTGCCATACCTCCCGGCGACGGAAGCATGGGGCATGGGCGGCCATCGCGCCAGCCCATCACACGCCAAGTTGAGCCTGCGTGCGCGAGGCGGCGGCGCGGACAGGGTCCGCGCCGGCCGTCGGCTCATTCGGTCACCGTGACCTTCTTCATCACGTCGGGCCGGCCTTCGACGGCGCCGCTGCGGCTGTTGCCGCGCTTGATCGCGTCGACCACGTCCATGCCGCCGCTCACGCGGCCGACCACGGTGTACTGGCCGTTCAGATGCGGCGCCGGGGCGAACATGATGAAGAACTGCGAATTGGCGCTGTCGGGGCTGCGCGAGCGGGCCATGCCGACGA
The DNA here is from genome assembly GCA_020441385.1 of Paracoccaceae bacterium. Lineage (GTDB taxonomy): Bacteria > Pseudomonadota > Alphaproteobacteria > Rhodobacterales > Rhodobacteraceae > JAGRMG01. Next base: position 3,054 of record JAGRMG010000135.1, read on the forward strand.
CGCCGCGCTCGAAGGGCTTGTCCGAGAACTCGGCCTTAAGGTCGGGCCGGTCCGATCCGCCCATGCCGGCCTTGCGCATGTCCTGGCCCAGATGGCCGAACTCCACGTCGCCGGTCTGGGCCATGAAGCCGTCGATGACACGGTGGAACACCACGCCGTCATAGGCCCCCTCGCGGGCCAGCGCGGTGATCTGGGCGACATGGTTGGGGGCCACGTCCTCGAACAGGTCGATGGTGACGGTCCCGCCGCCGTTCTCGCCCTCGACCTCGATTTCAAGCCCGGTAGCGAAGGCGGGCGCCGCAAGCGCGCACAGCAGGGCGGCAAGCTTATACATCGGACGCCACCCTGACGCTGATCATCCGGTCGGGTTCGGCGGGCGGTTCGCCGCGCGTGATGGCATCGACATGTTCCATGCCGCCGATCACCCGGCCATAGACGGTATATTGCCCGTTCAGGAAGTTGTTGTCCGAGAAGTTGATGAAGAACTGCGAATTGGCGCTGTCGGGGTTGGCCGAGCGGGCCGCGCCCAGCGTGCCGCGGTCATGGGGCAGCTTGGAGAATTCGGCCGGAAGGTCGGCCAGATCCGACCCGCCGGTGCCGGCGGCGCGCAGGTTGAAGCCCTGTTCCATGTTGCCGTTCCTGACATCGCCGGTCTGGGCCATGAATCCGTCGATGACCCGGTGAAAGGCGACGTTGTCATAAGCACCGGAGCGGGCCAGTTCCTTCATCCGCTCGACATGTCTGGGCGCCACGTCGGGCAGCAGCTGTATCGTGACGGTGCCGCCTTTCAGCTCCATCAGGATGGTGTTTTCGGGGTCTGTGATCTCGGCCATGCGGCTCTCCTGTCTTGGCGTGCTGGCCCGTTACCTAAGGCGCGCGCACGCGATTGCCAAGTGACGCATTGACGGGCGCGGCGAAAGCGGGGAAACAGCGGCGCTGCGAAAGACGATCAGGAGGCACGGCAGATGTGCAGGAACACGCTTGACGACATGGACCTCGCCGGCAAACGCGTACTGGTGCGGGTCGACATCAACGTGCCGCTGGAAAACGGCGCGGTCAGCGACGACACCCGCATCCGGCGCATCGCGCCGACGATCCGCGACATCATGTCGGCGGGCGGAACGCCGCTGCTGCTGGCGCATTTCGGGCGGCCCAAGGGGCGCAACGTGCCCGAAATGTCGCTGCGACCGCTCGTTCCGGCACTGGAACAGGCGTTTTCGGCGCCGGTCGTCTTCTGCGCCGATTGCCGCGGCCCGGCGGCCGAGGCGGCGGCGGACGCGCTTGAACCGGGCGCGGTGCTGTTGCTGGAGAACACCCGGTTTCACCCGGGCGAGGAAGGCAACGACCCGGCGCTGGCCGCCGAGATCGCCGCGCTGGGCGATGTCTATTGCAACGATGCGTTTTCGGCGGCGCACCGGGCGCATGCCTCGACCGAGGGCGTGGCGCGGCTGCTGCCCTCCTGCGCGGGGCGGCTGATGCAGGCCGAACTCACCGCGCTCGAGGCGTCGCTGGGCAAACCGGAACGCCCCCTCGTGGCGGTCGTGGGCGGCGCCAAGGTTTCCACCAAGCTCGACCTGCTGGGCAATCTGGTCGACAATGTCGATCATCTGGTGATCGGCGGGGGCATGGCCAACACCTTCCTGGCCGCGCAGGGCCACGATGTCGGCAAGTCGCTGTGCGAACACGACATGACGGCGACGGCGGCGGATATCCTGGCCAAGGCGGAAAAGACCGGCTGCGACATCCTGCTGCCCTGCGATATCGTGGTGGCGCGCGAGTTCAGGGCCGGGGCGGAAAGCCGGACCGTGCCGGCCCAAGACTGCCCCGGGGACGCGATGATTCTCGATGCCGGACCAAGGACCGTGGAGCGCGTGGCGCAGGTGCTGGACGGGGCGAAGACGCTGATCTGGAACGGCCCGATGGGCGCCTTCGAGATCCCGCCCTTCGACGCGGCCACCAATGCCGCGGCGCGCAGGGCGGCGGATCTGACGCGCGCGGGCAAGCTGGTATCGGTCGCCGGGGGCGGCGATACGGTGGCGGCGCTGAACCAGGCCGGGGTGGCCGGCGACTTCACCTATCTTTCGACCGCGGGCGGTGCGTTCCTGGAATGGATGGAAGGCAAGACCCTGCCCGGCGTCGCGGTCCTGACCTGCTGAGCGCGCCGCGACCGCCTGCGTCGGCCTCCAACCCCGCCCGGACCCGGCCCCGTGACCGGGCCGGGACCGGGGCGGGCGCCGGCTACGCCTCGCCCTGTTCGGCGCTCATGTATTTCGAGATGAAGGCGGGTTCGCCCATCCGTTCGAGCAGGTTCAGTTGCAGATCGAGCCAGGCCCAGTGGCCTTCCTCATCCAGCACGATCTCTTCGAACAGCGCGCGGCTGCCGATATCGTCGCCCTCGTAGGCGGCGCGGGCGGCCTTGGTATAGAACGCGATGGCCTCGCGTTCATCGGCGCGGTCGGTCTCGAACATCTCTTTCAGGCCCTTGGCCCGGCGCGGGGTCTTTTCGGGTTTCATTTCCGGCTCCCCGCCCAGGAACAGGATACGGTCGATGAAGCGACCGGCATGGCCCAGTTCCTCGTGCATTTCCTCGCGCATCTGATCGGCCAGCCGGTCCAGCCCCCAATCGTCGAGCACATGCGCGTGCAGCAGGTATTGCGAGGCTGCCGACAGTTCCATCGACAGGGCGGTTTGCAGGTTCTTCAGGCTCGCGGATTTGTCCGGCATCTCGAAAGTCCTTTCCATAATTCCATGTTGGTCCCGAAACGAGATAGTTGCCCTGGCCGGGCGTGCAAGCCGCTCCGGCACTATGACGCAGGATGACGCCGGCGCGCGCTCAGCCGATCCGGCCCAGGATGGCGGCGGTATCGAGCCCCGAAATCGCGCCCGGAACGCTGCCGCGTTCGCCCGCAACCCGGCTGATCATGTAGCCGTCTACCACCGCGTGCGGCGCCGTGCCGATCAGCGCCGCGGCACTCAGCAACGTCGCCAGGCTTTCGGTGAACCAGCGCGCCTCGGCCTCGGGCGGAATGCCGCGCCAGCGGTCGCGATGCGCGCCGAGCGCGGCATCGAAGCGCGCGTCGCGCCCGCGCGCCCCGTCCAGCACCGAATCGAGCGCCGCCACGGCGGCCGGGTCGCGGTTCAGCGTGCGCAGGATGTCGAGACAGATGACGTTGCCCGAACCTTCCCAGATGCTGTTCAGCGGCGCCTGGCGGTAAAGCATCGGCATCGGCGTTTCCTCGACATAGCCCATGCCGCCCAGCACCTCCATCGCCTCGGCCACCACGTCGATGCAGCGCTTGTTCGACAGGTACTTGTTCAGCGCCACGGCGATACGGGCCAGCGCGCGGCCCTCATCGTCGGCGCGGTCGAAGGCGCGGGCCACCAGGAAACCGGCGGCGACGGAGGCCTCCCAGTCCAGCGCCAGATCGGCCAGGACCGCGCGCATCAGCGGCTGGTCGATCAGCCGGCGCTGAAACGCCGAGCGGTGCGAGACCCACCAATGCGCCTCGGCCAGGGCGGCGCGCATCAGCCCGGCCGGCGCCATCGCGGTATCGAGCCGCGTGTGATGCACCATCTCGATGATGGTGCGCACGCCCTGCCCTTCCTCGCCCAGCCGGAAGGCGCGCGCATCCCAGTATTCGATCTCGGAACTGGCATTGGCGCGGTCGCCCATCTTGTCCTTCAGCCGCTGGATGCGGATGCCGTTGCGCTGGCCATCCCCGAGCCAGCGCGGCACCACGAAACAGCTCAGACCGCCCTTGGCATAGGCCAGCGTCAGGAAGCCATCCGACATCGGCGCGGAACAGAACCACTTGTGCCCGTTCAGGATGTAGCCGTCGCCGTCCCGCTCGGCCCGGGTGGTGTTGGCGCGCACGTCCGATCCGCCCTGTTTCTCGGTCATTGCCATGCCCATGGTGGCGCCGGCCTTTTCGGAGACGGGGCGCACCGAGGGGTCATAGACCGGCGAGGTCAGCTTGGGGATCCAGGTTTCGGCCAGCGCGGGATCGGCCCTGAGCGCGGGCACCGCGGCGTAGGTCATGGTCAGCGGGCAGGCGACGCCGGGTTCGACCTGATACTGCATGTAGCAGAGCGCGGCATGGGTGGCATGGCCGCCGGGCTGCCCGTCCCACGCGGCGCTGGCATAGCCCAGGTCGATCCCGGCGGCCATGCAGGTGTGATAGCCGGGATGGAACGCGACCTCGTCGAGCCGGTGGCCGGAGCGCGAGAACAGCTTCAGGCGTGGCGGGTCGCGGCGCGCGTCATGGGCGGCCTCGAGGATTTCGGGGCTGCCATAGACGCGGCCCGCCCGTTCGAGCGCGCCGGTTCGCGCACCGGCCGCCTGCGCGGCCTCGCGCAGCACGATGTCGGCGGCCCACAGATCGCCGCCCTCGCGCGGCAGCGGCTGGTTGATGACCTCGTGGCTGCCGAGGTCTGCGCGGGGGGCGATATCGGTCATGGCGCGTTCCTTTTCCGGGATGTGGGGCCGAGCATGGCGCAGCCGCGCGCCCCGCGCCAGCGGGCCGTTGCGTCATTCACACAGTTCGCCGCACCGGCGCGCCGCGGCGGGATAGGGATTTTCTTTGCGAATCGCCTGTGCCAAAGTCGATTCCAGAACGCCCGCGAAGGGCGCAGAGCGAAGGCCGTGCAGTGACCCGTTCCAACCGACCCAGTTTCGGCGCATTCCTCTTTTATGCCGCCGCCTTCGCGCTGAGCGCCTATTTCACCTTTGCCGCCGTACAGGGCGATTTCGGGCTGTTCCGCCGCGTCGAGATCGCCGCCGAGGCCGAGGCGCTGTCGGGCGATCTGGGAGAGCTGCGCACCGAGATCGCGACGATGGAGAACCTGACCCGGCGGCTGTCGGACGACTATCTGGATCTGGACCTGCTGGACCAGCAGGCGCGCTCGGTGCTGGGCCTGCTGCGTGCCGACGAGATCGTGATCCGCTGACCTTTCCGGCGAGGATCGGATCGCGTGCCGCGATCCGACCGGAGGGGGCGCCGCCCCCTCTTGGCCTGCGGCCAATTCACCCCCGGGATATTTGAGGCCAGAAGAAGAATCGACCGGCCGTCCGGCCGTCGCGTCACATTTGCCCTCGCAACCGGGGCGGAAATCGTCTATGAGATAGTTTAACGCTAAACTAATTTGCACGGAGGAGGCGCCAGCACCATGGCCGCGCGAAAAGGCAAAAAGATTTCAAATGTTTCGGCAGAAGATCTGACCGCGTATTACCGCGACATGCTGCTGATCCGGCGATTCGAGGAAAAGGCAGGCCAGCTTTACGGCATGGGGCTGATCGGCGGGTTCTGTCACCTCTACATCGGCCAGGAGGCGGTTGTCGTCGGACTGGAGGCCGCCGCCGAGGAGGGCGACAAGCGCGTCACATCGTATCGCGATCACGGACACATGCTGGCCTGCGGCATGGACCCAAAGGGCGTGATGGCCGAACTGACCGGGCGCGAGGGCGGCTATTCCAAGGGCAAGGGCGGCTCCATGCACATGTTCTCGAAGGAGAAGCACTTCTATGGCGGACATGGCATCGTCGGGGCGCAGGTGCCGATCGGTGCCGGGCTGGCCTTTGCCGACAAGTACAAGGAGAACGGGCGCGTCACCTTCACCTATTTCGGCGATGGCGCATCCAACCAGGGCCAGGTCTACGAGACGTTCAACATGGCGGCGCTGTGGTCGCTGCCGGTGGTGTTCGTGATCGAGAACAACCAGTACGCGATGGGCACGGCGCAGAAACGCTCGACGTCGACGCCCGAGATCCATACCCGCGGCGAGGCGTTCGGCATTCCCGGCGAGGCGGTGGACGGCATGGACGTCCTGGCGGTCAGGGCGGCGGGCGAGACCGCGGTCGCGCATTGCCGCGCCGGCAAGGGGCCATACATCCTCGAGGTCAAGACCTACCGCTATCGCGGGCATTCCATGTCGGACCCGGCCAAGTACCGCACCCGCGAGGAGGTGCAGAAGATGCGCGAGGAACGCGACGCGATCGAGCATGTGCGCCAGATGCTGCTGGATGGCAAGCACGCCAGCGAAGACGATCTCAAGGCGATCGACAAGGACATCAAGGACATCGTCAACAAGGCCGCCGAGTTCGCCAAGGAAAGCCCGGAACCGGCGCTGGACGAGCTTTGGAGCGACATCTACGCCGACACGGCGCCGCAGAACGCGTGAGGGAGACACAGTCATGGCAACCGAAATTCTGATGCCCGCCCTTTCGCCGACCATGGAGGAAGGCACGCTGTCCAGATGGCTGGTCCGGGAGGGCGACACGGTCAGATCCGGCGACATCCTGGCCGAGATCGAGACCGACAAGGCGACGATGGAGTTCGAGGCGGTGGACGAAGGCGTCCTGGGCCGGATACTCGTCAGCGAAGGCACCGAGGGGGTGAAGGTCAACGCCCCCATCGCGGTGCTGCTGGAGGAGGGCGAAAGCGGCGAGGACGTCGCCCAATCCGGCAGCGGCGCGGCGCCGTCGCAGACGCCGCAACCCAAGGCCGCGCCGGCCAGGGCCGCGGCGCCCGAGGCGGTGCCGGCCGACGAGAGCCCCGACTGGCCCGAAGGCACCGAGTTGAAACAGCAGACGGTGCGCGAGGCGCTGCGCGACGCCATGGCCGAGGAAATGCGCGCCGACGACAGCGTCTACCTGATGGGCGAGGAGGTCGCCGAATACCAGGGCGCCTACAAGGTGAGCCAGGGGCTGCTGGACGAATTCGGCGCGCGCCGGGTGATCGACACGCCGATCACCGAACATGGCTTTACCGGCATCGCGGTGGGCGCCGCCTTTGGCGGGCTGAGGCCCATCGTCGAGTTCATGACCTTCAACTTCGCCATGCAGGCGATCGACCAGATCGTCAATTCGGCGGCCAAGACGCTTTACATGTCGGGCGGGCAGATGGGCGCGCCGATGGTGTTTCGCGGGCCCAACGGTGCGGCCGCGCGCGTGGGCGCCCAGCACAGCCAGGACTATGCCGCCTGGTACATGCAGATACCGGGGCTGAAGGTGGCGATGCCCTATTCCGCCTCTGACGCCAAGGGGCTGCTGAAAACCGCGATCCGCGACCCGAACCCGGTGATCTTTCTGGAAAACGAGATCCTCTATGGCCGCAGTTTCGACATGCCGGTCCTGGACGACTACACCGTGCCCTTCGGCAAGGCGCGCATCTGGCGGCCGGGTTCGGACGTGACCATTGTCAGCTTCGGGATCGGCATGACCTATGCCCTGGAAGCCGCCGAGAAACTGGCCGGGGACGGCATCGAGGCCGAAGTGATCGACCTGCGCACGCTGCGGCCGATGGATACCGGCGCGATCATCCGTTCGGTGCAGAAGACCAACCGTCTGGTGACGGTCGAGGAAGGCTGGCCGCAGGGTTCGGTCGGCAGCTACATCTCTTCGGTGGTGATGCAGCAGGCGTTCGACCATCTCGACGCGCCGGTGATCAACTGCACCGGCAAGGACGTGCCGATGCCCTATGCCGCCAACCTGGAAAAGCACGCGCTGGTGACCACCGACGAGGTGATCGAGGCGGTGAAACAAGTGACTTACCAATAAGGAGCGTCGCCGATGCCCACAGAGATTCTCATGCCCGCCCTGTCGCCCACGATGGAGGAGGGAACGCTTGCCAGATGGCTGGTCAAGGAGGGCGACAGCGTGTCCTCGGGCGACCTGCTGGCCGAGATCGAAACCGACAAGGCGACGATGGAGTTCGAAGCCGTCGACGAGGGGATCGTCGGCAGGATCCTGGTTGCCGACGGCACCGAAGGCGTCAAGGTCAACACCCCGATAGCGGTTCTGCTGGAGGAGGGTGAAGACGCAGGCGACATCGCCTCGGGCGCATCAGCCGGCGCGGCGGAGCCTGCGCCCGAAGCGAAATCCGCCAACGGGGCCGGCGCGCCGGCCGCCCCGGCGGCCGCCAGGGATCTGGCGGCGCCGAAATCCGCCAAGGGGGAGCGTATCTTCGCGTCACCGCTGGCGCGCCGCATCGCCGCGGACCGGGGGCTGGACCTTGCGAAGATCTCCGGAACGGGCCCGCATGGACGGATCGTCAGGGCCGATGTCGAGGGCGCCGGTGCCGGTGCCGCGCCGGCCGGCCAGCCGGACGTGGCGGGCACTGCCGCGCCTGCCCCGGCCAGCGCGCCGGCCGGCCCGTCCGCGGATACGGTCGCGAAGATGTACGAGGGCCGCGCGTATCAGGAAGTCAAGCTTGACGGCATGCGCAAGGTCATCGCCGCCCGTCTGACCGAGGCCAAGCAGCAGATCCCGCATTTCTATCTGCGCCGCGATATCGGCCTTGACGCCCTGCTGAAATTCCGCGGCCAGCTTAACCGGCAGCTTGAAGGGCGCGGCGTCAAGCTGAGCGTGAACGATTTCATCATCAAGGCATGCGCCCTGGCGCTGCAAACGGTGCCCGATGCCAACGCGGTCTGGGCCGGCGACCGCATCCTGAAACTGACCCCTTCGGATGTCGCCGTCGCGGTCGCCATCGAAGGCGGGCTGTTCACCCCGGTGCTGAAGGATGCCGAGATGAAGTCGCTGTCGGCGCTCTCGGCCGAGATGAGGGATCTGGCCGCGCGTGCCCGCGAGCGCAAGCTGGCGCCGCAGGAATACCAGGGCGGCAGTTTCGCCATCTCCAATCTGGGCATGTTCGGAATCGACAATTTCGATGCTGTCATCAACCCGCCGCACGGCGCCATTCTGGCGGTCGGTGCCGGCGTGAAGAAACCGGTCGTCGGCGAGGATGGGGAACTGGCCGTCGCCACGGTGATGTCGGTGACGCTGTCGGTCGATCACCGGGTCATCGACGGTGCGCTCGGGGCAGAGCTGTTGCAGGCGATCAAGGACAACCTGGAAAACCCGATGGTCATGCTGGCCTGACGCCGGTCGCCTTCACGTTCCAGCGTGTCGCGCCTGGCCGGCTTCAGCGTCCCGATCCGGAAACCCCGGGCAGAAGTCGGGACGCGGCCGCGTCGGGGCTGGCCCGGTGACTTCAACCGAACGCGCAAAAAAGGCTCCGGCGCCGTGCCGGAGCCTGTTTCGTTTTCTGCGGCCGGGATCAGTTCAGCGGCTTGATCAGGGTAAACACGCCGCGCATCTCGCCTGCGGAGAACCCGCGCGCCTCGTCGCCCGGATAGAGCCTTGCAAGCTGCTCGCTCACCGCCGGCTTGACCTCGTCGCCGCCGTGGCAGTTCAGGCAGACCTCGCCGGTCGGTATCGCCTTGACCATGCGGAATGTCTGGCCGCCGTCCTCGTCCACGATCTCTGCCCGGACCAGCGTTTCGGCGCTTTCACCCGCCGCCTGGCGCGCAAGGAAATCGTCGATCACCGCGGCGGTATAGGCATCGGGTGCATTGTCGGGGTTGCGCAGCCTGTGGCTGGAGCGGGCGACCTTCCAGCCACTGTCCTGCGATACCGAAGCCGCGATTTCGGGGGCGCGGATATTGCAGACCTCGATCGCATGGGGCGCGCCCCTGTCCTTGATCGCCGCCTGCAACTCGGCTTTCAGGGCGCCGCCGAACTGCTGCATCAGCGCCTTGCCCTCGTCGACCAGCGCCGCCTTGTCGGCGGCGGCCGCCACACTGGCAGCGGCAGTCGCACTTGCCGCGACAAGACCGGCGATCAGAAACCGTTTCATTGCAGATCTCCCATACCTGAACACGCCCGGCGCGCGCCCGCCGGACTTCATATTTACTTTATTGCATATGTTATGCGCGATCAAATTCTTGCATCGCCGAACCCGCCCTGCGCGGCGAGATGCCGCAGCCGCTCAGGGCATCTGGTAGCCCGGAGTCGAGCGCATCAGCGCGAGTTCGGCCTCGTCCATCCCGGCCTCGATGCCATCGAACAACGGCGTCGAGAGATACCGTTCGCCCGTGTCCGGCAGAACGACCAGCATCACCGATCCTTCCGGCGCGGTTTCGGCCAGTTTCATCGCCGCCGCAAAGGTGGCGCCGGCGGAGATGCCGCAGAATATCCCTTCCTCGGCGGCCAGGCGCCGCGCCCAGGCGATGCCGTCCGGCCCGGCGACCGGGATCAGTTCGTCAACCCGTTGCGCGTCCAGCGTCTCTTGCAAGACCTTCGGGATGAAATCGGGCGTCCAGCCCTGGATCGGATGGGGCTGAAACGCCGGGTGGCTTGCGGCCGCCTCGCCGTCGCCGCTGCGCTCCTGCGCGGTGCCGCTTTGCACCAGTGCCGCGTTGGCGGGTTCGCTCAGCACGATGCGCGTCTCGGGCCGTTCGCGCCGCAGCATCCGGCCAACCCCGGTCACGGTGCCGCCCGTCCCATAGCCCGAAACGAAATAGTCCAGCCTCCTGCCCTCGAAATCGGCGATGATCTCGCGCGCCGTCGTCTGTTCGTGGATATCGGCGTTGGCTTCGTTCTCGAATTGCCGCGCCAGGAACCAGCCATTCGCCTCGGCCAGTTCCCTGGCCTTGCGGTACATGCCGAAACCCTTCTGCTCCTTGGGCGTCAACACCACCTTGGCGCCCAGGAAACGCATCAGCTTGCGCCGCTCGATCGAAAAGCTCTCGGCCATCGTCACCACCAGCGGATAGCCCTTGGCGGCACAGACCATCG
>JAGRMG010000136.1 GCA_020441385.1 Paracoccaceae bacterium
CGAGGGCCAGAAACGCGCCGTCGAGTTGCAGGCCGATGCCGAACTCGAGGGCCAGAAACGCGCCGTCGAGTTGCAGGCCGATGCCGAACTTTACGCCGCCGAACAGGTCGCCAAGGCACGCCGCATCCAGGCCGATGCCGAAGCCTATGCAACCCAGGTCGTCGCCCGCGCCATCGCCGATCACGGCATCGAGGCGGCGCAGTACCAGGTGGCGCTGAAACAGGTCGAGGCGCTGAACGCGCTGGGCAAGGGCGAGGGCAAGCAGACCATCGTGCTGCCGGCCAACGCGCTTGAAGCCTTCGGCGATGCGTTCCGCATGCTGAAGGGGGGCAAGTGATGGATACCGCGCTCTGGTCGATCTGGTGGGTCTGGCTGGCGGCGGCGCTGGTGCTGGCCATACTCGAAGTGCTGGTGCCCGGGTTCGTGTTCCTGGGCTTTGCCATCGGCGCGCTGGCGGTGGCGATGCTGCTGCTGAACACCGGGCTGTCCCTGGGCCTGCCGCTGCTGCTGCTGGTGTTCGCGGCGCTGTCGCTGATCGCCTGGCTGGTGCTGCGCCAGGTGTTCGCCGCGCGCAAGGGCCAGGTCCGCCGGTTCGAGGACGACATCAACGACTGACCGCCAGTCCGCGACAATTCTGCGCCACGGCACCTTCATTGAAGGCTGGACGCGCGGCCTCCTATTCCCTATATAATCGGTCAGGAAACAGATCGAGGCCACGATGACCCATTCGCCCCAACCGCTGGAAGGCGCGCCGCTGATCGCGCCGTCGACAACGAACCACCCGCTTTACGATCAGGTCGTGGAAGCCTGCCGGTCGGTCTACGACCCCGAGATCCCGGTGAACATCTACGATCTTGGCCTGATCTACACCATCGACATCAACGACGAGAACGAGGTCTTCATCATCATGACCCTGACCGCGCCTGGCTGCCCGGTGGCCGGCGAGATGCCGGGCTGGGTCACCGATGCGGTGGAACCGGTGCCGGGCATTCAGCGCGTCGATGTGCAACTGACCTGGGATCCGCCCTGGGGCATGGACATGATGTCGGACGAGGCGCGGCTGGAACTGGGGTTCATGTAACCCCGGCCTTGCGAAACCGCGCGCCCGGTTTACATCAAGGCCCAGCAGCAGGAGACCCGCATGTTCGGCATTCCCGGCAAACAAGCCGTCACCATGACCCCCAGGGCCACGGCCCAGATCGCGCGCCTGATGAACAGCGCCGGCCATGCCGGCCTGCGCATCGGCGTCAAGAAGGGGGGCTGCGCGGGCATGGAATACACGATGGAATACGTCGACCGGGCCGACCCCAACGACGAGGTGGTCGAACAGGACGGCGCGCGCATCCTGATCGCGCCGATGGCGCAGATGTTCCTGTTCGGCACCGAGATCGACTATGCCACCGGCCTGCTGGAATCGGGGTTCAAGTTCAACAACCCCAACGTGTCCGAAGCCTGCGGCTGCGGCGAATCGATCAAGTTCAACGAACCTTCGGCAAGCGGCAGCGGCAACTGAGCGCGGCCCGCGTTCCGGGGGTTCAGACGATCTCCGGCGCCCTGATCCACAGCAGGGCGGCCAGCGCCACCAGCAGGCTGAACCAGACCGTCGCGTTGATGATCGTCGCCTTCCGCGCGCCCTTCTTTTCATACCAGGTGCGCGGCCTGATCCCGCGCGAGATCATGACGATCTGGGCCGCCAGATTGACGCAGACGATGTTGACCGACACCAGCAGCGCCGCCCCGGATGCCGGACCCGGCAGCCCCAGCCCGAGATAGATGCCCACCGCCACCGTGGGCGGCAGCAGGGCGACGGCCACCATCACCCCGACCAGCGCCGATGACAGGCCTGTGACCATCGACAGCGCCGCCGCCATGCCCGAGGCCAGCGCGATGGCGATGCCGTCAAAGCCGACCCGGGTGCGCGCCGCAAGCTCGCCCGCCTCCGGGTCTATGGGCACGACCAGCGCGAGGAAAAAGCCCAGCACCAGAACCAGCGCCAACCCCGCCAGGTTGGTCAGCGCCGCGCGCAGCATCAGCCGTTCGTCGCCCAGCGCGACCCCGACCGCGAAGGCCAGGTTCGGACCGAGCAGCGGCGCGATCACCATCGCGCCCACCACCACCGCGACGTTGTTTTCCACCATGCCAAGCGATGCAACCACGGTCGAGAGGACGACGAAAACCAGGTAGTTGCGGTCGATATTGGCCTGCGACCAGACCGAATCGTAGATCTCCTCGCGGGTGCGGCCGCCGATCGACCTGGCCTCGCGTTCCTTGCGCTCGGATTCGGCGGCGCTGTCGCGCTCCTCTTCGGACTCGGGGTAGGGAACGGTCGTGTCCACCGGCAGCAGCGTGATGCGCCAGTCGTCCTCGGCTTCCAGCAGGGATTGCAGCGCGTCGATCAGTTCCTGGCGCGACCCCTGCCCGGCAAGCAGGCCGATCGTGGCCCGGTCCGGGGCCTGGGTCTCGTCATGCACGCGAATGTCGGTGACGTCGTGCTCCCCGGCCAGCGCAACCAGCCGGTCCACCCGCGGGCGCGGCGCGCTCACGACGACAAGGCAAAGCGTCACGGCCCGCCGCCCTGCCGCGCTCGCGCGGCGCCTTCGGCGCGCCGCGCGCCGCTGTTGCCGGTCTCATGCCCCTGTCGCGCCACGCCGCCCACTGTCCCGCGATTGTCTCGCTCTGACGCGGATGCTACCACGGGCGCGAGCGAACACAACAGGGCGGGCGGGCGATGCGGCGGAAACTGGCGGCGGGCAACTGGAAGATGAACGGCACCGGCGCGGTCCTGGCCGAGATCGAGGCACTGGCGCGGACCTATCCGCAGGCGGATGTCGATATCGTGATCTGTCCTCCGGCGACCCTGATCCATCGCGCCGGCACCGCCGCGAGAGGCAGCGCCGTCACCATCGGCGGGCAGGATTGCCACGCAAGGGCCTCGGGCGCCCATACCGGCGATATCAGCGCCGAGATGCTGCGCGATGCCGGCGCGAGCCATGTCATCACCGGCCATTCCGAACGCCGCGAGGATCACGGCGAACGCAACGAGACCGTGCGCGGCAAGGCTCGCGCGGCGATGCAGGCGGGGCTTGCCGCCATCGTCTGCATGGGTGAAAGCCTGACCGAACGCGAGGCCGCCAACACGCTCGACATCATCGCAGGCCAGCTTTCGGGATCGGTTCCCGACATGGCCACCGGTGAAAACCTGGTGATCGCCTATGAACCGATCTGGGCCATCGGCACCGGGCTGGTTCCATCGCCGGACCAGATCGGCGAGGTGCACGGCTTCATCCGCGCCCGCCTGGAACGCCGCTTTGGCGCGGGTGTCGGACGCTCGGTACGGCTGCTTTATGGCGGATCGGTCAAGCCGGACAACGCGGCGGCGATCTTCGCCGTGCCCAACGTGGATGGCGCGCTGGTGGGCGGCGCCAGCCTCAGGGCCGCCGATTTCTCGCCCATCATCGCCGCGCTGGGCGAGGCCTGAGCCCCAAGGGCGAAAACGCGACGCCGGTCGTGCCGGCGCCGCGTGCGGGCGAACTGGTTTCTTCGTGAGTGGTGTCGCCCCTGAAACCACATGTCACTTGGTGATGATCTCGGGCCCCATCAGCGCGTTGGGCAGAACCGTCGATATCCACGGAATGTATGTCACCAGGATCAGGAACACGAACAGCACCGCCAGGAAGGGCAGCGCGGCATAGACCACGCGCATCATCGGCATCCCGGCGACGCCGGAGGTGACGAACAGGTTCAGACCCACCGGCGGGGTGATCATCCCGATCTCCATGTTCACCACCATGATGATGCCCAGATGGATCGGGTCGATGCCAAGCTGGATGGCGATCGGGAAAACCAGCGGCGCCACGATCACCAGCAGGCCCGAGGGTTCCATGAACTGCCCGCCGATCAGCAAGATCACGTTGACCACGATCAGGAAGGCCACCGGGCCCAGCCCGGCGCCCAGCATCGCGTTGGCGATGCTCTGGGGCACCTGTTCATCGGTCAGCACATGTTTCAGGATCAGCGCGTTGGCGATCACGAACATCAGCATGATGGTCAGCTTGCCCGCATCGAACAGCGTATGCACCGTGTCGCGGTGGAAGAAGGCGGTGACGATGGCCTTGGGCTTGTCCAGAATCGTCAGGTTGCGCCCCTCGCCCTCGGTTTTCAGCGGCCCCATGTCGCGATAGATGAAACTGGCCACAAAGAAGGCATAGACCGAGGCCACCGCCGCCGCTTCGGTTGGGGTGAAGAAGGCGCCGGTCAGGCCGGGAATGCCGTAGATTCCGACCATGATGATGACGATCAGCATCAGCCCCCAGAACGCATCGCGGAAACTGTCGGCGATCTCGCCCCAGCCCTGCCATTCGCCCTTGGGCATGCCCTTGATCCTTGCCATGACATAGATCGCCAGCATCAGCATGAAACCGGCCAGAAGGCCCGGAATGACGCCGGCCAGGAACATCCGCCCCACCGATACCTCGACCGCGGCGGCATAGACCACCATGACGATCGAAGGCGGGATCAGGATGCCCAGGGTGCCGGCGTTGCAGATCACGCCGGCGGCGAATTCCCGGGTATAGCCGGCCTGGCGCATCGCCCCGATCACGATGGAACCGATGGCGACCACGGTGGCGGGCGATGAGCCCGAAAGGGCGGCGAACAGCATGCAGGCGAACACGCCCGAGATCGCCAGGCCGCCGCGCAGATGCCCGACGCAGGCGATCGAAAAGCGGATGATGCGCATCGCCACGCCGCCCGTGGACATGAAGCTTGACGCCAGGATGAAGAACGGAATCGCCAGCAGCGTGAAATGGCCCTCGAAGGCGGAAAACAGCGTCTGCGCCACCGAGGCCAGCGAGCTGTCGGAAAACACCAGAAGGAAGATGATCGAACTGAGGCCGAGCGACACCGCGATCGGCACCCCGATCAGCAGCATGCCGATCACCATGATGAAAAGGATGGCTACGGACATGCGGGTCAGCTCTCCTGATGGGCGCGGGCACCCGCGATCTCGTCTTCAACCTCGTGGCTGGCGACCAGCCGGTCGATATCGCCGCGCCAGACCCTGACCGCCACGACGGCAAAGCGGAACAGCAGCATCGCCATGGACAGCGGCAGCACCGCATAGGGCAGAAAGCGCGGAATCTTCTCGTATTCGTCGCCGTCATTCATCAGCGGCTCGATAAAGCGCAGCACCTGCGGCATGGGAATGTCGTTGACCTCGTACCAGGCGTTGGCGCGGAAATCGGTTTCGAACCCGGTCGGGAACCAGCGGCCGGTGGTCTGGGGCAGATTGGCGAAATTGGCCCAGTAATCCCAGGCCCCCTTGAGGATCAGAACCGAAAACGCCAGGCACAGCGCCACCGAGATCAGCGCCAGCACCCGGCGTACCGGCGGCGCCACCGCGTTGACGATGGCATCGACCCCCAGATGCGCATTGGTCTTGACCAGATAGGACGCGCCCAGCAGCACCAGCCAGGCGAACAGGAACACGGTCAGTTCCAGCGCCCACAGAATGTTGGAATTGAACGCCTTGCGCGCCACCACGTTGGCGAAGGTGATCAGCGTCATGGCCCCCAGGATCGCAGCGATCAGCGTTTCCTCGATGCGATCGACGAATGAACGCTCGTGCATTGGTTCCTCCCTGTCCCGCGGTGCTGCGCCTTCGGGGCGCAGCCATTGTCCGGCGCGTTCGCCCGCGCCTCTAATCCGGCACCCTCCGGCGCCGGCATGGGCGCGGCGGAACGTCCGGAGTTCCGCCGCGCCCGGGTTGCACGGTCCGGCCTACATGCCGGCGTTGATCGCCTGGGCGGCGTCGATATTGTCTTGTCCGACGTCGTCCTTGAACTTTTCCCAGACCGGTTTCATCGCGTCGACCCAGGCCTGGCGCTGTTCCGGCGTCAGGGTGCGCACGGTGCCGCCGGCGTCGATCACGGCCTGCTTGGCGGCCTCGTTGACCTTGGTCGATTCCGCGTTGCGGGTCTCGGTCACTTCCTTGACGATGGTCAGGAACTGGTCGCGTACATCCTCGGGCAGGCTGTCCAGCCAGTCGACGCTGGTCACCAGCAGATAGTCGAGCGCGCCGTGGTTGGTCTCGGTGATGCCGTCCTGAACCTCGAAGAACTTCTTGCCGTAGATGTTGGACCAGGTGTTCTCCTGCCCGTCCACGACGCCTTGCTGAAGCGCGCCATAGACTTCCGAGAACGCCATCTTCTGCGGGCTGCCGCCGATGGCTTCCATCTGCGCCACCAGCACGTCGCTGGACTGCACGCGGAATTTCAGACCCTTGGCATCGGACGGTTCGATCAGCGGCTTGTTGGCCGACATCTGTTTCATGCCGTTATGCCAGAAGGCCAGCCCCTGAAGGCCGCGCTTGCGCATCGAATCCTTCATCTTCTGCCCGGCTTCCGAGGCCTGGAAGGCATCCACGGCGTGAATGTTCTTGAACATGAAGGGCAAATCGAAGATGCGGAACTGCTTGGTGAACTTCTCGAACTTGGAGAGCGACGGCGCGGCCAGTTGCACATCGCCCTGCAACATCGCCTCGAGCACCTTGTTGTCATCGTAAAGCGTGGAGTTGGGATAGACCTCCATGCACATCTTGCCGTTCATCTCTTCGTTGACGCGCTTTTCCAGGAGCGAGGCGGCGATGCCCTTGGGGTGCTTGTCGGTGTTGGTCACATGCGCGAACTTGACGACGATCTCGCCGTCGTCGCAGGCATCCGCGGCAAAGCCGGTCTGCGCGGTCACGCAAAGCGCCAGTGCGGTGGCGGCAGTGGTCAGGAATCTCATCTCTTGCTCCTCCGATGATCCAGATTTCCGGTGCGCGCCCATCCGGCAAGCCCCGGAAATCGGCCCGGGACGATGGCGCGTCCGCTGACAGTGAAGCGAATCGCGGCGAATCGCTCAACCATTTGATTGCGCCATCCGCCCCCGCGGCAGAAAAGCACGTATTTCCGAACACTTGGCGCGAAACCCGGACTGGCCAGAGGCGCGTAATGTTGCGTCCTGTGCGGAATCCCGCACAGGGGGAATCGCGGGATGTGCGGAATTCCGCACAGATCAGCGGCGGTAATCCTCGGGGCGAATCCGGTGCCGGGCCAGCTTGTCATAGAAGGTCTTGCGCGGCAGTTTCAGCGCCTTCGCGGCCTCGGATGCATTGCCGTCCTGCCGTTCGAGCGCCGCGATCAGCAGCGAGCGTTCGACCCGCGCCATCTGTTCGGCCAGGCCCAGATCGCCGCCCTGCGCCATGTCCTCGGGCATGCCCAGCAGGAAACGCATCGCGGCGCTCATCAGCGAACGCGCATTGCCCGGCCAGTCCTGCGCCATCAGCGCGGCGATGTGTTCGGGGCTGATCTCGGGGGCGGCAAGGCCGGCCTGTTCGGCAGCCTGATCGAGATAGTGGCGGAACAGGACCGGAATATCCTCTGGGCGTTCGGCCAGCGACGGGATGCGGACCGACCCGACCTGGAGCCGATAGAACAGGTCGGGCAAAATGGCGGACTCGTCCAGCGGTGTCTTGGCGCCGGCGATGATGCGCACGTCGCGGCCCGGGTCCACCGCCTCCATGGCGCCGATCAGCGCGATCTGGGTATCGGGCGGCATCTGGCCGATCTCGTCGAGGTAGAGCGTCCCGCCCGCTGCCGCCGCCAGGGCATCGGCCAGCCCCGCGCGCCCCATCCCCTGCGCGGCGTGCTTGCCGAACGGCTCGTGCGCACGCGGCGAGGAAAGATGGATCACCTCGGCCACCTTGGAAATGCCGCTGCCCGGCGGGCCGACGATCAGCACCTCGGTCGAGGTGGCCGCCAGTTGCCGCACCCGGGCGCGCAGATCCTCGGCCATCGCCGAGGCGCCGAAGATCAGCCGCGACGCGGGGTCGCCGGCCTCGCGGCGCGCCTGCTCGGCGCGCTGGGCCAGAACCGCCCGGCGCTGCTGCAAGGCCCGGTGCAGGACCGCCAGCAGATCGGCGGGCGCGCAGGGTTTCTCGAGAAAATCGAACGCGCCCCGATCCATCGCCGACAGCGCCATCGGAATGTCGCCCTCGCCGGTCAGCAGGATCACCGGCAGCCCGGCATCGACCTCGCGGGCATAGTTCAGCAGGTGGAAGCCGTCGCGCCCCGGCATGCGGATGTCCGACAGGATGACGCCCGGGAACTCGCTGGTGATATGATGCTTGGCCGCCACGAAGGATCCCGCCGGTATCGGGTGCAGGTCGGCAAGTTCGAGGGTCTGGGCCAGCGCCTCGCGCACCGCCCTGTCATCGTCGACCAGAAGTACCGCGCCGTTCATGCCGCCCGTTCCTCGGGCCAGCGCTCCAGTTCCAGCGTGAAGACCGCGCCGCCGCCGGGCGCGTTGGCGCCGCGGATGTTGCCGCCAAAGCTCTGCACCATCCCGTAGGAGATGGAAAGACCCAGCCCCATGCCGCCGCCGACCTCCTTGGTGGAATAGAACGGTTCGAAGATCTTCTCGGGATCGGCGATGCCGGGGCCGGTATCGCGGACCGAGACCGCCAGTTTCGCGCCATCCTCGATGCGGATGCGGATGCGGCGCTCGGCCTGTCCGGCCATGGCATCGGCGGCGTTGTTGACCAGGTTGATCAGGACCTGGCTCAGCCGCACCTCGCCGCCCCTGACCCAGACCGGCGCCACCGGAGGCCGCCAGTCAAGTTCGATACCCTCGGCACGAAGCCGCGCGCCCGTCAGTTCGACCGCGCTTTCGACGACCGCCGCCAGATCGACGCGCGCCATCGGTTCGCTTTCGTTGCGTGCGAATGCGCGCAGGTTGCGGATGATGCGCGCGGCGCGCGCCGCCAGTTGCGAAATGCGCGACAGGTTGTCGGCCACCGCCCCGGTGCGGCCGCGCTGCAGCAAGGCGGCGCCGTTGTCCGCATATTGCCGGATCGCCATCAGCGGCTGGTTCAGCTCGTGGCTGATGCCCGCGCTCATCTGGCCCAGCGCGCTCAGCTTGCCGGCCTGCACCAGATCGGCCTGCGCCCGTTTCAGCGCCGCCTCGGCCTCCTGCCGCTCGCTCACTTCGCGGCGAAGCTGCGCATTGGCATCCGACAGCGCCCGCGTGCGTTCCGCCACCCGGTTTTCCAGAACCGCGTTGGCCCGCGCCAGCGTGCGGCGGCGTTCGGTGGCAAGATACAGCAGCGCGCCGAACGCCAGAAAGATGGCCGCCACCGCCGCCGCCTGCAAACCCGCCAGACGCAGCGCCGGGGCCACGTCCACCAGAACCTCGCCGGTGAAACCGATCACCGGCAGGTCGCGCGACAGATGCAGGGCGCGGGCCGGAACGTAGGGGCCCCAGCCCAGTTTCCAGACCTCGTGCCGACCGATCCGCCCGATGGCGAAGTCGCGGTCCCGGCCGTCGGCGGGCACCAGCCCGGGCGCCCCCGGCGGGCGGGTCCAGAACATCAGCTCGGAGCGGTTGGTGATGAAGACCTCGCCGCCGGTATCGGTGAAGAACACCACCGGCGCGCTGCCGCGCCAGGTCTGTTCGACATCCTCGATATCGGCCACCACCACCAACGCCCCGCGCACCGCGCCGCCCGCGCCGAAAACCGGTGCGGCATAGGTATAGGCGCGCAACCCGGTGGCGCCCAGCAGCCCGTGCTCGCTGCCCAGCGCGCCATGCAGCGCCCGCTCGAACGCGGGTGTGCCACGCAGGTCGGGCCCGGTGATGCCACGCGCGGCGGCCAGCACCCTGCCGTCGGCACGGGCATAGACAACGTCAAGCGCGGCGGTCTTGTCGGCAACCCGCAGCAGCAGCGCCTGCGCGGCGCGCGCCCGCGCCGGATCGTCCAGCCCCTCGAGCGCGGGATGATCGGCCATCAGCACCGCCAGTTCGCGATAGACCTGCAACTGCGTGCTCAGCCGGTCGCTGGCCAGCGCCAGATCGGCATCGCCGCGCCGCGCCAGCTGGTCCAGCGCCTGAAGATAGCCATAGCGCCAGACCCCGGCGGAAACCGCCGCCACCGCCAGCAGGAAAGCCGGCACGATCCATCTGCGCTGCCCCGGGAATGCGGTCATCGGCGCCACACTAGCAAGCTTCGCGTGGCACCGGAATCCGAAACCGCACCGGGCGGCTCAGCCCGGCGCGCGGATCGACGAGCCCGCGCCATCGGGCAACGCCAGCCCGGCCCGCGCCCGCGCGATGCGCGCCATGGAGGTCTCGATGCGCGGGGACGGCGCGCAGGGGCGGCGCGTCTGCAGGCTGACATGCACCAGGAAATGCTCGCCCGTGGCCAGCAGCCGGTCGCCCTCGTACATCGAATGAAACAGGTGCAGCTTCCTGCCCTGGCCGAGCAGCATCTCGGTCGCGATCTCGATGCGCGCACCGGCATGGGCCTCCCCGACATGGCGGATATGGGTTTCGGCGGTGAAATAGCTGCCGCCCGACGCGATATGGGCCCCGTCGCAACCGATCAGTTCCATGAACCGGTCGGTGGCCTGCGCGAACGCATCCAGATAGCGCGATTCGGTCATGTGGCCGTTGTAGTCGGTCCAGTCCAGCGGCACCAAGCGCGCCAGCGTCGGGATCGGGCGCGACAGATCGCCGAGATCGTCCAGCGTCGCGGCCAGTACGGTGCCTGCCCTGAGGCGCGCATCATGCGCGTCCAGCAGCGCCCCCGCGCCCCAGCCCTGCCCCTTCAACGCCCGCATCATGGCCACCAGATTGGCATCGCGGATACGTTCCAGTTCACGGATCGAGCGCGCGCCCGATTGCGCGTCCGACTGTCCGGCGATCAGATCGACCAGTTCGCCGGTGAACTCGGGAACGTCGGTCAGCCTGCACCAGGGCAGCGCCAGCGTCGGGCCGAACTGGGCCATGAAGTGCTTCATCCCGGCCTCGCCCCCGGCGATGCGGTAGGTCTCGAACAGGCCCATCTGCGCCCAGCGAAGGCCAAAGCCATAGCGAATGGCATCGTCGATTTCCCCGGTCGTGGCGATGCCGTCCTTGACCAACCACAACGCCTCGCGCCAGACCGCCTCCAGCAGCCGGTCGGCGATGTGCGCCTCGATCTCGTGCTTGACATGCAGCGGATACATCCCTAGCGAGGTCAGCAGGCGCGCCGCCCGCTCGATCTGTGCGGCGGAATTGGCGGCGCTTCCCACCAGTTCCACCAGCGGCAGCAGATAGACCGGATTGAAGGGATGCGCGACCACGATCTGCCCGGGGCGCACCGCGCCCTGCTGCAACTCGGAGGGCTTGAACCCCGAGGTGGAGGATCCGATCACCGCGTTTTCGCCGCAAGCGGCCTGAAGCGCGGCGAAGACCTCGTGCTTGACCTCGAGACGCTCGGGCACGCTTTCCTGTATCCAGGCCGCGCCCCCGGCCGTATCGGCGATGGTGTCGTGAAAGCTCAGCCTGCCCTCGGGCGGCAGCGGCGCGTCGCCCAGACCCGGCAGCGACCTACGCGCGTTGTCCAGCACCTCGCCGATCTTGCGCCGCGCCTCGGGGTCGGGGTCGAACACCCGCACGTCCCAGCCGTTCAGCAGGAACCGCGCCGCCCAGCCGCCGCCGATCACCCCGCCGCCGATGATTGCGGCCACCCGCTCGTTCATGACTATCCCCCGGGTTGGGGCACGCGGATCAGCGCGCCCGTGTCATATCCGTTGTCGCGCAGAACCTGCAACGCCGCCTCGAACCGCGCCGGGGCGATGCGCGGCGCGCGCGCCAGTATCCAGCCGGTCCTGCCGGCGGGCGTGCCCACCACCGCGACCGAATAATCCGGCGTCACGTCCAGAATCCAGTAATCGCCCCACAGGAACGGCAGGAAGGACAGCCAGGGGACAAAGCTCACCTCCAGCCGCCCCGGCGCCACCACCCGCGCCAGGCCCCTCGCCTGCTTTACCGGCCCGTCCACCGCGCCCGTGTGACAGGTGTTCACGACCCTCACCTTGCCATCGCCGCGCAGCGCGTATTCCGCCGTCACGCCCTGGCATCCGGTTTCGAAGCTGTTGGGAAAGCGGGCGATCTCGTACCATTTGCCCAGATAACGATCCAGATCCAGCTGCCCGACGGGCTGCATCGCAACCGCGGTGTCGCGATAGACCTCAGCGCCCGCGGAACCTGCGGCGGCTACGAGTGCGGCGACGAATGCACTGCGGATCATTTGTGCGCCTCCTTGCGATCGCATCGGCAAACCGGCGGCCGCACAGCGCCGCATGTTGCGCCCTTCACGCCGGCGCCCGTTTCACCAGGCCCAGTTTCTCGCGCACCTCGGCCGGCCCGATCACCCGCGCGCCCATCGCCTCCACGATCGTGACCGCGCGTTCGACCAGTTGCGCATTGCTGGCCAGCACGCCCTTGCCCAGCCACAGATTGTCCTCCAGCCCGACCCGAACATGCCCCCCCGCCAGCACCGCGGCGGCGACATAACCCATCTGGTTGCGCCCCAGCGAGAAGGCGGAAAAGGTCCAATCCTCGGGAACGTTGTTCACCATCGCCATGAAGGTGTTCAGATCGTCCGGCGCCCCCCAGGGCACGCCCATGCACAGCTGCACCAGCGCCGGACCCTCCAGGATGCCATCCTCGACCAGTTGCCGGGCATACCACAGATGACCGGTATCGAACGCCTCGATCTCGGGCCTGACCCCCAGTTCGGTCATCATCCGCCCCATGGCGCGCAACATGCCCGGCGTGTTGGTCATGACATAATCGGCCTCGGCGAAATTCATCGTGCCGCAATCCAGCGTGCAGATCTCGGGCAGACACCGGGCCACATGCTCCACCCGCTCGGCGGCACCGATCATGTCGGTGCCGGCCTCGCGCAGCGGCAGCGGCGCCGAGGCCGGGCCGAACACCATGTCCCCGCCCATGCCGGCGGTGAGGTTCAGCACCACGTCGGTCTCGGAATCGCGGATGCGCTCGGTCACCTCGCGGTAAAGCTCCAGGCGCCGCGACGGTGCGCCGGTATCGGGGTCTCGCACATGGCAATGCACCACCGCCGCCCCGGCCCGGGCCGCCGCGATGGCGCTGTCGGCGATCTGGCCGGGCGAACGCGGCACATGCGGGCTGCGATCCTGCGTGCCGCCCGATCCGGTCACGGCACAGGTGATGAACACCTCGCGATTCATGCTCAGCGGCATCCGGCTGGCCCTCCCTTGCCCGGGGTCCATCCTGCCCGCGCCACCCGGACCGGCGCAACCCCCTTTGCGCCGCCTGAGCGAACGGGCATCGAACCCGATCGCCGGCGGGGCGCCCTGCCAGCGGCTTCTTTCTGGTGTCAAATACTCCCGCCGGAGGCACGGTTTTTCACCGAAAAACCGTCTCACCGCGCCGGCCGCGCGCATTTCGAGTATTTAAGACCAGAAAGAAGCACCGGCCCGGCGCATTCTGACCGACGGGCGCGCGCGCCAAGGGCGTGGCAAAGGCAATGGCCGGATGTGACACGCGAAGGCCGCGACATGTGCGGTGCGATCGAAGCCCGTTGGACCGGGGGCTTGCCGGAGCCGCCCTTGTGCCGCACAAACGCACGGCACGATCAGTGTCCGATACCAAGAGATCCGCGCCATGCGCCTGATGATTTCCTTTACCTCGCTGTTCCTGTCGGTGCTGCTGTTGCAGCTGTCCTCGGGCGGCGTCGGGCCGCTGGACGCGCTTTCGGGCTTGCAGCTGGATTTTACCAAGGGCCAGATCGGGCTGCTGGGTTCGGCGCATTTCCTGGGCTTCTTCCTGGGCTGCTGGTGGGCGCCGCGCCTGATGGGCGGCATCGGCCATTCGCGCGCCTTCGCCGCCTTCACCGCGGTCGGCACGATCGGGCTGCTGGCGCACATGCTGCTGATCGGCCCCTATGCCTGGGCCGCCATGCGAATCGCCACCGGGCTTTGCGTCGCCGGTTGCTATACGGTGATCGAGGCCTGGCTTCATGCGCGGCTGACCAACGAGATCCGGGGCCGGACCATGGGCATCTACCGGGTAGTGGACATGAGCGGGTCGCTGGTGGCGCAGATGCTGATCGCGGTGCTGGAACCGGCCAGCTATGTGTCCTACAACCTGCTGGCGATCCTGTGCTGTGCCGCGCTGCTGCCGCTCACGCTGAGCCGGATGGAACAGCCCAAAACCCCCGAAGCGCCCCGGCTGCGCCCGATGCTGGTCTGGCGCCTGTCGCCGCTGGCCACCGTCGGGGTGGTGGTGGCGGCCGTGTCCTCGGCCAGTTTCCGCATGGTCGGCCCGGTCTATGGCGAGGCCGTCGGACTGAGCGCCAGCCAGATCGCCTGGTTCCTGTCTGCCTTCGTGCTGGGCGGCGCGCTGGCGCAGTTGCCGGTGGGATGGCTGGCCGACAAGTTCGACCGGCGCTGGGTTCTGATCTGGCTGTCGGGGGCGGCCATCGCGGCCTCGGGGCTGACGGTCGCGGCACAGGACATGGGCTCGGAGGCGGTGATGTCGGCGGCATTCGTCTTCGGGGTGACGACGTTTCCCGTCTACTCGGTCTCTGCGGCCCACGCCCATGACTTTGCCAGGACTTCGGAGCGGGTGGAGTTGTCGGCCGCGCTGATGTTCTTCTATGCGCTGGGGGCGATCGCGGCACCCTATGCCGCCTCGCTCCTGATCGAGTATTCCGGCCCGCCGGCGATGTTCACCCTGATCGCGCTGGCGCATCTGGGGCTGGTGGCGTTCGGATTCGGGCGCATGCGCTCGCGGCCATCGCCGGACCGGCGCACCCGCTATGTCTATTCGCCGCGCACCTCGTTCCTGATCGGGCGGCTGACCGGGCGCCAGCGCAACCGCAGGAGGGGCGACCCGAAATAGCGCCGTGCCGCCGCGGGGGGGTGACGCCCCGGCGGCGCTGGGGTAAACACGCCGCGCAGTCAACTGGCGGATGGCACATGGCACGCTTTCTCATCACCTCGGCGATACCTTATATCAACGGGATCAAGCATTTGGGCAATCTCGTGGGAAGCCAGCTTCCGGCCGATCTTTATGCCCGCTATCAGCGCGGGCGCGGCAACGAGGTGCTGTTCCTGTGCGCCACCGACGAACATGGCACACCAGCCGAACTGGCGGCCGCCAGGGCGGGCAAGCCGGTGGCCGAATATTGTGCCGAGATGCACCAGATCCAGGCCGATATCGCGCACCGCTTCGGCCTCAGCTTCGACCATTTCGGACGCTCCTCGAGCGCGCAGAACCACGCGCTGACCCAGCATTTCGCCGGCAGGCTGGCGGATAACGGGCTGATCCGGGAAGTCGTCGAGAAACAGGTCTATTCGGTCGCCGACGGCCGGTTCCTTCCGGATCGCTATATCGTGGGCACCTGCCCGAATTGCGGCTATGACAAGGCGCGCGGCGACCAGTGCGAGAACTGCACCAAGCAGCTCGATCCGACCGACCTGATAGATGCGCGCAGCGCCATTTCCGGCTCCACCGACCTGGAGGTGCGCGAGACCAGGCACCTGTACCTGCGCCAGTCGGCGCTGAGGGACGAGCTGGACAGATGGATCGACAGCAAGACCGACTGGCCGGTGCTGGCCACCTCTATCGCGAAGAAATGGCTGCATGACGGCGACGGCTTGCAGGACCGCGGCATCACCCGCGATCTGGACTGGGGCATCCCGGTCAGGCGCGGAACCGAGGACTGGCCCGGCATGGA
>JAGRMG010000137.1 GCA_020441385.1 Paracoccaceae bacterium
ATGGCGAAGGGCATGCGCGAATCCTTGATCCAACCCGCCCGGTATCCCCTGTTTGCCAGTGGAAGGAAAGCGCCCCGGGCCCAGGCCCGGACCAACGGCCGCGCCGGTTCAGCGCCGCGCCGTCTGTCTGGCGCTTTCGGTTTCGGGCTGGATGTCGGCGTTGGCTGCGGAATCGTCCGGTTTCTCCGAATGCCCCAGCCGCGCCACCAGCCATTCGGTATGTTCCTCGCGCTTGCGCATGTGGTAATAGGCGAACTGGTGGATCGCCACGGCAAAGACGCCCAGGCCGACGAAGATCAGAACCGTGGTGGCGATCTTGCCCAGCGCGGTTGCCGGCACCAGTTCGCCATAGCCCACCGTCGATACCGTGACCACGGTGAAGAAATAGGAATCGAGCCAGCCCCAGCCCTCGACCACATGAAAGAACACCGTCCCGGCGGCCAGCACGGCCACCAGGCTGAGGATCACGGTACTGGCCTTGAGCTGGATCACGAGGCCAGTTGCTCCCTGATGTCGGCGATCACCTTGCGCCACAGGTCGGGCGGCTGCGCGCCCGGCACCGCATGCTTGCCCGCGACGATGAAGGTCGGCACGGAATTGATGCCCATCTCGCGGCAGTGGGCGTCGCGGGCGCGGATATCGTCGCGATCCGCATCCGAGGCCAGCAGCCTGCGCACGACGGCGGCATCCATGCCGATGGCATCGGCGATGTCGGCCAGAACGTCGCGCTCGCCGATATCGCGGCCCTGCACGAAATAGGCGTCAAACAGCGCATCCACGGCGGCATTCTGCTTGCCCTCGATTCCCGCCCAGTGAATCAGGCGATGCGCGTCCAGCGTGTTGGGCGTGCGCTCCATCGCCTCGAGGACGATGCGCAGCCCGGCGCGTTCGGCATGTTCGACCACCGGCGCATAGGCGCGCACCGCGCCGTCCTGGCTGCCGAACTTGGCCTCGAGATAGGCGCGCCGGTCCATGCCGCCCGCGGGCATGTCGGGGTTCAGCTGGAAGGGATGCCACTCGATGACGAAGGGGTGATCGGGCGCATCCGCCAGTGCCCGGTCAAGCTGGGCCTTGCCGATATAGCACCAGGGGCAGATCGGATCGGACAGGATATCGAGCTTGACGGTGCGTTCGGTCATGATTTCGCGGCCTCGAAACAGGCGGGCAGCGCCCGGCGCAAGAGCTTGCCGTTGGCGCCGGTCGGCAGCGCGGGCAGATGCAGATAGGCGCGCGGCTGCTTGTAGCGCGCCAGCCTGCCCTCGACATAGGCGCGCAACTCGCCCTCGTCCAGTGCGGCGGGGCCGGTATAGAAGGCTACGATGATGCCGACGCCGTCCCTGATGCGCACCTCGGCGGCCCCGGCCTGTTCGATGCCGGGATGCGCGGCCAGCACGGTTTCGACCTCGACCGGGGAGACGCGATAGCCGCCGGCGTTCATCATGTCGTCGTCGCGGCCGAGATAGGTGATCTGACCGTCGGCGGCCATCGCGCCCTGATCGCCGGTCAGAAACCATGGCCCGCGCATCCGCTGGCCCATCTCTTCGGGGGCGTTGAGATAGCCCAGCATCAGCCCCGGGTCGTCCGCGTGCACGGCGATGGTGCCCGCCTGCCCCTTCGGCACCGCCTTTCCGTCCGCTCCCAGGATGGCGACGCGGCGGCCCGTCTGCGGCCGCCCCAACGCATCGCCGCGCGCGGGATGGGCCGGGCTGGACGAGATGAAAGTCGAGCATTCCGACATTCCGTATGCCTCGTAAAGCCCGGTGCCGGTGGCCGCCCTCCAGCTTTCGTGAAGCGTGCGCGGCAGCTTTTCCCCCGCGCTCAGCCCGTGGCGCAGATCGGGCAGGTCGAGCCGGGGGCGATCTTGCAACATCTTGCGGAATACCCCGGGCGCGGCCGCGAAAATCGTGGCACGGTGGGTGCGCAGCAGCCCGGGTATTGCGGAAATGTCGGTATCGGGTTCGGGGATCAGGGCCGTGGCGCCAATGGCCCAGGGATCCATCAGCCCGGTACCCAGCGTGAAGGTCCAGTTGAAGGCGCCGGCATGGCAGAGCCGGTCATCCTCGCGCAGCGCGTACCAGCCATCGACCATCATGCGCCGCGCCCAGATCGCCCGGTGCGCATGCGCCACGGCCCGCGGCCTGCCCGACGTGCCCGAGGTATAGACGACATAGGCCAGCCGCCCGGGATCGCCCATCGCCCAGTCGCAGGGCGGCAGGTCGCGCATCGCTTCCAGCGCGCCAAGGCCGATCTGGCGGGGATGACCGGCGCAGGCGATGGTCGGATCGCGCAGAACGGCGGCCGGCGACAGCTCGGCGATCATGGCGGCGGTTTCAGGTTCCGTCAGTTGCGAAGAGGTCGGCACCGGCACCAGCCCGGCGGCGATCGCACCGAGATAGGCGATGGGAAAGGCTACCGTGTTGCCCAGCCGCATCAGCACGACGTCGCCCGGGTTCAGCCCGGCGCGCAGCAGCCCCGTGCCGGTTCCGCGCACCGCTGTCTCCAGCCGCGCATAGGTCCAGTCGTCCGACCGTGCCGGTCCCAGCACCGACAGCGCCACCTTGTCCGCGCGCCCCGCGGCGCCGGCCAGAACATGCGCGGCCAGGTTGAACGGCGCGGGACAGGGCGGCGGCGGGCCTTGGTCGAAGACGGACAGCATGGACGCTGGCTAGCGCGCCTTCGCCGGCGTTGCAAGCATGCGGCCGTGCCCATATAGACACGTCATGAGAAGCCGCGACCCCAAGTCCCTGATCCGCATCGCCCGCGACAGCGGCGGCGAGACCGATGCCGAGCCGCTGGATCTGGGCGCGCGGGTGCGCGAGCTGCGCATGGCCCAGGGCTGGACGCTGGAACGCGCGGCCAGGCAGGCCGGGCTGGCACGCTCGACGCTCTCGAAGATCGAGAACGGCCAGATGTCACCGACCTACGAGGCGCTGAAGAAGCTGGCGGTGGGGCTGCAAATCTCGGTGCCCCAGCTGTTCACGCCGCCACAGCGCGACCAGGTCAACGGGCGCATGACCGTGACGCCAAGCGGTTCGGGCGCCGCCCATGCCACGGCGACCTACGAACACGAACTGCTTGCCGAAAGCCTGACGCGCAAGCAGATGCTGCCCTACCGCGCGCGCGTCCGCGCCCGCGCCATGGAAGAGTTCGACGGCTGGGTGCGTCACGACGGCGAGGAATTCCTCTATGTGCTGACCGGGGTGATCCGGCTTTACACCGAGTTCTACGAACCCGTCGAAATGCGCCGCGGCGACAGCGCCTATTACGACGCGGCCATGGGGCACAACGTGGTGTCGGTCAGCGACGAGGACGCGACGATCCTGTGGGTGACATCGCTGGTCTGACCCCACGAAAAAGGGCCGCCCCGCGGGACGACCCCTTGCCAAATCCGGGCACCGGCCTCAGCGCTTGGAGAACTGGAAGCTCTTGCGGGCCTTGGCCTTGCCGTATTTCTTGCGTTCCACCACGCGGCTGTCGCGGGTCAGGAACCCGGCGGCCTTCAGCGCGCCGCGCAGGGACGGCTCGTAAAGTTGTAGCGCCTTGGAAACGCCGTGCTTGACCGCGCCGGCCTGTCCCGACAGGCCGCCGCCCTTGACGGTGGCGACAACGTCGAACTGGCCGTCCGTGCCGGTGATGCCGAACGGTTGCGCCAGGATCATCTGCAACACGGGGCGCGCGAAATATTCGTTCTGCGGCTTTCCGTTGACCGTGACCTTGCCCGAACCCGGCTTGATCCAGACGCGGGCCACGGCGTCCTTGCGCTTGCCGGTGGCATAGGCGCGGCCCAACTCGTCGCGAACCGGTTCGCGCGGGGTTTCCTCGACCGCGGCTTCGACACCCGCGACGGCGCCCAGCTCTTCAAGAGTGTTGATCTGTTCAGCCATGGTCATGCGCTCCGGGTGTTTTTCTTGTTCATGGACTTCACGTCCAGAACGTCGGGGCTCTGGGCCTCGTGGGGGTGTTCGCTGCCGGCGTAGATGCGCAGGTTGGTCATCTGGCGGCGGCTCAGGCGGTTGCCGGGCAGCATGCGCTTGACGGCCTGGTACACCACGCGTTCGGGATGGGCGCCTTCGAGGATCTGCTGCTTGGTGCGCGACTTGATGCCGCCGGGATGGCCGGTGTGCCAGTAGAAATGTTCGTCGCGCTTCTTGCCGGTCATCTGCACCTTGTCGGCGTTGACGACGATGACGTTGTCGCCCATGTCCAGATGCGGCGTGAACGAGGCCTTGTGCTTGCCACGCAGGCGCGTGGCGACGATCGAGGCGAGCCGGCCCAGAACGACGCCCTCGGCGTCGATCAGGATCCATTTCTTGTCGATGTCTGCAGGGGTTGCAGAAAAGGTTTTCATCGGCTTGGTGTCCCGTCTGACGTGAAAGGCGGGCGCGTGGTACGCCCGCCGCAATTCGATGGACGGGGTTTAAGCCCCCTGCCCGGCGCAGTCAAGCAGAACGAGATCGTTTTTATTAATCAAAAACAATGCCTTGCGAAATAGGTATCATTTTACCCCAGTATCGGGCGGGATGGAATAGGTCATGGTCGCACGCGCCACCGGCGCCTCTTGCCCGGCCGAGTAGAGCAGCAGATCGCCGACGGCAAGCGCCCGCCCCAGCTTGAGCAGCCGGCACTCCGCGATCACGTCGACGCCGGCGGCGGGCTTGCGCATGAAATCCATCGAACACGAGGTCGTCACCGCCAGCGCCTTGCGCCCCACCCGGGCCAGCACCATGGCGTAGACCGCGCAATCGGCCAGCGCGAACATTGACGGCCCCGACACGGTGCCGCCGGGGCGCAGATGCCGGTCATCGACCAGAAGCCGCATCGTCAGCCGGTCCTCGCCCAGCGCGTCGATGGCGAAATCGTCGCGTACCTGCGGGAATTCCTCGGCCATGTAGTCCATCACCTCGGACGCCGTCATTGCCAGTGTCATGCTTTTCCTCTCCTCGCATTGCGCCTAGAGTTGTCCCGACGAATGGCACGGAGAGCAAGATGGCATTGTTGGAACGTAACGACACCGGCGCGGTGGCGCATCTGCAAATGAACGCGCCCGAGCGGCTGAACGCGCTGAGCGACGAGATGCTGGCCGCGTTGCAGGCGCAGTTCGACTCGCTGAAGGAAGACCGCGCGATTCGCGCGGTGATCCTGTCGGGCGCCGGCAAGGCGTTCTGCGCCGGTCACGACCTGAAACAGATGACCGCCGGGCGCCAGGCCGAGGATGGCGGCCGCGCCTATTTCAGGGATCTGTTCGAGCGCTGCGCCGCCATGATGCTGTCGATCCGCGATCTGCCGCAGCCGGTGATCGCCCAGGTCCACGGCATCGCCACCGCCGCGGGCTGTCAACTGGTCGCATCCTGCGATCTGGCAGTCGCCGCGTCCGATACGCGGTTCGGGGTCAATGGCGTGAATATCGGCCTGTTCTGTTCGACCCCGATGGTCGCGCTGACCCGCAACGTCCCACGCAAGCACGCCTTCGAGATGCTGACGACCGGCCGGTTCATCGACGCCGCCCGCGCCGAGGCGCTGGGCCTGATCAACCACGCGGTGCCCCCCGCCGATCTGGAAACCGCGGCCGAAGAGCTGGCCGAAACCCTTGCGGCCAAGCTGGGCGCGGCGGTGAAGATCGGCAAGCGCGCCTTCTACGACCAGATCGCATTGCCGATGCCCGAAGCCTATGCGCTTGCCGGTCAGGTCATGGTGGAAAACATGCTGAACCGCGACACCGAGGAAGGCATCGCCGCCTTCATCGACAAGCGTTCGCCCGACTGGCGGCAATAGCCCGCCGGCGGCACGACCCGCGGCCGATGCCGCCCCGACCGATGCAGCGTTGCATCGTTTCGCATTTTCCTTGCGACTGTTTCCCATGCCGGGGTTTCAAATCGGGCGGAACTGTGGCAGGGATACGGTCAACGGGTGACAGCCCGACGTATCTGGGCCGCTGCTGGCGGAAGGTCCCTCCAAACCGGTTCTCTCTCCGGTTGCGACATTCCCGTCTCAGCGGCCCCAAATCTCCTCACAGGCCGGGGTTGCGCGAAAGACGGGGTGCGGTCGCACCGTCAGACGGCCGCCGCGAATCGCGCGGGTTCTTGCCCGATTGGCAATCGGAACACGGCGCGTTCGAACGAAACCGCCTGCGAACCTTCCCGCCATCGCGGCCGGGTCATCCATGCGCGCCCGGCCCGAACGCCATCGGCCGGGGCTACATCAGCCGACCGGCGCCAGGACGGCTGTCGTGCCGGTCACGCCGCACCGCGACGATCCCGCCGAACGACGATTTGACTTCATCTTGGTTGTGCCCCTGCACACGGTCGGCCTGGGCGTGCACACGCTGGCGCCCGGCCCTGCTCTTGGCGCTGGTCCACAGCATGACGCCAAGGGTGATCACGAAAATTCCAATGTTCAAATTGGTAAACAAAAGTACGACTCCGACGAGTACAATCAACATATTCCAGTTCCGGCATTCAAATCAGTCGTTGTCTCTATACCGCGTCACCCATGGCGATACCAAGGAATTTCCGGAATATCCGGGATTTCGACCCGAAGGCCATTGCATCCCGGACACAATTCGGGGCAAGCGGTGCGATTGTTTCGCGCTCGCCCCTACAACCCCAGCTTGTCCCGCATGAAAGCCAGTGCCACGCCCAGCCCGTCCGGCGCGATTCCGTGGCCGGTGCCTTTCATGACGTGCGCGAACACGTCCTGGAAGCCGGCCTTCTGGAGCGCCTCCGCCGCCTCGGGCAGCGACTGCACCGGCACCATGTCGTCCTGATCGCCGTGCACCAGCAGCACCGGCATGCGCACCCTGACTTCGTCGGTCAGGGTTTCCGGGGCCAGAAGGCGGCCGGAAAAGGCGATGACGCCGGCCACCGGATCGTCGCGGCGCGGCGCGATGTGCAGGCTCATCATCGAGCCCTGGCTGAAACCGAACAGCACCACCTGTTCGGGCAGCACGTCCTCATCCACCATCAGGGCGTCGAGAAAGGCGTTCAGATCGTCCACCGCCGCGCGCATGCCCCGTTCGGCAACTTCCTCGGACGACCCGTCCAGCCAGGGAATCGGGAACCACTGGTAGCCAAAGGGCATCCCCGGGATGGTTTCGGGCGCATCGGGCGCCACGAACAGCGTGTCGGGCAGGTGTTCGCCCAGCGGATCGGCAAGCCCCAGCAGATCGGCGCCGTTCGCGCCATAACCGTGAACGAATACCACGACCGAGCGCGTCGTTCCCGAAACCGGCGCACGCCGGCCTGCGTTCAGAACCCGAGTCATGCCTGTCCCTCCCCCGTTTCATGCGCGCGGCCCCGGCCAGCGCGGCTTTGGCCGGGTTCTGGCACGTCACGCCGGATCTGACAAGCCGACCGGCGCGGGCGCGCCGCTCAGTCCGACACGCCCTCGCGCCCCTTGGCGACACGGTAATAGGACCAGAGCAGCCGTGCCGCCACCGACCGCCAGGGCGACCAGGCCTCGGCCATCTGCCGCAGCGCGCGCTCCTTCGGCCGCTCGGGCAGGGCGAAGAGGATGCGTGCCGATTCCTGCAGGGCCAGATCGCCCGGCGCGAACACATCGGCCCGCCCGAGGCTGAACATGGCGTATATCTCGGCCGTCCAGACCCCGATGCCCGGCACCTCGACCAGCGTCTCGACCACCCGGTCGGTCGGCGCCCCGCGCAGGCCAGCATAGTCGATTCGCGCCGCCGCCAGGGCGCGCGCATAGCGCATCTTCTGCCGGCTCAGCCCGACGCCGCGCAGATCGTCGTCGCTGGCGCGGGCGATGGCGCGCGCCCCGGTCAGCCGCGCCGCCTTCATCCGGCCCCAGATCGCATCGGCCGAGGCGACCGAAACCTGCTGACTGACGATGGCACTCAGAAGCTGGGCGAACCCGTCGGGACGGCGGCGCAGCGGCAAGGGGCCGGTCGCATCCAGCGCCGCGGCAAAGCGCGGCTCGACCGCGGCCAGCCATCGGGCGCCCTCGGCCACGCAATCCGGCGTTTCGATGATTCGTCCGACGCCCATGGCGCGCCCTTCCGTCCTGTTCCGTGACGCAGCGTCACATCCGCGGTTTGCGCCCGCCCACAGCCTAGCGTCCGGCGCGCGCGCGGCAAGCCGCTTGTGCCGGCACATATTCAAGGATACGCACCCGACATGCAGGCAAGCGACGACATCAAGGCAAAACGCAACGTGGCCGTCCTGGTTGCGGCGCAGGCGTTCCTGGGCGCGCAGATGCCGATGATGTTCACAATCGGCGGGCTGGCCGGCCAGTCGCTTGCCGCCAACGCCTGTCTGGCCACGCTGCCGATTTCGCTGATCGTGCTGGGTTCGATGCTGTCGGCCACGCCGGTTTCGGCGATCATGCAGCACTGGGGCCGGCGCACCGGGTTCTTTCTGGGCGCCCTTGGCGGGGCGGCGGGCGGCGCGGTGGGCGCTTACGGGCTTCACCTCGGTTCGTTCCCGATCTTCCTCGTGGGCAGTTTCCTGACCGGCATCTACATGAGCGCGCAGGGCTTTTACCGTTTCGCCGCGGCCGACACCGCATCCGATGCGTTCCGGCCAAAGGCGATTTCCTATGTCATGGCGGGGGGGCTGGTATCGGCGGTGATCGGCCCGCAACTGGTCAAGGCCACCAGCCAGGCGTTCGTGGTTCCCTTCCTGGGCGCCTATCTCGCGGTGATCGCGATCAACATCGTCGGATCGCTGCTGTTCTTCCTGATCGACATCCCCAAGCCGCCGGTGCCGGCGGTGGACGCACCGCGCGGCCGCACGCGCTGGGAACTCATCACCACGCCGCGCATCGCTGTCGCGGTGATCTGCGCGATGGTTTCCTACGCGCTGATGAACCTGGTCATGACCTCGACACCGCTGGCGATGGTGGGCTGCGGCTATACCCAGGGCAACGCCGCCGATGTCGTGTCCTCGCATGTGCTGGCGATGTTCGCGCCGTCCTTCTTCACCGGCCACCTGATCGCGCGTTTCGGGGTCGAGCGGATCGTGGCGACCGGGCTGGTGATTCTGGCCGGCGCCGGGGCGGTGGCACTGGCGGGCGTGGCGTTGGAGAACTTCTTCGTCGCGATGATCCTGCTGGGACTGGGCTGGAATTTCGGCTTTATCGGCGCCACCACCATGCTGGCGGGCGCGCACCAACCGCATGAGCGCGGCCGAATGCAGGGGCTGAACGACCTGCTCGTCTTCGGCGGTGTCACCGTCGCGTCGCTGGCCTCGGGCGGGCTGATGAACTGTTCGGGGGGCACGGCACAGGAAGGCTGGACCGCCGTCAACATGGCGATGGCCCCGCTCCTGTTCCTGGCCGGGGCCGCCCTGCTCTGGCTGATGCTGCAACCGCGCCGCGGCGAGGCATGACGCAGCCGCCCTGTTGCGCGCACCCCCGCCCTGACCTATGTCGCAGCCCATGAGCGAGACATTGCATATCGTCGGCGGCGGCATGGCCGGGGCCGAAGCCGCCTGGCAGGCGGCGCAGGCGGGTGTGAATGTCGTCATTCACGAGATGCGCCCGCATGTCGCCACCTTCGCGCACAAGACCGGCGACCTGGCCGAGATGGTGTGTTCGAATTCCTTCCGGTCCGACGATGACGAACAGAACGCGGTCGGCCTGCTGCACTGGGAAATGCGCGCGGCGGGCGGGCTGATCATCGCGGCGGCGGATGCACACCGTCTGCCCGCCGGCGGCGCGCTGGCGGTCGACCGCGACCCGTTCGCCCGCACCGTCACCGCGCGGCTTCGCGATCACCCCTTGGTTTCCGTATCGAACGAAGAGGTTACGGAGCTTCCCTCGTCCGGTCACTGGATCATCGCCAGCGGCCCGCTGACCTCCGAGGCCCTGGGCCGGGCCATCGCCGCGCACACCGGCGCGCAGGCGCTGGCGTTCTTCGATTCCATCGCCCCGATCGTTCATGCCGACAGCATCGACATGTCGCGCGCCTGGATGCAGTCGCGCTATGACAAGGGCGAAACCGAGGCCGAGCGTACCGCCTATCTGAACTGCCCGATGGACCGCGACCGGTACGAGGCGTTCATCGACGCGCTGCTGGCCGCCGACAAGACCGGGTTCCACGAGGGCGAGGCATCTTCCGCGCCCGACGCCACCCCCTATTTCGACGGCTGCCTGCCGATCGAGGTGATGGCCGCGCGCGGCCGCGAAACCCTGCGCCACGGCCCGATGAAGCCGGTCGGCCTGACCAATCCGCACCAGCCGCACATCAAGGCGCATGCAGTGGTCCAGCTGCGCCGCGATAACTCCCTGGGAACGCTTTACAACATCGTGGGATTCCAGACAAAAATGAAATACGGGGCACAGGCGGATGTGTTCCGCATGATCCCGGGGCTGGAAAACGCGCGCTTTGCCCGCCTTGGCGGCATTCATCGCAATACCTTCCTGAACTCGCCCGTTCTGCTGGATTCGCAGATGCGCCTGAAGTCGCGCCCGCATATCCGTTTCGCAGGCCAGATCACCGGCGTGGAAGGCTATGTCGAAAGCGCGGCGACGGGGCTGCTGGCCGGGCGCATGGCCGCCGCGGACATCCTGGGCAGGCCCCTGCCCCCGGTGCCCCAGGACAGCGCCACGGGCGCCCTGATCCATCACATAACCGGCGGCGCCGAGGCCCGGACCTTTCAGCCGATGAACGTCAATTTCGGCCTGTTCCGGCCGGTGGACGGGCCGAAGGGCGGGCGGCGGGGCCGCAAGGACCGCTATCGCGCCTATACCGAGCGCGCCAAGGCTGCGTGGACCGACTGGCTGGCGCGGGCGGCACTGGACGCGGCCTGACCGCTTTGCTTTACTGTCTTGCATGACCGACAAGTTCCTGGACAAGACCTATGGCCTGGAAACCCCCACGGCCACCCGCGCGCATTACGACGAATGGGCCGCGACCTATGATGCCGAGATCGCCGAAAACGGCTATGCCACGCCGGGCCGGGTGGCGGCGGCGCTGTGGCGGCACCTGCCCGACCCGCAAGCCGGGATTCTGGATTTCGGTTGCGGCACCGGGCTGTCCGGCCTCGCCCTGCGCCGCGCCGGGTTCGAGATCGTGGATGGCATGGATCCCTCGCCCGGGATGCTGGAAGGCGCCCGGGCCAAGGCGGTCTATCGCAACCTGTCCCTGCTGGACCTGGCCGACAAGACGCCGATCGCCAGGGGCGCCTACCGCGCGATCGTGGCGGCGGGCGTGATCGGCGTTGGCGCGGCACCGCCCGAAACGCTCGACCTGGTGATGCGGGCGCTGGCCCGGGGCGGGCTGCTGGCGCTGTCGCTGAACGACCATGCGCTGGACGACCCGGCCTTCACGGGGCGCCTCAACGAATGGCTGGATAGCGGCGCGGCGAAACTGCTGAGCCGCGAACATGGCCCCCACCTACCCGGCATCGGCTTGAAGTCGACCGTGTATATTATTGAAAAAAGTTGATATTCACCACCCGCTTTGCCCCGTCCCCGACCGGGCCCCTGCATCTGGGCCACGCCTATTCGGCGCTGCTGGCCTTTGACATGGCCAGGGCGGCCGATGGCCGGTTCCTGCTGCGGATCGAGGACATAGACCGCGCCCGCGCCCGGCCGGAATGGGAGGCGCGGATTTTCGACGACCTGCACTGGCTGGGCATCGACTGGCCGCGCCCGGTGATGCGGCAATCGCAGCGGCTGGGCCGATATGCCGAGGCGGTCGGCCAGCTGACGGCGATGGGTCTCGCCTATCCCTGCCGCTGCAACCGGGCCGATATCGACGCCGCCGCCGGCGCGCCGCAGGAAGGGGTGCCCCAATTCGGCCCTGACGGGCGCATCTACCCGGGCACCTGCCGCAACCGCAGCATGGCCGAGCGCGGCGCCGGTGACGCGATCCGCCTGAACATGGCCAGTGCCACGCGCGCCATGGCCCGCATCGGGTTCACCGAAACCGGCCCGGCGCATGGCGGCACGCATCGCCTCGATCCCGCCCGGCTGGTGGACGAGGTCGGCGACATCGTTCTGGTCCGCCGCGGCATGGGCGGTTCCTATCACCTTTCCGTGGTGGTGGACGATGCCGACCAGGGCATTACCCATGTGGTGCGCGGGCAGGATCTGTTCGAGGCGACGCAGATTCATGTGCTCTTGCAAAGCCTTCTGGGCCTCGGCGTACCGCAGTACCATCACCACCGGCTGATCCGCGATAGCGAGGGCCGCCGGCTGGCCAAGCGCGACGATGCCCGGGCCATCGCCCGCTTTCGCGCCGAGGGTGCCAGCCCGGCCGACGTCCGCGCCATGACGGAGCTGTGATCGCGGGTCGCCGGGCGCCTGCCTTGCGCGGGCTGCGGGGTTGTCCCTAAATCACCCGCCGCGGGTTTTCGGGGTCATGATCTCGACCTCGGCCCCGTCACGCACCGCGGTGTAGAAACAGCTGCGCCGGTCGGTATGGCAGGCCGGCCCGGTCTGGCGCACCACCGCCAGCAGGCTGTCGCGGTCGCAGTCGAGGCGCAACTCCACCAGGTCCTGCACATGGCCCGAGCTTTCGCCCTTGACCCAGAACGCCGCGCGCGAGCGCGACCAGTAGGTGACGCGCCCGGTCTCGAGCGTCCGCGCCACCGCTTGCGCATTCATCCAGGCCAGCATCAGCACCGCGCCGGTATGTACGTCCTGCGCGATCGCCGGGATCAGGCCGGCATCGTTGTAGACAAGCGTTGCCGGATCGAAGGTGACGGTATCGGGCATCTGGGGCAAAAACCTTTTGCATCGGCGGTTTCGCCCACTATGTATGGGGCAAGCGGCAAACGAAAGCCCCGAGGATCCCCGATGCCCGGCGAAACCGACCTTATCAAGCTCTACTCGGCGCAGATCCTGGCGCTGGCCGCGGATATTCCGCATCACGAACGGCTGGCCGGTCCCGACGCCACGGCCAAGCGCCGCTCGCCGCTGTGCGGCTCGACCGTCACGGTCGATGTGAAACTCGCCGGCGGGCGGATCGCCGATTTCGGCCAGGACGTGAAGGCCTGCGCGCTGGGGCAGGCCGCCGCCGCCGTGGTCGGCGCCGCGATCATCGGCGCGACGAGGGCGCAGGTGGAAACCGCCCGCGACCAGCTGCGCGCCATGCTGAAAGAGGGCGGCCCGGTGCCCGACGCCCCGTTCGACGGGCTGAAGGTGCTGCTTCCGGCGCGCGACTACAAGAACCGTCACGCCTCGATCCTGCTGGCGCTGGACGCCACCGCCGAGGCCATGGAGAAGGCCGAACAGGCGCATTGCGCCTGACCGGGCGCGCGAACGTCTGCGCCGGCCGCAGGACATTGGGCGCATTTGCCCCCTTCAAATCCCCCTGCCAAGCGCCTATGTTCGTCCTGTCCCGCAAGGGACTATGGGCATAAACGCGCGTGAAATAAGCGGATCGGACCCGGGGGCGGTACCCGGCGGCTCCACCAGAAGCCTCTTGTTGGGGGGATATGGGGCCGAAACAGGATCGACGAACGTGTAAAGACGTGGCTTTGTCCCGGTGAGGTACCACCGTTATCGGTCCGTAAAGCATAATTGCCAACAACAATCATGCTCCGGTCGCAGTTGCCGCGTAAGCGGTAGCGAGATCGAAACCTAAGCCCTTGCGCCTAGCAGCGTAAGGCGGGGTCCGCAGGCACCTGGCAACAGAAGCCTGCACTTTCCTTCTTCCTTCCCGCCCATGCAGACGGTCTGCCCGGGCCGCATGGGCGTCGGGCCAGCCGGATTTTCATCCTGCACCGCAGCAAAATCTCGGCTGCGCGGGCTTTCGTTTCCACCCGAATCCCCTATGCTGGCGAAAAATCACGGGACGATTAGATGGCCGGCGAAATCGACTATGGGAACCTCATGCACAAGGCCATGCGCGGCCTGATCCGGACCGTGCTCCAGGACGTGTCCGAACACGGTCTGCCCGGGGCGCACCATTTCTTCATCACCTTCGACACCACCCACCCCGACGCCCAACTGGCCGACTGGCTGCGCGACCGCTATCCCGACGAAATGACGGTGGTGATGCAGCATTGGTTCGACGCGCTAGAGGTCGGCGAGGACGGATTCTCGGTGACGCTGAATTTCGGCGATGCGCCGGAACCGCTCTATATTCCCTATGACGCCATCCGTACCTTCGTCGATCCGTCGGTGGAATTCGGGCTGCGCTTCGAATCCGGCACGGAAGATGACGGCGACCCCGACGACGACGGGGACGGAAACTCGGCCGAGCCCCCCGGCAAGACCTCGGGCGAGCATGACGACCACCCGGATGCCGAGATCGTCTCGCTCGACCATTTCCGCAAATAGCCGGAATGCCCCAATGGCGACATTTGGGTTTTTCCGTTCAAGAACAACAAGATGTCAGAACAATCTGACATATTCCGGTTTATGGCGCCCGCGCGGCGCTAGTTCCGCTTTAGGAACGCCGATACCGAGCGCAGCATTTCGCCGTTGCGAAAGCGCGTGAACTCGAGTTGCAGCCCGCCCTCGGCAAGGGTCCGGTCGTATTGCTGCATCTCGTAGCCACCGTTGTCGTCCACGAACAGCGAATAGACCGTCAGGGTGTCGCCGGTGATGCGGCCCCAGACATAGGGTTCGCCCTTCATCGGATCCAGCGGCACGGCGTGGCCGAAAACATTGCGCTGCATCGCCGCCGAATAGATGCCGGGGCGGTCGGTCGGCAGGAAATCCACCGAATAGGGGCTGACTTTGGTCCGCCCGTCCGACTTGTAGGTGACGGTCGTCCATTGTACGCGAAACCCGTCCCTGGTCTGGCTGATGGCGACGCTCATGTCACGCGGCGTCGTGCTGCCATCGGCCGACACCATCTCGGCCGATCCGGAATAATCGCCGATGAACCGCGCGATATCGGCCCGGGCCGCAACTCCGGTCACGGCCAGCAGCGCGAAGACCAGCCCGGCGAGGATCCGCCTTGAAGATCCGGCAGGCGTCGTGGGGTTGGCGCGCATCGTACGTCCTTTCCGGGTTGCATCCGCTGCGGCCGGACCTCGGCCGCCGCCGGCCATGCGATATGGTCATCTTACAAACTGTGCGACCGGGAACAATG
Source organism: Paracoccaceae bacterium (assembly GCA_020441385.1). Classification (GTDB taxonomy): domain Bacteria; phylum Pseudomonadota; class Alphaproteobacteria; order Rhodobacterales; family Rhodobacteraceae; genus JAGRMG01. The sequence goes on from JAGRMG010000137.1 coordinate 15,008, forward strand.
ACCCAGATTGCGCGGCCACGGGCAAGTGATCGCACCCCCGCCAGCGCCTGTGCGCAACTGGCCGATTGCGCGCACGCTATTGCGCGGGTAAACGGCTTGCGACCGCGCAGCTTGCAGACCAGGACGGAGTGACAGATGCCCCAGACCCGCACCGAAACCGACAGTTTCGGCCCGCTCGAAGTGCCCGCCGACAAGTACTGGGGCGCCCAGACCCAGCGCAGCCTGATGAACTTTCCCATCGGCTGGGAACGTCAGCCGGTGGCGATCGTGCGCGCGCTGGGCGTCATCAAGAAGGCCTGCGCCATGGCCAACAAGGCCAGCGGCAAGCTGGATGCCAGGCTGGCCGATGCGGTGATCGAGGCCGCGGGCGAGGTGATCGAGGGCAGGCTTGACGACAATTTTCCGCTGGTGGTCTGGCAGACCGGATCGGGCACGCAGTCGAACATGAACGCCAACGAGGTGATCGCCAACCGCGCCATCGAACTTCTGGGCGGCGTCATCGGCTCGAAGGATCCGGTCCATCCCAACGATCATGTGAACATGGGACAGTCCTCCAACGACACGTTCCCCACCGCCATGCATATCGCGGCGGCGCAACTGGCCCATGACGTGCTGTTGCCGGGGCTGGAAACCCTGCTGGCGGGGCTCGAACGGAAATCCGAGGAGTTCCGCGACATCATCAAGATCGGCCGCACCCATACGCAGGATGCGACGCCCCTGACCCTGGGCCAGGAGTTTTCCGGCTATGCCATGCAGGTCCGCAAGGGAATCGCGCGGGTGAAACTGGCCCTTGGCGACATCTACGAACTCGCCCAGGGCGGCACCGCCGTCGGCACCGGGCTGAACACCTCCAAGGGCTGGGACAGCACGGTTGCCGCCAACATGGCCGAAATCACCGGCCTGCCCTTCGTCACCGCGCCCAACAAGTTCGAGGCGCTGGCGGCCCATGACGCCATGGTGTTCCTGTCCGGCGCGCTCAAGACCGTGGCGGGCGCGCTTTACAAGATCGCCAACGACATCCGCTTTCTCGGCTCGGGTCCGCGCTCGGGCCTGGGTGAGCTGATCCTGCCGGAAAACGAACCCGGAAGCTCGATCATGCCCGGCAAGGTCAACCCGACCCAGTGCGAGGCGATGACACAGGTGGCCGCGCATGTCATGGGCAACGATGCCGCCATCGGTTTCGCCGGCAGCCAGGGGCATTTCGAACTCAACGTCTACAATCCGATGATGGCCTACAACCTGCTTCAGTCGATCCAGCTTCTTGGCGACGTTTCCGACAGCTTCACCAAGAGGTTGCTGAACGATCTTCAGGCAAACACCGACCGGATCGACAAGCTGATGCGCGAAAGCCTCATGCTGGTCACGGCGCTGGCGCCGACCATCGGGTACGACAACGCCACCAAGGTCGCCAAGACCGCCCACAAGAACGGCACCACGCTGCGCGAGGAGGCGATCGCGCTTGGCTTCGTCGATGGCGAGACCTTCGACCGCGTGGTGCGCCCCGATCAGATGATCGGGCCGAAATGATGGCGCAGCCGGTCAACCTGAACCGGTTTCGCAAGATGAAGGCGAGGGCCGCCGGCAAGGCCCGCGCCGACGAGAACGCGGTGAAATTCGGGCGTAGCAAGGCCGAACGCGACCTCGAACGCGCGCGCGCCGACAAGGCCCGCCGCGACCTTGACGGGCTGAAAACGGACGACCCGTCAAGCGGCGGATGACCGGCCGCCCGGTCAAACGCTCGCTTACCCTGCGCGGGCATCGCACCTCGGTGTCGCTGGAAGACGCGTTCTGGCGCGCCTTCCGGCAGATCGCCGAAAGCGAGGGCAAGCCGATCAACGTGCTGGCCGCCGAAATCGACGCGGCGCGCAATCTTGAAACCGGCCTCGCCTCGGCGATCCGGGTGCATGTCCTGAACTGGTACCGGACCCGCGCGGGGGGCTGAAACGCGGGCAAAATGACGCAGTCGCGCGCGAATTCGCCGCTGCCCGCCTTTCCCTTTCCGCCGGGCGCCATATTGTCCCCTCACGCGCAACAGGAAGGCCCCCCGATGAGCAACGATCCCGCCGACCCTCTCGTCGTCTTCACACCCTCGGGCAAGCGCGGGCGCTTTCCGGTCGGCACGCCCGTCCTGACGGCGGCGCGCCAGCTTGGCGTCGATCTGGACAGCGTCTGCGGCGGGCGAGGCATCTGTTCGAAATGCCAGATCACCCCCGGCTATGGCGAGTTTTCCAAACATGGCCTGAGCGCGCGCGAGGGCGCCCTGTCGGACTGGAACGCGGTCGAGCAGCGCTACAAGGACAAGCGCGGGCTGAAGCAGGGCCGCCGGCTGGGCTGCCAGGCCAGGGTGCAGGGCGACATCGTGATCGACGTGCCCCCCGAAAGCCAGGTCCACCGCCAGGTGGTGCGCAAGGAGGCCACGGCGCGGACCATCGTCATGGACCCGGCAACGCATCTGCGCTTTGTCGAGGTGGCCGAACCCGACATGCACGAACCGACCGGCGATCTCGAACGCCTGGCGCGCGCCCTGCGCGAGGAATGGCAGATCGAGGAGGTCACGGCCCCCCTGCCCGTCCTCGCCCGGCTGCAAGGGGCGCTGCGCAAGGGCAAGTGGCAGGTGACGGTGGCGCTGCACCGCGACCATCGCGGCGGCCCGGCGCGCATTCTCGATATCTGGCCCGGTTTCACCGAAGAGCGCATCTACGGCCTGGCCGTCGACCTTGGCTCGACCACCATCGCGGCGCATCTGTGCGACCTGCGCAACGGCGAGGTCAAGGCGTCCGCCGGCGTCATGAACCCGCAGATCCGGTTCGGCGAGGATCTGATGAGCCGGGTCAGCTATGCGATGATGAACCCGGGCGGCGATGCCGAGATGACACAGGCCGTGCGCGAGGCGATAGACGACCTGGCGCGCGCCGTCGCGCAGGAGGCCGGTATCGAGCCGGCGCGGATCTTCGAATGCGTGTTCGTCTGCAACCCGGTCATGCACCATCTGCTGCTGGGGTTCGATCCGGTCGAACTGGGCCAGGCGCCCTTCGCGCTGGCGACATCGAGTTCCATGTCGCTTCAGGCCCGCGAACTGGGCCTTGGCGCGATCAACGACAACGCGCAGGTCTACATCCTGCCCTGCATCGCCGGGCATGTGGGTGCGGATGCCGCCGCCGTGGCGCTGTCCGAGGAACCGGGCAAGTCAGACGACCTGGTGCTGGTGGTCGATGTCGGCACCAATGCCGAACTGCTGCTGGGCGACAGGCGCCGCGTCCTGGCCTGTTCCTCGCCCACCGGCCCCGCCTTCGAGGGCGCCCAGATCAGCGCCGGGCAGCGCGCAGCGCCGGGCGCCATCGAACGGGTCGAGATCGACCCCGCGACCAAGATCCCCCGGTTCCGGGTGATCGGGTCTGACCTGTGGTCGGACGAGGAAGGGTTTGCCGCCGCGACCGCCGCCACCGGCATCACCGGCATCTGCGGATCGGGCATCATCGAGGCGGTGGCCGAAATGCGCATGGCGGGGCTGCTGGACGCCTCGGGCCTGATCGGATCGGCGCAGCAGACCGGCACCCCTCTCTGTGTTCCCGAAGGGCGCACCCATGCCTATGTCATCCACGATGCCAGCGCGACGGGCGGGCCGCGCATCGCCGTCACCCAGGGCGACATCCGCGCCATCCAGCTCGCGAAATCGGCGCTCTATGCGGGCGCCCGCCTTCTGATGGACGAAATGGGCGTCGACAGGGTGGATCGCGTGGTGCTGGCCGGGGCGTTCGGCGCGCATATCTCGACCAGGCACGCGATGGTGCTGGGGATGATCCCCGACGCGCCGCTGGACAAGGTGACAAGCGCCGGCAACGCCGCGGGCACCGGCGCGCGCATCGCGCTGTGCAACATCGCCGCGCGCGCCGAGATCGAGCGGGTGGTGGGCGAGATAACCAAGGTCGAAACCGCCATCGAACCGCGGTTTCAGGAACATTTCGTTGCCGCCAACGCGATCCCGCACGCCACCGACCCGTTCCCGGAACTGGCCAGGGTCGTGGCGCTGCCCGATGTCAGCTTCAACACCGGCGGCGGCGATGCGGCGGCGGGGCGGCGCCGACGCCGGCGGGGCTGAGCCGGATTTCGGCAGGATGAATCCCTGCACGGGACTTTCGCGGAATGTGTCTGGCCGGGGGCGCCTTTGGCCGGGGGCGTAGCCCGTGCCATTGCTGACGGCCACGCGGCTGCCGGCGCGG
>JAGRMG010000011.1 GCA_020441385.1 Paracoccaceae bacterium
ACGAACAGAACCGCCATGGCCGATATCAGGAACGTGAAGTTGCCCGGTTCGATGTAGAGCAGGTAGTGGCCGTAAAGCCCGCCGGCCATTCCGGCGATAAGCGCCCCCAGCGCGAAGGCCGCGACCTTGATCATGCGGACATTGATGCCGATCCCGCTCGCCGCTTCCTCGTCGGCGGCGACCGCATCGAAGGCCCGGCCGATCCGCGAGCGTTCAAGCAGCCAGATCAGCAGGGTCAGCACGAGGACGAACGCGCCGATCATGTAGGCGTCGGCGCCGAACAGGCCGCGCATGCCATAGGCGCCGCCGGTCGGTTCGAAGTTGATGAAGAACGCGCGGATCATCTCGCCGAAACCGAGCGTGGCCAGGACCAGGAAGAACCCCTGAAAGCGCAGGACGGGTATGCCCAGAACGATGCCCATGGCGCCCGCCGTGACGCCGCCGATCAGGATCGCCGGTATCAGCGTCATGCCGGTAACGGTGGTCAGATAGCCCGAGCAATAGGCCCCGATCGCCATGAACCCGGCATTGCCGAGCGAAAGCTGCCCGGTGGCCATGATGATATAGGCGCTGTAGGCCATGAGGATGTTGATCCCCATGATCGCGAGAACGCCTTCCATGTAGACGCTCACGCCCGCGCCCCCTTATTCTGCGGAATGAGCCCGTCCGGCTTGACGATGAGAAACCCGAAGAACAGCGAGAACACCACAAGGTCGCGATAGCCGGCGCCGAGATAGGCGTCGTTCAGGATCTCGATGATGCCGATGGCGATGCCGCCGACCATGGCGCCGCGCAGATTGCCCATTCCGCCGATGACCATCGCCACCATCCCGATCAGGCCCTGGCGGATGCCGATATGCGGGGTGATCTGGGAATAGACATTGGCGGTCAGCACGCCGGCGATGCCGGCCAGCGCGCCGGCGGTCAGGAAGGTGAAGAAGATCACCTTGCCGGTATTCACGCCAAGCAGGCCGGCGATCTCGCCGTCGATCGCCGTGGCGCGCAGCGCGCGGCCCATTCTGGTGTGGTGGATTCCCAGGTCGATGGCGATCATCAGCGCGATGGAAACGACCAGGATCACCACATGAACCGACGACAGGAGTATGCCGCCGAACTCGTATTGCGTGGTTGTTTCCACATTCGGAAACCGCGATGGATCGGCCCCCCAGATCTGGGTTGCGATGTTCTGCAACATGATCCCGAAGGCGATGGTGCTGAGCATCGGCGCGAGAAAGTGCGAGTTGCGCAGCGGATGGAAGCAAAAGCGTTCGATCAGCACGTTGATGATCGCGGCGCTGACCATGCCGGCAAGGATGGCGACGGCAAGCGATGCCCCAAGGCCCGCCGCCGCCAATCCCGTGAACGCACCGAACATGAACACGTCGCCATGCGCGATGTTGAGCTTGTTGAAGACCCCGAGCACCAGGGTCAGGCCAAGCGCGATCAGCGCATAGGTGCTGCCGAGCGTGAGCCCGTTTATCAATTGTTGTACGAACATGTCTCGCCCGGTTCGAACGCTGGCGCGTGGCGCTACTTCATGGGTGCCCAGTGGCCGTCCACGATCTCGAAGACGTGGACCGTCTTGACGCCGTCGCCGACATCGTTGAACCCCTTGGACGCCACCCCGTCAAACGAGGTCAGCCCCGCCAGATAGTCCTTGATGGCGGTGCGGCCTTCCTCGACGGCATCATCGCCCGGCGCGATGTTCTTGTCGCGGATCGCGGCGGCGATCATCATGACGGCATCGTAGGAATTCACCGCATAGTAATCCGGCCGGGCGGTGAATTCGCCGGTATAGAGGGTCTTTGCGACATCGCCGTACTCGGCGCGGAACTGTTCGCTGCGCTCGTCCTGAAGCGAGAAGTCCCAGATGGTGCCGGCCACGGTTCCGGCGACGCCTTCACCGCCCTTTTCCGGGATGTTGCCTTCCAGCAGGGGCGCGGTGCCGAAGAACGGCTGCGTCATGCCCTGGCGCCGCGCCTCGGTGATGATATTGAGCGCATCCGGCCCCAGCGCACCAAGGCCGACCGCGTCGGGGTTCATCGCCTTGAGCTTGGTGATCTGCGCGGTGAACTGTGCATCGCCGGTCTGGAACGTCACCTGATCGTCCTCGTTGATGACCTCGATACCGGCGGCCTTGAGAACCGGCGGCAGCACGTTGGTGCCGATCGACCTGGAAACCGCATCCTTGATGTCGGTGATGATCGCCACCTTCTTGGGATTGTAGCGTTCCTTGAGCTTGGCGACCACCGCCTCGGCAACCTTGTCCTCGGTCAGCGTGTTGCGGAACGCGAAGGGGCGGTTGGCCGCGGCGACGCCCGGCTTTGACGACGCGGTCGCGATCTGCACGATGCCCAGCCGGTTGCCCAGCGGGAAGGTGGCCTCGGCGACGCCCGAATAATGCGGCCCGACGATGGCCAGCACGTTGTCGTCACCGGTCAGCTTGCGTATGGCGTTCACCGCGTCCTGCGGGTTGCCGCCGGTATCGGCGAAGTACATCTCGACCTTGTGGCCATTGATGCCGCCGGCATCGTTGATGGCCTTGACCGCGGCGTTGGCGCCGATCGCCTCGCGCTTGCCGGCATCGGCCGCGCCGCCGGTAACCGGAACCGCCAGGCCGATCTTGTAGGCGTCCTCGGCAAATGCCGATGTCGCGCCCAGCGCGGCGATCAATGCCGCGCCCGCGCCCAATTTCCTGATCATCCCGAACGCTGATTTCATGATTCCCTCCCGTTTTTCCAGATTGTGCCGAACAAGCTCGGCCCGCCGATTTCCGGTTCAGCTTCCGTAATAGTGTATCTCGAACAGCATGCAGCCGTTTTCGGATTTGAACGGCCCGTGATGGGCGCCGGGCGGACGGCAGGCATATGTCGGGGCGTCGAAACGCTCTCCGCCTTCGCCGTTCGCGTCGTTTCCGACCGTCAGGTCGCCCTGGAACAGAAAGACCTCCTCCCAGTGGTCATGCACGAACGGGCTGGTGGTGTAGACACCCGGCTGAAACCTCAGGATGCGGCTGCGCCCGCCGGACTTGCCGGTCTCGTCGATATCGCTGGCCAGGATCTTCTGCTCGATACCGTCGGGGTAGCCGTCCGGCACCTGCCAGCCCTCGGTCATGTCCAGCTTGAAGAATTCCTTGTGCGGCTTGCCTTTCTGCATCGTCTTTCACTCCATGCGTTGTTTCATCCGGCAACCGCGAGCTGTTCGAAGCTGCTGGTTCCGGCGATCTTGCGGCCGAGTACGGGGTCTTCCAGCTCGAAATCGAAACGGTCGGCGGACTCCACGCCCCCGATCGCGGCGAAGGTTCCCAGGAACAGGGCAAGCGTTCCCGGACGCCGCCCGCCCTCGCGCGCCAGCGCATCCAGCAGCGATCCGGGCGTGCGCAACTCGCCGGCCCGCCCCTCCTGGTAGAGCCGGCGCTTGCCGTCCTTCCATGCGTGGGACCGCACGACAAGCTGGTCCCAGTGCGGGCTGACTTCATCATAGGGCCACAAGTCGCGCGCCATCGGCTTGGCACACATCTGCTTGGACAGGGTGACGCCGTGAACCTCGGCCGCCCGGTCGGTGTGGTCCGACCCGACCCCGACCCATAGACCGTCTTCCAGATCGAGAAGGACGATCTCGGCCTCGCCGCTCGACTCCCCGCCCATCAACTGAATGTGCGGCGCGTGGGTCAGCAGATGATTGGACACGCGATAGAACATCGGCGTCCGTTTCGGCCGCGCCACCCCCAGGGCCTCGAGTTCGGCAATGTGATGCTCGACGGCGGCAGGGTCGCGGCCGGTCCATCCGGCGATGACCAGATTGTCGATCGCGACCTCCACGCGGCGCGGCCCGTCGCGGGTCTGCCCGGTGAATATCATGGGCGCCGCGGTCACGGCCGACCGACCGCCGCATCGGCCCGCTGCCCCGCCGGCACGCCACCCGCATTTCGCCCTGCATTCGATTCGCCCATGCGCGCCCTTCCAGATCGGAACTCGCGAATATCGTGTCTTTTGAAACTTTAGCTGTCAATCTCTAAACGTGCTGTGAAATATTAGTTGGCCCCAAAATCGGCATGCCGACCTTCGGGATCGCCGCGCCGCACGGCCCGCCGCCGGTGCCGCGCGGGCCCGTGACGCGGCGTTCGGCGTGACATGACGCGCGCGTCAAGCAAAGGTCGCGCCGACCAATGGAGATTCCGATGACCGATTACCCCCACCTTCTTGCGCCGCTGGATCTGGGCTTTGTCACGCTGAAGAACCGCGTGCTGATGGGTTCGATGCATACAGGGCTCGAGGAAACCCGCGACTGGAACCGCGTGGCCGAATTCTACGCCGAACGCGCGCGCGGCGGCGTCGGGCTGATGGTGACGGGCGGCATCGGGCCGAACCTCGAAGGGTCGGTGCTGCCGGGCGCCTCGATGATGACCAGCGCGGACGACGTGAAGAACCATGCCGTCATCACCGATCGCGTGCATCGGGCGGACGGCCGGATCGCCATGCAGATCCTCCATGCCGGCCGCTATGCCTATGGGCCGAAATGCGTCGCACCCAGCCCGATCAAGTCGCCGATCTCGCCGTTTGCGCCCGCCGAACTGGACGAGGACGGGATCGAGAAACAGATCGCCGACATCGTCAATGCCGCCGTTCTCGCGCAACAGGCCGGTTACGACGGGGTCGAGATCATGGGTTCGGAAGGGTATTTTCTCAACCAGTTCCTCGTCACCCACACCAACAGGCGCACGGACCGCTGGGGCGGGTCTTACGAAAACCGGATGCGCCTGCCGCTTGAGGTGGTACGCCGCACCCGGCAGGCGGTCGGCAGCGATTTCATCATCATCTACCGCCTGTCGATGATCGACCTGGTGCCGGACGGATCGACCCATGACGAGGTGGTGCAACTGGCGCAGGCCATGGAGAAGGCCGGCGCGACGATCCTCAACACCGGCATCGGCTGGCACGAGGCGCGCATTCCCACCATCGCCACCAGCGTGCCGCGCGCCGCCTTTGCCTGGGTCACGAAAAAGCTGATGGGCAAGGTCGGCATCCCGATCATCACCAGCAACCGCATCAACACGCCCGAGGTGGCCGAGGAAGTGCTGGCCACCGGCTGCGCCGACATGGTCTCGATGGCGCGCCCGATGCTGGCGGATGCGCATTTCGTGGCCAAGGCGGCGGTGGGGCGGGGCGCCACCATCGCCCCCTGCATCGCCTGCAACCAGGCCTGCCTGGACCACACCTTCAGCGGCAAGCTGACCTCGTGCCTGGTCAACCCCACGGCCTGCCACGAAACCGAACTCGTGATCGGCAAGGCCGGACGCGCGAAGACCGTGGCCATCGTGGGCGCCGGACCCGCCGGGCTGTCGACGGCGCTGACGGCGGCGCAACGCGGGCACAAGGTCACGCTGTTCGACAAGGCCGATGAAATCGGCGGCCAGTTGAACATGGCCAAGAACGTGCCGGGCAAGGAAGAGTTTCGCGGTTTTGTCGACTGGTACGCGACAATGCTGGCCGAGGCCGGAATCACCGTGAGGCTTGGAACCGAGGCGGGCGCCGACGACCTGGCCGGCTATGACGAGATCGTCATCGCCACCGGTGTGCTTCCGCGCGATCCGCGGATCCCGGGCCAGGACGGCCCGAACGTGGTGAACTATATCGACGTTCTGCGGGGCAGGGCGGCGGTGGGCAAGCGCGTCGCCGTGATCGGCGCGGGCGGTATCGGGTTCGACGTGTCCGAATTTCTGGTCCAGGAGGGCGTGTCGCCGACCCTCGATCTGCCGGAATGGATGAAGGAATGGGGTGTCACCGATCCGGCCGAACATCGCGCGGGCCTGGCCCCGGACGGGCCGCAGCCGCAGGCGCCCGCACGCCAGGTCACGCTGCTTCAGCGCAAGTCCGAGCCGCTGGGCAAGCGCCTGGGCAAGACGACGGGCTGGATTCACCGCGCCGCGCTCAGGATGAAGGGGGTCGAGTTCGTCGGGGGCGTGAACTACGAACGCATCGACGAAACCGGTCTGCACATCAGCTTTGGCGAGGCGCGCGAGAACCCGAAGCTGATCGAGGCCGATACCGTGGTGCTGTGCGCGGGCCAGGTGTCGGAACGGTCGCTGGCCGATGCGCTGATCGCCCGGGGCATCGGCTGCCATGTGATCGGCGGCGCCGACGTGGCCGCCGAACTGGACGCCAAGCGGGCCATCGACCAGGGCACGCGGCTGGCGGCGGCGATGTGACGGCGCAGGGGCGGGTCGGGTCGGCGCCTGTGCGCAGCCCGGCCCTGACGCCCGCGCCATTGCCGGCATGCACGGGTCGCCAATAACCGATTCCATTCCGGCCTCACACGCCTTAGAAAGCGACCAGCCCCCGCCGGTTGGAGACCCGCTTGCCAATCTTCGTCTGCGACATCCTGGCCGATGGCCGGACCGAAACCGCGCCGGACATGGCGCCGAACGGGCCGGGCGCCTGGCGCTGGTTCCATTTCGACCTGAGCGATCCCGATCTGGCACCCTGGGCCCAGGCCAACCTGCCCGAGATCCCGGCCGAGGCGCTGCTGCACGCCGAGACGCGGCCGCGCTGCGACGCGTTCGATGGCGGGCTGATCCTGAACCTGCGGGCGGTGAACCCGGACCCCGGGCACCAGGCCGAAATGATGGTCTCGGTGCGGATGTGGGTCACCGAAACGCTTGTGGTGACGGTGCGCAAGGTCCGGGTCCATGCCTTGCAGGACATCGCCCAGACCTGTCGCGAGGGCCGGGCGCCGCGCGATGTCGGCGACTTCCTGGCCGAACTGGTGCGGCGTCTGGCGCGCCGGGCGCATGACAAGGTGCTCGAGATCGACGCGATCACCGAGGAACTGGAGCTTCGCTTTGAGGAAACCGACGCGATGCCCGAGATCTCGGAACTGCGGCAACCGCGCCGCCAGGTGATCCGCATGCTGCGCTACACGATCCCGCAGGCCGAGGCGCTGGAACGGTTGCAGGATGTCGAGACCGGGGTTCTCGACGATGCCCACCGGATCAGGCTGCGCGAGCCGGTCAACCTGATGGCGCTCTCCAACGAGGTGCTGGTATCGCTCAAGGCGCGACTGGAAGCGCTGCACGAGGCCACCCATGCCGACGTTACCGCGCAACTGGCGCGCAACAACTACGTGTTGTCTCTGGTGGCGGCGGTGTTCCTGCCGCTGGGGTTTCTGGCCGGGCTGTTCGGGGTCAATGTGGGCGGCATGCCGGGAGTGCAAAGCCCGCTCGCCTTCGCCCTTCTTTGCGCCGGCATGGCTGGGTTGGGCGTGGTTTCCATCGCCGTGCTGAAATGGTTGCGCCTGCTGTGACCCGGGCCACCGACCGGCGATGATCTTCGGCGCCATCCTTCTGGGCCTGACGCCCATCTTCCTGCTGGTGGCGCTTGGCGGGCTGTTGCGCAAGCGGCTGTCGGCCAATGCCTGGCAGGGGCTGGACCGGCTCAACTTCGAGATCCTGTTTCCCGCCCTGCTGTTCGTGGCGGCCTCGGGCCGGCCCATCGCCCCGGCCGACCTGGCCCGTATCGGCCCCGCGGTCTGGGCGATCCTGCTGGCCGGGCTGGCGATCGGCTGGGGGGCGCGGCGGCTTGGGCCGGCGCGGTTCCTGGATTTCGCCGGCGCCTGGCAGACCGCCTGGCGTTTCAACACCGCCTTGGGCTTTGTTGCGCTGGCCTCGCTCAGCCGCGGCAACGCGGCGCTCCTGTCGGTGGCGGTGGGCATGGCGGTGCCGGTGGCCAACCTGTTCGCCGTTTCCGCCCTGTCGCGCGGCAACAGCCTGGGGCTGCGCGGCACGGTGCTGAAAGTGGCGCTGAACCCGTTACTTCTGGCCAGCATCGCCGGCGTGCTGGTCGGGCTGAGCGGCCGGACGATCCCAGGGCCGGTGCTGGCGCCGCTCTCCATGCTGGCGCAGGCGGCCCTGCCGATCGCGCTGATTTCCATCGGCGCGA